>DJHI01000191.1:3845-9478 GCA_002431715.1 Armatimonadetes bacterium UBA5829
TAACCGTTCATGCGGAGGCGTGCACTCACCTTCACCGCACCATCCAGTCAATTAAAGCGCTGGGTGTGCCTGCGGGGGTTGCTCTTAATCCGCATACCCCCTTATGTGTTCTGGAACATGTGATCGGTGATCTCGATGCTGTTTTGATTATGACTGTAAATCCTGGTTTCGGCGGTCAGCGTTTTATTGAAACCATGGTGCCGAAGATAGTCGAGACAAAGAGCATGGCTGATGAAGCCGGTGTTGATATAGATATCGCTGTTGACGGTGGCATCGATGTTCATACGGCCCCGAAGGTCGTCCGCGCGGCCGCAAATGTGCTGGTTGCGGGTTCTTCGGTCTTTAACAGCGGCAAGCCAGTTGGAGAGGCGTGCACGGATCTTCGTATGGCTGCCGAGACGGCTTTTGCCTCTAAGGAAGCCTGATATGCCTTCGTTCATTCAATGGGTCGCGATTATTGGGATAATTGCGGTTCTAACAGGATTCGCAATTGAGGTTCGGCGCTGGAAGACATCCGGTATGATGGTCGGCAAATACCAGCGTAAATTGAGAATTGCACTGGTGCTGCTTGTTGAAATTCTCTTTGTGATGATGCTGGTTGGCGCCTGGGTGGCTTCACGCGGCAATATCATAACCGAACTGATCTATTGGACAATCTGCGTTTTCCTGGGACTGATGATAATCGTGCTGGCGATGCTTGATCTGAGAGCGGTTCTGCGGGGTTACGCATCATATAACAAGCAGATTCGCGAGATAATGAGAGAGGATGAGCGCAAGTGACGCATGAAGATTACATGCTCCGCGCCCTGACTCTTGCAAAGCGAGGCAGAACCAGCCCCAACCCGATGGTCGGCGCGGTAATCGTTAAGGACGGCGTTATCGTCGGCGAGGGTTATCATCCCAGGGCAGGCGAGCCACACGCTGAAGTGTTTGCCCTGCGAGATGCCGGGGAGAAGGCCAAGGGCGCGACCATGTATGTCACCCTCGAGCCATGCTGCCATCAGGGCCGCACTCCTCCATGCACCCGCGCATTGACTGCTGCGGGAATCTCCGAAGTATATGTCGCTATGACCGATCCCGACCCTAAAGTCGCGTCGAAAGGCCTGGACGAACTCAGGTCGGCAGGGCTTAAGGTCCACGTCTCTCTTCTGGAGAGCAAAGCCCGTCTTATCAATGAAGCCTATATAAAGCACCGCACCACCGGCCTGCCGTTTGTGATCCTCAAATCCGCCATGAGCCTCGACGGCAAGATCGCGACCCGCACGGGTGATTCCAAATGGATAACCAACGAGCGCTCCCGAACCTATGCGCATGGCATCAGAAGCCGTGTGGATGCTATAATAGTGGGCGGTAATACCGTGCGAGCGGATGATCCGTCTTTAACGGCGCGAGTCGGCAAAAAGATTTATTATCCTGAAAGAGTAGTGATTACCCGAACCGGCAATCTTTCGCCGGAGATGAAGATTTTCAACAGTCCGGGCAATTCGATTGTCGCGGCCGGGCCTTATGCAAATGCGGAGTCTTTAAGGAAACTCGAAAGCCGCGGGGCGCGTATATTACCGTTGAAGGTAACAGACGGCCGGTTGGGCCTGCAGGGTCTTATGTGCGAGCTTGCTGGGATGGGCTGTTTGAGTGTGCTTATTGAGGGCGGCGGTGAGGTTGCCGCCTTTGCCTTAGAGGAGCGTCTGGTCGATAAAGTAGTGTATTTCCACGCTCCTATCATCATCGGCGGTCGAGATTCCGTTGATTCAGTTGCGGGAATCGGCTCCGAGAGCATATCGACAGCGATTAAGCTCGACAACATCAGGGTAAGAAGATTTGGCGACGATACAGCTACAGAGGGCTATGTAGTTTACCCGCCAATTCCTCCTCCTGGTGGGGAGGATTAACTTTTTGTTCCTTCTCCTGGTGGAGATGCTTAGTTTTTTATTCCCTCTCCTGGGGGAGAGGGTTAGGGTGAGGGGCAGCCTTTGTTCACCGGAATTGTAGAAGAAATAGGCACTGTAAAGAGCCTCACCGGAAGCACGGTGAGGCGGCTTGTTATCGTCTCCGGCAAAGTCATAAACGACGTTGCCATGGGTGACAGCGTAGCGGTGAACGGTGTCTGCCTGACGGTGACTTCTATTGGCACGAACGAGTTGTCGTTCGATGCTGTGCCGGAGACTATCAATCGCAGCACTCTCAAAGATATCAGGTCCGGCACTAAGGTGAACCTGGAAGCGAGTTTGAGGGCTGGTAAGATGCTCGGCGGCCATATCGTGCAGGGCCATGTCGATGGAATCGGAAAAATCGAGTCCATCAATCGAATGGCGGACTCGGTAGTCATAAGAATATCCGCGCCGCCCGAGATAATGCGTTATGTGGTAGAGAAGGGTTCGGTCACCATAGACGGCATCAGCCTGACAATCGCATCTGAAGACGAACAGGGCTTTACAATATCCGTAATACCGCACACTCTCGAGGTAACGACACTCGGCCTGAAGAAGCCCGGTGACAGCGTGAATCTTGAGGCCGATATAATCGGAAAATACGTGGAGAAATTCATAAATGCCCGCAAGGAGTCATCGGGAGTGACCGAAGACCTCCTCAAGCAGGCGGGATTTATGTGATATAAAATANNGGTGGTGATTTCCGAATCGCCACTCGAGACATAACTACGATGGGTAGCGATCTCCGAATCGCTGCCGAGGTAAAGGGCAATTTTGTAATGACTAATGACAGAACATTCGCTACAATCCCGGAAGCCATTGAAGAGATCAAAGCGGGGAAGATGATCATTGTCGTCGATGACGAGGATCGCGAAAATGAAGGCGATTTTATTATGGCTGCCGAAGCCATAACACCCGAAGCGGTGAATTTCATGGCCAAATACGGCAGGGGCATGATCTGTGTTCCCACAACCGGCGAACGTCTGGAGGAGTTGGGCCTGCCGATGATGGTCGAAGAGAATACTGCCAGGCTGGGCACCGCGTTTACAGTCAGTGTGGATGCATTGAAAGGCACAACCACGGGCATCTCCGCGCAGGACAGGGCGATAACCATAAAGACCTTTGCCGACCCTGAAGCCAGGCCGGAAGACCTCGCGCGGCCCGGTCACATCCACCCACTGCGCGCTCAGGAGGGTGGGGTGCTTGTAAGAGCCGGACACACCGAGGCGGTTGTCGACCTCGTAAGGCACGCCGGCATGGGTTCCAGCGGCGTTCTTTGTGAGATTCTCAGCGAAGACGGCACCATGGCCAGACTTCCCGAGCTTATAGAAATTGCAAAGCAGTGGGATATGAAGATCGTGACCATTGCCGATCTGATTAAATACCGCAGGCTCAACGATCGACTGGTCTTCGAGTTCGCGGCCTGCCGGATTCCAACCGAATACGGCGAGTTCATGGCGCATGGCTATCAGGCAACCGTCGAGTCCAGCCCGTATATCGCGCTTGTCATGGGTGATGTGACCGACGGCGAGCCGACCCTGGTCCGCATTCACTCGGGCTGCCT
This sequence comes from Armatimonadetes bacterium UBA5829, assembly GCA_002431715.1. Taxonomy (GTDB): domain Bacteria; phylum Armatimonadota; class UBA5829; order UBA5829; family UBA5829; genus UBA5829. The sequence goes on from DJHI01000191.1 coordinate 7,338, forward strand.
CACCGGCGATGTATTTGGCTCTCTGCGCTGCGACTGCGGCGAGCAGCTTCACAGGGCAATGCAAATGGTTGCAGAGGAGGGCAAGGGTGTCATTCTCTACATTTATCACCATGAAGGCCGCGGAATCGGCATAGTCAATAAGCTTAAAGCATATGTGCTGCAGGATCATGGTGTCGATACGGTCGATGCCAACCATATGCTCGGATTTCCAAACGATATGCGCGATTACAGCCTTGGCGCTCAGATACTGGTCGATCTCGGCCTCAAGAAAATCCGCCTGATGACCAACAATCCGGGCAAATACGTTGCGCTTCAGGGCTATGACCTCGAGATAGTCGAGCGAGTGCCTCTGGTCTGCGATCCCAACGAGGACAATGCCAGATATCTCAACACAAAGCGTGAGAGAATGGGACACCTTTTGGATTGAGTATTTAGTATGTGATATTGAGTGATTTATTTTATTGAGAATTGAGTGATTTCCGATGAGGAGGNNGAGGTATTTTCAATGCCAAAAGTATATGAGGGTCAATTAGTTGCCAAAGGCTTGAAATTCGGCATAGTGGCGAGCAGATTTAACGAATTCATCACAAGCAAACTTCTTGATGGTGCTCTCGACGCCTTAAAGCGCCATGGTGCAACGGAAGACGACGCCGAGATCGCATGGGTCCCGGGCGCTTTTGAAATTCCCGTAATTGCCGATAAGATGGCCAAAAGTGGGAAATATGATGCAGTGATCTGCCTGGGAACCGTTATAAGAGGCTCGACCCCGCATTTTGACTATATCGCAGCCGAGGTCTCAAAGGGTGTTGCGCATGTAGGGCTTCATACGGGCGTACCGGTTATCTTCGGTGTAATTACCACCGAAAGCATCGAGCAGGCTATAGAGCGAGCCGGAACCAAAGCCGGTAACAAAGGCTTCGATGCCGCCGAATCGGCAATAGAAATGGCTAATTTGGTCAGGAGTATCGGCAAATGAAGAAGTTCATAAGCTATGTGGCTGTTTTTGTCCTGGGATTCATCATATGCGCGGGAGTTCTTTTCCGATTGTACGGGCCGCCGCCGAGCAATGGTCCGGTTGTCGCGCCTGCGATGACCCGTGGTGGGATTACACTCAGTAAATCGGGTCCAAATCCTGTAAGAAGAGCAGCTGAGCTTGTGAGCGATTATGTGGTCAATATCGACACCGTTGCAAGGCAGAATGAGCCGGTCTTCCCCGGTTTGCCGGATTTCTTCGGCGCTCCGTTCTCACAGCGAGAGGTTATCGGGCAGGCCTCAGGAGTCATCTATTCTGCTAATGGATATATAATCACAAACAACCAAGCTTACCGTCACTCTTCATAACGGCAAGAAATATCCTGCTACTCTGATAGGTCGCGACCCTAAGACCGACCTTGCCGTAATCAAGATCAACGCAAATGGACTGCCGTATGCCAAATTCGCCAATTCTAACAGTCTGGAAGTCGGCGATTGGGTTATCGCGGTCGGTAATGCTCTGGGTCTTGGCCCGACTGTAACGGTCGGCGTAGTCAGCGCTAAGAGGTCTGAATTCGATCTAGACGGCAAAACATTCGAGGGAGTCATTCAGACGGATGCGGCCATAAATCGCGGCAACAGCGGCGGCGCGCTTGCCGATATAAACGGCAACCTGGTCGGAATAAACACCGCAATTGCCTCAACATCACCGGGCGGCGGAAACATCGGCATCGGATTTGCCATTCCGAGCAATAATGCCAAGAAGATTGCCGAGCAGCTTCAGAAACATGGCCAGGTGGTTAGGCCTTATCTCGGCATACGCTATACCGGCTTGAACGATGATCTGCGGAAGCGGTTCGCTCAGCGCGGTGTAACCAACCTTCCCAAGCAGGACGGCGCTCTGATTGTTGAAGTCTACGATGGCAGCCCGGCAGCCGAAGCAGGCCTTCAGCCTCAGGATGTGATCTTGAAGATCAACGGCAAGACTGTTACACCTGATAAGAAATCGGGCAAGGGAAAAGTGACTGTGGCCGATGCCGTGGGCAAGGTCAAAGTCGGCGACAGGGTTATGATGGAAGTCTGGCATGCAGCCAATGGGCGGATCGGAACTGTCGGAGTCCGTGTTGCCCAAATGCCCGCCGATTTTGGGAATCAGCCGGAACAATGAA
>DJHI01000191.1:9521-9786 GCA_002431715.1 Armatimonadetes bacterium UBA5829
GTAATCAGCGACACCCATGGCAATGTCACCGCCCTTAATAAGGCGTTGGAGTTCATGTCTGATGCTGATCTTATAGTCCACGCGGGGGATGTGTTATATCATCCTCCGCGCCTTGGCTTTATGGACGGCTACGACATCCCAGCCTTTGCAGAGGCCCTCAATTCTCTTACCATCCCGATTATCATTGCTCAGGGAAACTGTGACGCCCAGGTCTATGAGGAGCTTTTGCAGATGCCCGTGCAATCGCCGTATGCTTATGTTTCAA
>DJHI01000191.1:9833-15357 GCA_002431715.1 Armatimonadetes bacterium UBA5829
CAAGCGGCGGAATACGCATCCTGATCAACCACGGTCACTTGCTTACGAAAGATCAAATGATCGACCTCGGCCGCAAGTATAAGGCGGATTACTTTATCTCCGGTCACACCCATTTCCCAGTGCTGGAAAATGTGGGGGATATGGTTCTGATGAACCCGGGCAGCCCATCGATTCCAAAACTCGAGATAGACGGCAAAACCATTCCAAGCGTTGGAATCATAATGGAAAACGGTGCGAGGATTATCGGTATAAACGATGGGGCAGTAATCTTAGAGTTGAAAAATCAAAAAGTCTGAAAGTCAAAAAGCCTATTGGGCTAAACGACCTGCTCCCTCTCTTTTTGCGGGAGATGGTTGGGGTGAGGGGAACTAATATCCTCCCTCAACCTGAAGAGCCAGCCCGTCCACGGACGTTACCCGCCATGCCTTCACCGGCACGACCAACGCATGCCTGCTGTTTTCTTTTGCTAAATGCAGAGTAAGATTACGGGAATACATCGAGGTACCGCCTTTAAGAGCATTCACGTTGAAAACCAGATCAACTTTCGCCTTATCACCGTCGATCTTGATGCTCTCGACTTCTGCCTTGGCTTTATAGTCCTTCTCGACCCTGAGAGCCTGCGCGACCAGCACTCTCAGCCGATCGTAATTCAAGTCCGAGTCCTTATAGTTCTTGGAGACGCAGGCGATTGTTCCGCCGAGATCACGCTTTTCAATGGCCGCGACCGTATTGCTGATCATCGACCGTATCTGAATCTCATCACTAGCTCTATCGACAGTCAAGTAAGCAATCGCGGCATAGCTGATTGCAGCAACTACTACAGCCATCCAAATGTAGATACGCATCCTATGCCTCCTTGAAGAGCTGAGAGCGGAGAGTGGAAGGCAGAGAGCCTAAACCATCGCCGCTCAACTAGCTTGGCGTTTCGAACAAAAACGTCAATTCAGAGACCTGCATATCTTTAGACTGGCTTTTTTGCTGCAATGTTCGGGTGCTACGGTGTATATTCCAAAATATCGTTCTGATCACGCGTGCGTATAGATGCTGCATAGTTAGCAGGGTTCACCTCATCGATGAAGCATATGCCTGTGACGCATAAATACTTACCTGCATACTGGCTCATATTAGTTCCATATACCCGGACTCCCGAATTTCCATCTGGATCTGTTCGAGATGAGCCGTCGTCTATGGTGATCCATAATCCGTCCGGGCCGATAACTTGAACCTGTCCGAATGTCCTTACGAGCATCCCTACATTATTGAGGCCGGAACAATTGTCGCATCCTCTTAGGGAGCCGATTTCACCGCCACCGAGTGCTCTGTTGTTTACACCCAGCGGTTTTGGAGGATCGGGATTGCCTGTATGATGACTCCAGTAGCAGTTAGCCAAAGTGAGGTTCCAATCGTCCAAATCGCGCAATCCGCAAAGTGTGACGGTTTTGCCGAGAGTTGGGAATGTGCCGTCCCAAGGGTTGACTCTCACTGCCGCGGTGCGATTTGTGTTCTGAACGTAGAAGCAATCGCCAAACACCGCCGACACTANNCCTGAGCGTTTCGGTATCTGGAACCACTGTCCATTGATACTGCTGCGACGGCAGTGTATAGCTCTTAATCATCGGTGAGTCGTCGAGAACGTCGAGTGTGAGGGTTGAGGACGGGCTGGAAAGAGCCCCTGGATGAATAATCGCATATGTGCCTGTTTCTACCTGCACGCCGTCGATCTTCCAGGTCTTGGTCAGGTATTGCCATCCATTTCCCAGCGCTTCAAAAGTGACAGGCTCGTGCATAGTGAAAGTTCCTTCGCCCGGGGAGATGGCATCGATCAATGGAGCAATGCTGTGTGCCTGCATGATGTGTGCTTCCTTACAGACCGGGCAAAAATCCGAACCGATATTGCGCATCCTGCAATCCTGCATGGGCCTATAAACGCCTAATGTGTATGTATATGCGCCCTCAAAAAGTCCGACACCCTTGCTGTAAATGGTTGCCAGTGGTGTTGGAATAGGCCAGGTGGGATCTATCCATGCCTTCCACTTAATGAGCAGAGGGTTCGTGACTGTAGTTACGTTAGGGTTCGTTGGTTCCTGCCCTACATACGGACCGGGATTCCCTTCGTATTCTTCTTCCAGGTTTGCAAATGTGTGTCCAAGCTCATGAAGTATAATATCGGTCATCGCCGCGTTGTTCGATGTTACTGCTGCATTGTGACCCGATCCGCCGTACAGCGAGTCATTGACGGTGACCACTACTACATCATATTTTGATATGGCGCCGGACAGAAAATTCGTGACTTTGCTATAGTCGACAGTAAGACAATACTGAATGCCGTTAGTGCCGTATGTGCCATCGAATATCGTGTTGACATATTGGCTCAGCCATGGCTTGTCCGCGCCACTCTCGGTTGAGAACGCATTTATTATATATATATTGATCGAGTTTGCGAATGTGCTCCAGGGTGACGTGGTAAGAATAGCGTTGGCGACAGCCAGGGCATCGGTTGAAAACTGCGTTTGGTCATTGATTGTATATCCATCGCCCGTGATAGCGATTACTATGCGCATATTGTCCGGGCCGGAGTCCCAGTATTTACCATAGGCGGCCCAGAGTTTACTACTTGCACACAAAGTAACCGCTAATGCAATGAGTAATAAGTAGTACTTATTTGAATTTCGGATATTCATAAGGTACATAGCCTCCCTCTATACGATTTAATACAATAACTCATCACAATAATTACATATGCACGTTATACCATGTGATTGCTGGCTAGTCAACCGTCGGAATAAAGTAAGTATGCTTCAACCCCACGCAGGAATTTGTCTCCTGTCGTGTTAAAACCCATATTATGGCGCAATTGGAAGATATAATATCCGAGATCACGTCGCACCCTGGTGTTGTTATGGTTATAGGCAGCATCGACACCGGCAAGACCAGCTTTTGCCTGCAGCTTGCGAATGCAGCGTATAATGCCGGTGTGCCGACTGCCGTAGTCGATGCCGATACAGGTCAGTCTGAAATAGGAGCGCCCGGCACTATAGGCATGGCCGTTGTCGATAGACATGTCAAGTCGCTAACAGATCTTCGCGCGAAAAGGCTCTACTTTGTGGGGATTACTTCTCCGGTAGGCCATATGCTCGAAAGCGCAGTCGGCACGAAGAAGATGGTCGATGCTGCAAAAGAGTTCGGCGCTAGACTTATTATTGTCGACACGACAGGCATGGTGGACGGTCCTTTAGGCCGAAAGCTCAAAACATATAAAACCGATCTGGTAAGGCCGGATTATCTTGTAGGCATAGAAAAGAAACATGAGATCGACCACCTTCTGATCCCATTTTCGAAAATCGTCTCCACAAAAGTGCGCAGACTGGCTGTTTCGGAGCAGGCAAGACGAAAACCGGTGGAGTTTCGCACTGCGCGTCGTCAACTCAACTTTTACAAGCATTTTCATGACGCTCCAGGGCACATAATCCACCTCGATGAAGTCTGCCTCTGGAATACTTGGTTTTCTACGGGCAGACCAGTAAAATGGCAGTATATCAAATCTGCTGAGGAAGCCCTCAAATGCCGGATACTGCATGCGGAAGTCACGGGCAGGGGGATATTCATGATCGCCGAACGAGCCTGCCGTGCGAGCGGACAAAGAGCGGTCGAAGAGCTTTTCAAAACAAGCAGCATCACAATAGCGACAAGCGAATCGTTTCGTGATCTCCTGGTCGGCCTGGCGGATGAAAACGGCAATACCCTCGGAGTTGGAATCATACAGGCGATCGATTTCAAGCAGCGATTTTTATTCGTTCTCTCGCCCTTAAAGACGATCTCGCCGGTCAAGGTCGTGCAATTCGGCGCGATGCGCGTGAGTCGGGACGGTAGAGAACTTGGAACACTAAAGCAGGGAGATATATGATATTTCTGTATTTGGTAAGGCACGGCGAGACTGTGCACAATCTTGAGGGTCGAATTCAAGGCCATTCTGACTCGCCTCTCACATCCCTTGGAGTCCAGCAAGCCAGAGCTATCGGCAAGCGATTGGCTTTTGAGAAATTCGATGCAATATATTCCAGTGATCTTGGCCGAGCGGTCTCGACTGCCAAGATAATAGCCTCTCATCATAAACAACCCGTTCAGACTACTGATCTGATCAGGGAAGGGCATTTTGATAAAGTTCAAGGCATGACGCATAAGGAATTCGAGGCGAAATACCCCGAAGACTATCGGAAATGGCGTGAAGATTCAATCAATCATCGTCCTCCTGGAGCGGAAACACTGGAGCATTTGATATCGCGCTGCGATGAGTTCCTGCAAATGATATCGCGCAAGCACTCCGATGGCGAGCGTATTCTGGCGGTAGTGCATGGAGGTTCTCTTCGAGGGCTGATATGTGCCGCGCTCGGATATGGACCTGCATTCTTCCGCTGCCTGCATACGGCAAATACGAGTCTCTCGATTCTTGAACTTAGCGATCGTCCGGCGATCCAGCTTCTCAACGATACCTGCCATCTGCGGAATGTAACTGTTACTGAGGAAGACGTGGACAATGCCTGACTAAGCACTTTACGGTTTGTGTTACTGGTATGAAAAACTATAGTGTATGCGAGCGACCAACCGTGAATTACCTAGACGAGCTTGATGTTGGAACAAGAGGATTTATCAATTCGTCTATTCAAATAGGTGTTGATAGATGATGGCCGGTGCCGGTAATACTGGTAATAATTGTAACCGGCTGTTTTTTAATATTGAGTTTGTTAAATTTAACCGATCCTGATAAAATGGACTCTGCATTTATAGAATGCTGTTCGTCCTCTGATCTCACTGCTTACCGATTTGCCAGGAGAATTAAACGATGAAATTCAGTATGCGGGATTCCGCAAGAATCCTAACCCTTGTATGTGCTTTTATTACGCTTGCATTACTCGCCGGTTGCGGCGGCGGTGGTGGAGGCTCTACGTCAGTTAAAGACACTTCCGCACCGGTATTGAGCAATCCTGTAGCGTCTACCCTGACAAGCTCCGGCGGTACCGTTACTTTGTGCGTAAATGCTACTGATGATGTCGGGGTTAAGTCAGTCAAAGCGACAATCAAACTGGAAGATGATGTTCTCTCTGAAAAGACCATGTCACTAGAGAGTGGCAATACATATGTTACCACTTACTCAGCGGCTGCTAACTATACATCAACGGCAGTGACGTATACCGTTGTTTTCGAAGCCAGTGATGCAGCCGGGAGTGTCTCTAATCCATCAACAATAACGTTCGATGTTCCGGCAAATATTGAGACGCCACCTAGCCCTCCGGCGGAAGATTAGCAGTCTTGGTGTTTTTCTGCACTTGGAAAGCTACAACAGCAGCGTCATCCTGCAGATTTCCATTCGCGTGGTTTCTTGCCGTATCGACTAAGCCCTGTGCCATCGATTCCAAGTCAAGATGGCTGTGTGATTGAAGATAACGTATGACTCCCTCTTTCTCGAAAAAGTCTCCTTTTTCGGAACGAGCCTCGGTAATGCCGTCGGTTACCATAACGACGGTTT
>DJHI01000191.1:15371-20171 GCA_002431715.1 Armatimonadetes bacterium UBA5829
TTCGCCGTTTTTCATGTCGAGCTTGTCTTCTCTATAGATGAACCCTTCATAAAACCCCAATCCGCCTCCTTGGATATTTATCTCCCTGACAATACCTTCGGAGTTGAGTATAAGCGGGGGCTCGTGCCCTCCGTTTGCGAAAGTAAGAACCGAGGTCTTGAGCTCAAGTACAGCATAAAATGCGGTCAGCAATCCGGCTTCTTCAGTCTGTTCTCTGCAAAGCGCCTGGTTTGCAAGTGTCATAACAACGGATGGGCTCGGGTCTAAAAAAGCATAGCTGCGTATGGAGTAACGGGCAGCGGCGACTCTTATAGCGGCTGGAAGTCCTTTACCTGCAATATCGCCTATGACAATACCGATTTTCTCATCGTCCAACTCAAAGATGTCGTAGAAGTCTCCTCCAACAGCAGCCTCATCGAGTGCTGGCTGATACTTCACCACAATTCGACAGTTTTCGATATTATAGCTTAGTTGCGGTGGAATCAGAGCCTGTTGCAGAATCTCAGCTATCCGGTGTTCGCGTTCATATATTCCTCTTCGTTGATCCTCAAAGGCTACCAGTTCACTAATATCTCTCCGTCTCTGTTCGACTTCATGCTTTAGCTGTTCTATGGTTGCCTGTAATTTTTTCCTTTCGCTGGCTACTTGCTGCTGCTGTGTTGGATGCTGCGTGCAGCTGGTTACCGCTGCTCTTTCTTGCTGGGTATATGTGATGGATATAACATAGCCGGAGAGAAGTTCCGATGAGCTGCGCAGACCGGCAATTGTGCATGTTACTTCGGAATTTACGGCAGGCACCGATATTCTTAGTGGTGCCCTTTCATTCTTTACAAAGCTGAAGATTGATCGGTCTTCCTCGGCATGAGTCAGTTCGAAGTAACTCCTGCCTTTGATATTTCTCAAAGATTGACCAAGGAGCATTTCAAATGCGGGATTAGCCCAGATGAAGTTGTAATCGAGGTCAAGATGAGCTATTGCATTACAAAGTCTGGAGTTTATGGCAGCATATATCAAGGCCGGGAGGCCTGTTCCATACTCTGCGATATATTCAGGATCGGCAATTATCCTATCGAATCCTGACTGAGAGTAAAGATGAAGCGCATGGTTAATATTACCGGCTGTTACAACATCGGCATCCGTGCCGGTATATTGACGCACTCTGTCAGAGCATCCGTCCTTGCCTATTGCTAAGATTCTTTCTTTCTTCAGATTATGGCTCATATTTACGCTTGGCTATCAATATTATACCAGGTCAGCGTATTAATATGATCATATATTTTCATTGATTTACGCGTGCAGTTAGTTTATCTAGTATAGATAACTGCACGCGCTGTGAATATTATTCAACGAGGTAGTAAGTGATGTGCAATATGCGGCAGCAGACCTATAATGGTGGAGCCGGAGGTGTATCGATATCTTCTTCCGTGTCCATAGAAGGTGGAGCAGGCGGCGTATCGATGTCTTCATCCTCTGATTCATCGGAAGAATCATCGCACTTGGTACCGGTTGTTTGGAGGTTCTGGCATATTGTCTCACTATCTGTTTTAACAGTCGCGACAAGAGAAAGCTTATTACTGCTTGTGTCTATGCTGCCTGATGCGTTAATTGTGTGTTCTATGCCGTTATTTGTCCAGGTGCCGTTGAGGGAGAGAACGCCTGCACTCGAACAACTTCCAATGCAAACGGTACTTGTAGTGTCACTGCGTGTTTCGGAATCCGCTACTTCAACAGAAACGGTGCCGTTCTGGTTTACGATGATTTCATCGTTTGGCAGACCCAGGTTTTCGACTTTCCATGCGCCGAGGATATCGTCAGAGATTTCCATTGATGGAGAGGAAGATATAGCAGTTCCGCCTCCTCCACCGCCGCATCCCGCTAAAAGAGCGATCAGAAGAATCGTTAAGCCCAATTCTATCTTTTGCATATGAAACCTCCGCGTACCTATCGGACGATATGGAAAACAAACTTGTCTATTCTTTGTTTTCCATGTCCTGTAGGTTTTGCGGGGTCTACATGCAAAAAACAGGTAGTAATACCAGGATAGAGCTTTGTAAATTACAGTATGAGTGAGCGATCCACCGCCGTGGCCACCCGTGACAGAGACGACATAAGCTCAGCGAAGTTTTCCGGCTTAAGCGACTGAGGCCCATCACTCATTGCGTGTGACGGGTCGTTGTGCACTTCAAGTAGCAGGCCGTCTACTCCTCCTGCAACAGCCGCCTTTGCCACTGAGCCTACATATTGCCAGTTGCCGGTCGCATGGCTCGGATCGAGCATGATCGGCAGGTGAGTCCAGTTTTTGAGGACGGGTATAGCGTTTATGTCAGTAGTGTTTCTGGTGGAGTCTTCAAAAGTGGTTATCCCGCGCTCGCAGAGAACCACCTGCTGGTTTCCTTCGGATATTATATATTCGGCTGACATAAGGAGATCTTTTACTTTAGAACCCAGACCGCGCTTAAGGAGCACCGGAACTCCGGTGGAACCGACTTTTTTAAGGAGAGCGAAGTTCTGCATGTTGCGAGCGCCAATCTGCAGTAAATCGGCATACTCACATACCAGCTCAACTTCATGTGTGTCCATTACTTCGGTTACGATAGGCAATCCGGTCTCNNTTAGCAAGTATTTTGAGTCCTTCCTCGCCAAGACCCTGGAATGCATATGGAGATGTTCTCGGTTTGAATGCGCCGCCGCGCAGCATTTTCGCTCCGGCAGCCTTGACCTTATGCGCCAGCTCGATTGTCTGTTTTTCGCTCTCTACCGAGCATGGCCCTGCGGCAACGACTATCTCGTCTCCGCCTATCTTGACACCTTGGACAGACACTATCGTGTTTGACGGATGGTATGATCTGGATGCGAGCTTCCATAAGTCCGAGATCAACTGCACGCGGGCTACGCCATTCATGGCCTCAAAATGCTCCACCAGGTCCGCTTTTCGAACGTCGAGCTCTCCGAGCACGGCAATTACTTTTCGCTCGACACCTGGGTTCATAAACGGCCTGAACCCGATCTTTCGGATCTCCTGCTGAACCGACTTCACCTCTTCATCGGTCGCCTGTGTCTGCATAATGATGACCATAATACTTGCCTCCCTGTTTCCTTAACAAGTATACCTTAAATTCTGTTCAAAAATCCAGTTGTTAAGGCAGGGATTTCAGCGACTTATACCAGACGTTCATGCTCTCGGTACTGCCGCATATGTCGGTATTATTGATCAGTGTTCCGGCGTAATTGTAGTTCATTTTAGCGAATGTGATATTCATACCGAATGATACCGACCGTGCGATCGTATAAGCGGTTTTTATCGATCTTGCAAGCATCTCCTGTTCCATTTTTGCCAGCAGAAAACAGGCAAAACCATTGCCACGAAAAGTAGGCAAGGTGGCGAAATCAGTCATCTCCACATTTTGAGCTTCAACATCCATTTCACAAGATGCAACCGAGACTATCTCTCTGTCTTTGGTTATACAGAAATAGACAATGTTCTCTCTCATCGTTTTGCGTATATAATCGGCATCGTGAATTGGGAAAGGATAAGATCTAAAGACCTGTCGATACACGTCACTGATTTTTTGAGCATCGAGTTCTTGCGCAATATGCCAATCGAATCCGTTTGGCAGGCTTTCTACGCTTTGCCTGCCTCGACACTGGCATGCGCTCGATAGCACTTTGAGGATTATATCCGCGGCATCTTCCAGTTCTCTTGTCGCTGATAAAAACTTACCCATAAATAAGGTATCAATCGTGCCATTATAGAAACCGGGGACAGTCGCTTCTGATTTGTAACCACACGCTTCGAACCTGTTTTTTGCCCATGCAGGGACCTTCGCTATGATCTTCGTGTAATTATTGACGGCTGCCATATAATCTAGATGCGTAATGGTTTCCGGTATATGCGTATCGGCAAGCTTCATCAGATATATTCGATTGCTTGACTTGCCATGATGGAGCAGGCAGCCTCCTATCTTGTCGATGATATCAGGCACTACAGAACCTCCTTATAAGTGGGTTTTCGATCAGGAAAGAGGAGAGAAAATGATGTGAATACGATTGCTGAAAGAATAATGCCGTAGAAACTTGCATCCAGGCCCAACGGTGTTTTGATGTTGAAAACCAGCATTATCAGCGTAAAGGTTCCGCCTGAANNTCGAGCTGCTTCTGCGCCAGAAATACGCGCCAAGTGTTGGTACAAACAGACCGGAGACCATAAACGCATAGGCGTAGAGAATCGCATCGAGCACTGTAGTGAAGCGGCTGGCCATCAAGACTGCCAGAGCGCCGATAATGAGGGTAACGATCATAGAAAGGCGCATTATTTTCTTCTCCGATGCATCCTTTACTATATATCTCTGAATAATGTCGTTGACGATGTTGCCGGAGGATGCCATTAGACAGCTATCGGCGGTGGACATAATGGCCGAGAAGTATGCCGCTACAACTATTCCTGTAACTCCGACAGGCAGCACCTCTCTAATCATTGTTGGAAGCCCCATCTCAGCTTCCACATGCGGGAAGAGCACCCGCGCGCACATTCCAAGAAACACGCCCATAAAGGCCATAACCGGGTATTCGAAGAATCCGGCTATAAACCATGCCTTTCGAGCCTGAGCTTCATCCCTGCAGGCATACATACGCTGATACAGGGTCATTCCGACCAGCCATATGGGAATGATGGTCACCATCCAATTGATAACCTGAACGCCGCTCACATTGCTCAGGGTGAAAAATTCATGCGGCAGACTGCTTTTCAGCGTGTGCCAGCCGCCGACTTCGTAGAGCGCGGCCGGAATAGTGACGCATATC
>DJHI01000292.1 GCA_002431715.1 Armatimonadetes bacterium UBA5829
ATGCTTCCGAAGCTTGCTAAGCTTTCCTCCGCGTTTCCAAAGGTGGTGAGCAAAGCTCCATGTCAGGAAGTGGTTCGCGAAGGCGAAAATGCCAGTCTGACTTTTCTGCCGATACTCACCTGCTGGCCGGGAGACGGCGGGCCGTTTATTACTCTTCCGATGGTCTTCACCAAAGACCCCGAAACGCAGAGGCGGAATGTCGGAATGTACAGGATGCATGTCTATGGGCCGCAGACAACCGGCATGCATTGGCATATTCACAAGGTAGGCGCGCGTCACTTCGCAGAATATGAAAAGCGAAAAGAGAAGATGCCTGTGGCCATCGCCCTGGGCGGTGACCCCGCAATCACATATGCCGCCACCGCGCCTCTGCCTGAAGATTTCGATGAGATGATCTTTGCCGGTTTCCTGCGCAAGGAGCCGGTGGAGATGGTGCAGTGCAAATATGTCGACTTGCAGGTTCCGGCTAATTCAGAGGTCGTGCTGGAAGGCTATGTCGAGCCCGGCGAGCGGAAGACGGAAGGTCCGTTCGGCGACCATACGGGTTACTATTCACCAGCCGAAGACTATCCGGTGTTTCATCTGAAGTGCATCACGCACAGGAAAGACCCGATATATCCCGCGACGATCGTCGGAAAGCCTCCCATGGAGGACTGCTTTATCGGCAAGGCTACCGAGAGGATATTCCTCCCGCTTATAAAGACTCAAGTGCCTGAAATTGTGGATATGAACCTGCCGGTAGAGGGAATATTCCACAACATCGCGCTGGTCTCGATCAAAAAGCGATACCCCATGCAGGCCAGGAAAGTGATCAATGCACTATGGGGGCTCGGACAGATGGCACTGACCAAGATGATCGTGGTCTTCGATGAAAATGTGGACGTGCAGGATATGAGTGAGGTCATTTGGAGGCTCGGCAGCAATATAGACCCGCAGCGTGATATATTCTTCTCCGAAGGACCGGTCGATGCCCTAGATCATGCAGCACCGCAGGCGCTCTTCGGCTCGAAGATGGGTATAGATGCCACGAAAAAGATCGAGGGAGAGAGCCACTACCGTCAGTGGCCTGATGATATTGTGATGAGCCAAGAGGTCAAGGAAAAGATAGACTTTATCTGGAAAGAGCTTCAAATTGCTTAAACGCTTGATGGTGGCGATATCGGGGGCGAGCGGGGCAATTTACGCTCAGAGGCTGCTGGAGACCGTGCAGTCATTTTATGACCACATATATTTGACTGCCTCCGACAACGCTCTGGGAATAATGGCGGACGAACTTGGGATCGAGAGTCTGCAGGGGATAATACCGCACGGGGCTGCCGAGAAATTCTCAGTCTTGAATTCGAATGACCTATCCGCGCCTCCCGCGAGCGGCTCTCATGAATACGATGGCTTGGTTGTTATCCCATGCTCGATGGGTGTGGTTGGACGGATTGCATCCGGGATATCGAACGACCTGGTCACTCGGGCGGCTGATGTATGCCTCAAAGAGCGAAGAAAGCTGATACTAGTGATCCGCGAGACTCCACTGAGCCTGGTTCATTTGAGAAACCTGACAGCGCTTACCGAAGCCGGGGCGATTATTCTGCCCGCTGCGCCCGCTTTTTACAATAAGCCGAAATCTATCGATGAGATGGTGGATTTTGTCGTAGACCGCGTGCTGAGAACGCTAGGCATCGGCAAGCATCTGATCAGGGATTGGGGCGAGGAATAGTGAAGGTCCCCAATCCGTTTCGCAAGCTCGCGATCATACTTGACATGGTCAAATTCGAGCACACCATATTCGCGCTGCCCTTTGCTCTATCTTCGGCAGTGATCGCCGCAAAAGGTATTCCCGCGTGGCATATTCTGGGATGGATTTTGGCCGCGATGGTGGGAGCCAGAAGCGCGGCTATGGCGTTCAACCGGATTGCCGATGCAAAAATCGATGCTGCGAACCCTCGTACGGCCTCCCGGGCGATTCCTCAAGGGGTGGTATCAATTGGAGCCGCATGGCTTTTTACAATAGTTGCGGCGGGATTGCTGATATTTGCGGCTTATATGCTCAATCCGCTTGCGTTCGCTCTGTCGCCTGTGGCTCTGGCGGCGGTGGTCGGTTATTCGTATTCCAAACGGTTTACGAGCCTCTCGCACTTGTGGCTGGGGTTGTGTTTGGGGATAGCGCCGGTGGGAGCGTGGATAGCCGTGAATGGCAAGATAGCTTTTGCGCCGATGGTGCTGAGCGCGGCGGTGATGGCATGGACGGCGGGTTTCGATATTATCTATTCGCTGCAGGATATCGAATTCGATAAAAAGATGGGGCTGTTTTCCATTCCATCGAGATTCGGAGCGTCACGCGCGCTTACTATATCGAGGATTTTGCATGCAGGAATGGTCTGCATGCTCGTATGGTTCGGGCTTCTCACGGGCAGCGGATATGTGTATTATGCAGGCGCGGGCTTGATCGCTCTGTTTTTGATCTACGAGCAGAGCCTGGTCTCCGCTAAGGATATCAGCCGGGTAAATGCCGCGTTCTTCACTATGAATGGCTGCGTAAGCCTGGCGTTTTTTGTGTTTGTTTTGGTGGATGTGCTCTTATGAAAAGCGATATATCTGATATTTTACGGCGTGTGTTGGATGGAGAAAGGCTGGATGTCGAAGACGGAGTGCGTCTCTTTGAATCTGATGATGTCCATGCCATAGGCGCGGCTGCAAATGAGGTCAGGCGGAAAATCAGCGGCAATCGCACATATTATGTGGTCAACCGGCATATAAATTACACCGATATCTGCAGGAACAGGTGCACGTTTTGCGCTTATTCCAGAAGCGAGGGCGAGCCTGGAGCCTATGCAATGAGCGTGGACGAAGTGCTCCGGCGGGCTGAGGAATATTACGACAAGATGAGATATACGGAGCTTCATATTGTCGGCGGCCTCCACCCCACCCTGCCGTTTTCTTATTACACCGATATGCTGAGCACGCTGAAATCGCGATTTCCTGAGGTGCATATTCAAGCTTTTACGGCTGTTGAGATAGCGCATCTGTCCGAGATTTCGGGACTAAGCATAGATGATGTCTTGACTAAGCTCAAAGATGCGGGTTTGGGGTCGCTGCCGGGCGGTGGAGCTGAGGTATTCAGTCCGAGGGTTCGAGGGATTGTGTGCCCTGAAAAAATGTCGGGCAGAAAATGGCTCGATACGATGCAAAAAGCTCACAAACTCGGAATAAAGACAAACTCGACCATGCTCTATGGCCATGTGGAAACACATAGAGAGCGGGCCGAGCATATGATCGCTCTGCGCGATTTACAGGACGAAACCGGCGGGTTTATGACCTTTATCCCTCTCAGATATCACCCTGGCAATACTAAATTAGGTGAGATTGCCGCGCCGATGAGCGCGCAGGATCACCTCAAGCTCTACTCGATTTCCAGATTGATGATCGATAATATCCCTCATATAAAAGTTTTCTGGATTATGCTTGGGCTTAAGCTCGCGCAGGTCGCGCTGAGCTATGGCGCGGACGATATCGACGGGACGGTCGTCGAGGAAAAGATCACGCACAGAGCGGGCGCAACCACCCCTCAGGCGATGACTGTAGCCAAGCTCAGAGCGATGATAGAGGAGACTGGGACAATCCCGGTCGAACGCGATACGATATATAACGAGGTAACAAGAAATGAAGCTGGGCTGCCTGCCATATCTTAATGTAAAACCGCTGAGCTACACACTCGAGCACGGTAGCCTGCCCAAGGGTTGGGAGCTTGCATATGCGCCGCCCTCCAAACTTGCCGAGATGCTGGCTAATGAAGAGATCGCCGCGGCTCCCGTATCGAGCTTTGCGACCTTTATGCATCCTGATTTCAGCATCTGCCCTGGTATATGCATCTCCGCCGATGGGCCGGTGAAGAGCGTGCTTTTGATGTCTAAAAAGAAGCCGAAGGAGATCGAGAGTATCGCCCTGGATACGAGCAGCCTGTCGGGAGCTAACCTTATAAAAATTATCCTTAAAGAGAGTTATGGTCTGGAACCGACTTTTGTGAGAGTGCCGCCCGACCCGGTATCGAAAATGCTCGAACTGTGCGACGCAGCTATGGTGATAGGCGACCCGGCGATGTTGCATCCGAAAGACGGCTTGTTTGTAATGGACCTTGCGGCCGAGTGGAAGAAGCTTACCGGGCTGCCGATGGTCTTTGCCGTGTGGGCGGGTAAAGGGATCACTGACGAACTGGTAGAGGTTCTTAATACGGCAAAAGCGGAGGGAATGGCAATACTTCCTGAAATAGCCAGGGATGCATCTGAGAGGCTCGATCTGACATATGACATCTGTTATGAATACCTATCCAGCATCATAAAGTATGACCTTGGGCCGCGGGAGCAAAAAAGCCTGGAGACATTTCACGAAAAAGCAATCGAGCATGGGCTGGTGAGGCCATGAACTCAAATGAAGCATTGGAACTATTCGACTTGCCATTGCCTGAACTGCTCAGGGAATCCGGGCGGTTTTGCGATGAAAAACACCCGGACAAGCTGCGGACATATGCCATCGACCGGAATATCAACTACACAAATATCTGCATCTCGGGCTGCAAGTTCTGCGCGTTTTATAAAAAACCCGGCGACCCGGCGGGATATGTGCTCTCAAATGAAAAGATATATGAAAAGATAAGAGAGGCTGTCGGCCTTGGGGCAACTCAGATTCTGATGCAGGGAGGGCTTCACCCCGACCTTAAGATCGAATACTTCGAAGAGCTGTTTAGAGGCATAAAAGAGAGATTCGAAATCCAGCTTCATTCTTTATCTGCTCCAGAGATCGCACATATAGCCAACATATCGGGACTGAACGTAAAGGATACTCTTAAGTGCCTGATTGATGCGGGGCTCGATTCTCTGCCGGGCGGAGGAGCGGAGATGCTGGTGGATGATGTGCGCGGCCATGTAAGCCCTAAAAAGTGTTCCGCAAGCGAGTGGTTGAATGTTATGAGAATTGCAGCCGAACTGGGCATGCGGGCAACCGCAACGATGGTCTTCGGGATGGGCGAAAATCTGACCGACAGGATATCTCACCTTGAAAAGATAAGGGCATTGCAGGAAGAGACGGGAGTCTTTACGGCCTTTATCCCGTGGCCTTTTCAGCCCGGCAATTCGGAACTATCGTATCCAGCCGCTGGCGGGCACGATTACCTGCGCACTCTGGCCGTATCGCGGCTATATCTGGATAATATAGATAACATCCAGGCCTCATGGGTCACTCAGGGCCGTG
>DJHI01000299.1:0-120 GCA_002431715.1 Armatimonadetes bacterium UBA5829
GATACAAGTTCAAGGCCATAATCTACTTAGAGATGTGCTTTCGGCATCAGGCAATGCTTGAGCGAGCGCACAATGCACAACTCATAATTCTTTCCTCATTCTGGGTCAGGATTTCCGAAT
>DJHI01000299.1:151-3146 GCA_002431715.1 Armatimonadetes bacterium UBA5829
GGATTTCCGAATCCTGACCCAGTTGAGCTACTCCAAGTTATGAGTATGCGGGCCGACGCCCCACACCCACTGCAGCCAGCACTCATTGTAATTGCCGCAGTCCGGCCTCGAACCGTGTATGGCCTGGAGTCGAACATAATACTGCTCTGAGAACTGCTTGGTAAGTATCAGCGACATGGATGACTCGTGCAGATCGACCGCCTGCGGGAACTCGTTCCAATCATAGAGGAGGCCGATGCTGCCGTATTTATTCCAGCGATAGTTGCCGAACACATAGTAACCCTTTGCGGTGGCATCGTTGGAGTCGGTGGTTCCGCTGCGCCAGAAGTATTCGCTCCTGAGCAGTGTGCGATTCGATCCTCCGCCGAAATGCCTGAAGCTCAAATCCACGCCATGCAGGTGGACATAGTCGGTTTCCAATGTTAAGGGATCTTCTTCGGATTTGCCTCCGGCCCATGAGCCGCCGAGTTCGAGCTCATTATTTATGCCGGTAGGGTAACTCGTCCAGAGCCTTGCAGTGCTGAACCGATTCGTTAGGTTTGCTCCCGGCCCTACTACGATATCCGGCAGATCAGACTGCTCGCCGCTCTCGCCGTTGGCCCATGTGCCTAAATCGAGCTGAGCGAAAAGATTACAGTTTGTCGGTATGACATAACTTATACTCCCACCCTGTCCGATAAGGCTCTCGGGAGCGACAAAGCTGCTGATGACTGTCGGCTGGCGAGTATAGAGCCAGGAGTGATTGTGAAGCAGGTTGGTTCGTCCAAATGCAACGTGCTTTTGGCCGACATAGAAATTCAGGCCGTTTGCTATTCCAAGATATGAAAGATACGCCTCTTCCACGCCGAAAGGCTCATCCTCAGCCGGGCTTGCGGTAAAGAACGCATCGGCTTTTACATTGGGGTAGACATACCCTTGTATTCCTATCTCCGCCTCTGACAGAAGGAGCTTCTGCCTGTCCGGATCGTTTTTATCATCCGTGAATTTACCTTTTGCTTGAACGATCAAGCTTATATCAGGTAGCGCAAGATGCCGTCCTCCCTCGTTGGATTGCGTGTCACCGGCTGCTGCCGGTTCTGATGTCGAATCGTTGGTCTGATTGAGCTGATTCAAGGTCTGCTCCAGCTCATCGACTCTGGATTTAAGAGCGTCGAACTCAGACTGCGGAACGGTTATAGTTTCATTTGATTTATCTGCCTGATCATCGGTTGACTGCGACCATACCGGCGCAGCAAAAAGCAGGCNNAAGTAATATGAGTGCTTTTTTCATCTACAGCTATTCCTCCTGTATTTACCGGGCAGGCGACATCAAGCCCTGGCTTGGAGCCTGCCGAATTTTTAGTTATGTGTCAGGAAGTTAGCTTAGTGGAGGGGCGCGAGTGGATTCTGCAAGAAGTGACGTGCTGTGAAAAACCGGAGTTTGAATATATGTATGGCAAATTATGTCGTTTCCGGGCGTGTAATCGACAAATGAGCATAATGTGGTCTCACTGCATCTTGCCAGACTACATACGGCGCAGTTGTCTTCGTTTATAGTATCGAAGGCCGGATCAGAGAAAAAGTGTGTTGAGCTTATATTGTGTGTAAAGCTTTGGTTGCAAAATAGGTGGCATATGCCCATCTCCGATGAGCATGTGTGGAATAATGGTCCGCCTATGCATAGAAATACATAAGGCAGCAGCAGCCAAAGCGCAGCTTGTAATATTGCTCTTCTTTTTTGCAGGTTCATTTCAGCGCCCGGTCAGATTATACAACCCGATCAATTGCATTTTAACTAACCGGACGCTGTGTGTCAACTAAGCGATTTTCGCTAAGCAAAGAGTCATGTTTTCTGAACAAGTTAAAGGTCGTAATTTACCTGGTTTACGGGACCATTACAGCCTTAATGATAGCCCCGGACCCGTCTACAACAGAGGTCATCACTTTCTTTGCGTCATCAAAGCCGAACTGCGCATTGATCAGCGACTTGGCATCGACCAATCCATCGCGCAGCAGCCGGTTCGATATCGGGAAGTTTATCGCCGGCTCGGCGAAGGTCGGGATAAGGCTTATCTTGCGGAAGATAAGGTCATTGATATCCATATTGACCATGTTCTTGCCGCCGAAGTGCAGCCCGAGGAATGTGATGATTCCGCCGAACCTTATAATCTTCAGCGCATCATACATACTCTGCGGAGGAGATGTGACTATAACCCTATCGAGTCCGTTCGGGAACTTAGTCAGAATCTCATCCTCTACACTCTGCTTGCCGATCTCGATTTTCATATCGCAGCCAAATTTCTCAGCGAGGTCGAACCTGGTCTTCTCGCGGGCATTGTCCGCCACAAGCCCGGTGATCGCCACAAAACTTGCTCCCTTAAGCTTGGCAAGTCTTGCCGCCATCAGTCCGAGCGGGCCATTTCCGAGAACCGCGACCGTCCCACCAAGTGGAATATCGGCATTGAGAACAGCCGTGAGAGAGACAGCCAGCGGCTCAGTGAGGGATGCGGATACGTAGTCCAGTCCATCGAACTTATTGAGGCTGTTATATCGTACGGACATATACTCGCCCATGCCCGGCTGACCTTCCATATCATACATATTACGGCAGAACTGAGGGTTTCCGCTCTTGCAGTTTTCGCAGATTCCGCACATGGTGCAGTCTTCCACGATCACTTTGTCGCCGGGCTTAACGGAGGTCACGTTCTTTCCGATCTCCATAACCTCCGCGGCGATTTCATGACCGAGCGGCATCGCTTCGTCTTCCCAGTCACGCACGAAATTGATATCCGTTCCGCACACTCCGCAGGCTTTCACCTTAACGAGAACGTGGTCTTCATCAAGAGGGCCAATCTCGCTCTCACGAATCTGTATATCCAGATACTTCTTGCCGAAGAGTCCTTTACTAATCATAATTGATCACCCATAGAATTATTTGAACCCGAAGCTTCTCCGATGTGGGGCCTCGTTTACGTCGATCTTAGTTCGGTTGCGATATCTGATCGCGACCGAAAAA
>DJHI01000299.1:3260-3567 GCA_002431715.1 Armatimonadetes bacterium UBA5829
GATCAACGATCAAACGCTAATTCCCAATTAGCCTGCTCCGTAGAGCTTGCCGTCGGCTCCGGGATAGATCTCATCGTCCGCATGAGCGATAGCGGTATCAAGATCGGCAAAGACCTTGTGGAATGCTTCAACGAACTTGTCCATCAGATCGATACCGTTCGGAGCATGGATTCCATGAACGATAGTGTAGGTGTCGCACAGGTTTTTTGCTACAGAGAACTGGTCGACGTCGTAATTGTACTTAATGCCTTTGGCCTCGTTGATGGTCCAGGGATAGCCCGAACCGCCGTAACCGAGTTTGCTCTGG
>DJHI01000299.1:3616-7718 GCA_002431715.1 Armatimonadetes bacterium UBA5829
AGGTCCTGCGCGGGAACCGGCATTGTCTGCCACTGACCGAGGAGCAGGCCTTCTTTATAGAGAGCCTTTTCAACCGCGATTCTAAACTTCAGCGGGTCGCAATCGACTCCTGCCGCTTTAGGGTCGAACCTGACGTTATACATAAAGTAAACGTGCTTGCCGTCCGGCGGGCAGTAAGGCGGGATCACGNNCGCCCGGAATCTTGCTGAGTTCTTTGGTGAGATAATCGGCATTTGCGATTCGCACCTTGTTGAACTCATCGAGGTGAATAAGCTGAGCACGGCACAATGCCGCGGGAAGTTCCTGGTTTCGATACATATAGCCGAGGATGGATGCGTTGTATACTCTTCTGCGGCTGACCTCGTCCACTTCGTCTCCAAAGCAGCGAACCAGAGCAGCCTTGTTGAGGATGTCTTCGTCGTCTGTAATGAAAAGGCCACCCTCGCCACCGCAGAGGTTCTTGAAATTGTTGAGACTGAAACATCCGACGTTGCCGATGGTTCCGACTTTCTTACCCTTATATTCGGCGCCATGAGCCTGGCAGGCGTCCTCTATGACGAAGAGGTTATACTTTTTTGCGATAGCCATGATCGGGTCCATGTCAGCAGGGCAGCCCTGGATGTGAACCGGGATTATAGCCTTTGTTCGCTCGGTTATGGCTGCTTCGAGCTTGGCCGGGTCCATGCAGTAGGTCTTGGGGTCGATATCGACAAAGACCGGAATCGCGTTCTGATGGATCGCGCAGGAGGCCGATGCAAGGAACGTGAAAGCCGAGGTGATAACCTCGTCGCCCGGGCCAACGCCTGCCGCAGCAAGAGCCATGTGCAATGCGGCAGTGCCTGAGCAGGTAGTGAGGCAGTGCTTCGCGCCGGTGAATGCGGCCCATTCTTTTTCCAGAGATGCAACCTGCGGAGCGGTTCCGCCTGCCACAATACCGCTGTCGAGCACTTCATTAACGAGCCTGCGCTCGTCGGCGCCTATAACAGGCCAGTTTTTGAAGTCATTTCGTGCGAGCACCGGAGTGCCGCCGTCAATTGCCAATTTTTCAGACATTTTTTCCTCCATTGAGTTCTTCGAGTAGTTTTGCGCTTGTATCTTCAATTATCCGGGCAGCCATTTCATCGACATTTCTTGTTTCGACCTCATATCCGCCCTGGCTGATCGCTTCGGGTGTCGGTACATAACCCGCATAACCGTTTGCCAGGCCGATAATATGGGTGTTTGCAAACGGGCTGCGGGACTTGATCTTCAGGCCGATCTCAGTGAAAAGCTCACCTGGGAAGCTGACAAAGGCAGTGTCGCCGATGCTGAATGCGACCTGCTCGATCTCGATATTTTCATCGCGCAGAGCATGGATTTTTTTATAAAGAGTGGCCTTATAGTCGTCACCGACTCCGTCTGCGACAGCAGCGAAGGAACCGCCGGTCTCTTTAAGCACCTTATCTGCCCAGGCAAGCTCCTTGTCAGTCACCTTCCTGCGCGGAAGAATATAATTGATGTAAGAGTGCTTTATTATTGCGTCGGGAATAGGATGTTCATCAGCGGCCATTACTGCGTCGGCCAATCGACCGCCCAAAGTCTGCACGCCGTTCCAGTCTCTGAAGCGCCAGTTATCCATATCGACCGACCCCTGCGCTCCGTTGACAAAGAGGGCAGTGCAACCAAGTTTTTCTTCCAAAACACGTGAAGCCGCACCCGTATAATCCCCGCTTATGAGGTAGTTTTCTCCCGACATTACATTCGGATGGCCGGTGTGGTTAAAGAGAATGGCGATGGGCTTGTTCTTTTTAGCGTCAACTACTTTGATCACACCGAGGCTCGGGTCAGGCTCTCCCAATACTCTGATCCTGCCTTCGGCAGGGTCCTGCTCCCAATACATAACGATCTTGCCCTGATCATCATGAAAACGTCTGTAGTGGCTGATGGTATCTTCACGGCCCTCAGCGCAGATGATNNAGGCCTTTTGGACCGAATCAGCTATTAAATCGATCAATTCGGCAACATATTGATCCTCCGCGGGCTGAAAAATGCCGAAAGTGGCGGGGCCGGAATGGCTGTGAGTAGCGGCTATAATCACGCTTTCCAACGAGATGCCTGTTTGATCATAAATGGCTTTTTTTGCGAGTCGAACAGTATCTGTTCCTATTACACAAACATCGAGAGATACTATAACCACACAATCGCGCGTTTCCACATCGTTCGAAAGGATCAGAGAACGGGCATAAATGCGATCATGAACTCCCTCGGATTTATGCTCCCTAATCATCCCCTCCATCAGCACATCGTATTTTGGGGTTATATCGGTCCAGCCGACTCCGGCAAACATATTTATTCTCCAATCACTCCGCGTTCGGTCTTCTTCTGGGTGAGTATGACGGTTCCCGAAAGCCTTCCCCGGTCTGCCCTATATCTGCTTACAATCCACGCGCACGGTCTTTTTTTTGTGTCGTAAATAAGCTCACCCGTCACAAGCACCGGCGTCCCTGTTTCTATTTGCAGAATCCGCTGATCATCTGCGGATGACTTTTCGGCCCATATCTCGTATTGGGTTCGCACAAGCTGCAGACCTGAGGCTTCCTGCCAGAGGTGCATAAAAGTCGGTGAGCCCGCAATATCTGTTGTGATCGATGAGGCGAGCACGGGAGGCATGAAAACCTCATCTAGAGAAAGCGGGGCATTGCCTTCCATATCCAGCCTGACTAACCGCCGCAGCATCGACCCCGGCTGCACCTGGAGTTTGTCGGCGATATCCGCTGTTGCGGGAACGAGACTGTCTGCGAGCAGCGTCCTGACCAGCCTGAGTCTGCCGTGCGCTACATCAGTGGTGAAGCTCGACATGCCGACCACAACCGAGCTGTCGGCGGGATCCCGAACAATATTTCCGATCCCCTGGCGCGGCTCTACAAGGCCGTCGAGAGCAAGCTCGTGAATAGCCCGGCGGACGGTAATGGTGCTCACGCCGAACTCTTTCCTGAGGTTAGGCTCGGACGGCAGCGCGTCTCCAGGTTTATACTCGCCCGCGATAATCCGCTCTCTCAGCGCTTCATAAACAGCCGTATAAAGATGATTGTTCGTATTTTGTCCTATGGCCATAATTCAACTCATTATAATGAGTATGTCATGTGCAGTATAGTCTTAAAGATTCTGGCTGTCAATGGCATTGCCTAAACTTGAGCCATATTTTTTCAAATTGCTTGATGCCAATCGATGTGTTACAATTTCAGCCACGACCACAAATCTCCATAAGTAAAGGTGCTTGGTATGAAGATAGCTCGATTAGTTTATGCTGTTCTGCTGGTAGTTATAGCTGTTCCGGTTGGTGCCGATCAATCGCGAGATACGCTCTATCAGATAGCGACTATTGATTCGCTGATGTCGGGACTTTATGATGGTTTTATAAGTGTGGACCAACTCTCCAAGCACGGCGATTTTGGACTGGGAACCTTTGACAAACTCAACGGAGAGATGGTGGTCATAGACGGCACAGTGTATCAGGTCACATCAGACGGTCTTGCGCGTAAGGCAGATACTGCTGTTACAACACCATTTGCAGCGGTTACCTTCTTTGATAAAGACAAGGTTACCACTATCCAGGAAGAGATGACGCTTCCAACGCTCCAGGAGTATCTGGACAGCTTATTGCCCTCGAAGAACTTTTTCTACGCAATTAGAATCGATGGAACTTTCAAACGGGTCAAAACAAGAAGTGTCCCGAGCCAGAGTAAACCGTATCCGCTTTTAGTGGATGTTGCAGCTAAGCAGCCCACATTCGAGCTTTTAGATGTCAAAGGCACGATAGTTGCTCTGCGATGCCCATATTTCGTTAAGGGTGTGAATGTGCCGGGCTATCATATGCACTTCATCACTGCAGATCGATCCAGAGGCGGTCATATGCTCGATTGCACCATTATAAGTGGGGACGTATCGCTCGATATCACTCCAGAGTTCAACCTACTGCTCCCGAATGATGAGAGCTTCTATCAAACCGACTTTCAAACCGGCAGCGGTGATCTGAAGAAAGTGGAACAGGGCAACTGAAGTCGCTAAGTCATCAGCGGCTTGAGAAAATAACCTGCCCTTTAGAAATAGTCAGTTCAAGCTC
>DJHI01000299.1:7726-11824 GCA_002431715.1 Armatimonadetes bacterium UBA5829
TATTCAAAATAACCATATCCGCATTCTTGCCGACAGTTATTTCTCCAGTATTTAATTCAAGGAGCTTTGCCGGAGAGGCGGAGCAGAGCCTGGAAGCTGTAAATTTGTCTTTACCGAAGATATTTATTGCGTTTCTGAAGGAGTCTATCGGTGTCAAGGCACTGCCTGAAAGAGTCATATTTCTCTCTATAAGGCGAACGCCGTTATTGGGGCCGTTGACTCTAGCAAGCCCCCATCCGCCGGGAAGGTCATAATCACCGGAAGCAAGACCCGCGCCGAAGTTGCTATCGGTCACAAACACAATCTTATCCACAGACTTGCAGCGGATGGCCTTTTCCACTAGCAGCGGCGGCACATGAGTTCCATCGCCGATGATCTCGCAGACGACCCTGTCTTCAATAAGACAGTAATCCGTCAGGCCCGCCGGGTAGACACCCGGGTCGGTCATTTCAGGAACTTGAAAAGTGTCGAAGAGATGGGTGATAAGCTTTGCTCCTGCATCGACAGCCGCTTTAGCCTGATCTATGGATGCGCTGGTGTGAGCCAGGCTGCATACCACTCCTTTGCTTGACAGATAAGCAATCTCCTCAGGAGCGCCGGGAAGCTCGGGCGAGATATCCCAAATCTTTATATATCCGCTGCCCGCTTCGAGCAGCATATCGGTTGTGTCTCTGCTGATCGGAGCGAGGTCTGATGACATTCCTCCGCCTGCCCGGCCCAGATAAGGCGACTCTAGCCTGAACCCGCCGACATTGGGAACCGCTTTCAGATTATCCGTTTCGCGCAAAATAGTTTGCATTCGCTCGGCGGTTTCAGAGGGCGGCCCGAAGAATGTGGGCAGGAAGGTCGTTGCCCCTCTTTTTGCTTCCAACCTAGAGAATTCGAATATCGACCCCGACTTGGCGGATTCCCACTCGATTCCATGCGTGTGCAGGTCGATAATCCCCGAAAAGACGAATGATCCCTTTGCATCGATAACCTCACCTGAGGCATCGAATGAACCTATACCTGCGATTTTGCTGTCTTCTATGAGAATATCAGTTGATATTGGCCCATCGGCAAGCAGCACTTTCCCGTTTTTTATGATCATTTATTCGCCTTCCGCTTGAATGTTAGTTTGCACCTGGCCTCATTAACATGCGAAGTGTCGTAAATCTGTTCGAACCCGAGTGGCTCCAGCACGCGATTGTATAGCACCTGGCAGTGACCGCAGTAGTCTTCATACGGCTCGATGTGCTTGAAGTTAAGCAGCCGACCCTTGGAGGGGCAGTAGTGCATATCTATAGTGAACTCACCGGCGTCTTCGTCGCAAGTCATAGTGAAATCGGCGGCTTCCTCGTTCAGGGTATGAGACCAATACATCCAGCAGCCCATGATGCCGTGCTTTTTAACCAGTTCCTCGAGATTTCCCAGGAAATTATCCGAGAGGTAATTCCAGAAGTCGTTTACAGCCTTTTTGCCGCCCTTTTTATCCAGAAACTTGAAAAGCTCACTGTAAGCCGGGATAAACTCTGTGCAGGAGATCATTTTACCCTCCGTATAAACCTCTGGACGCTTCGGCCTGTCTGGTCGTCATATTCCAGCAGCTCGGCAGCGAATGGAGTGCCTTCACAGATGGCTTCATTGACCGTTCTTGTGGTCTCGACAAAGAGCCTAGCGACTTGATACCCATGCGAGCGCATATGGCTTACTGCTGGGCACGCAGCGACTTTCACCGTCATCTCGTCCTCTGAAAATGCAATATCGACTTTGCCACCCTCTATTTTGTAGGTCTTTTCGATATGTTCCTTGAGGGCGATAAGGCCGCGCTTTTTGATATCTTCCTTTAGAGGCGCATAAAACGTGTTGGCGAACTGCCGCAGATACTCTCGAACAGCTTCCTCGCCATAGGTCTTGTCCAGGTACTCTATCCCGTTACTCAGCGCGCCGTGGAAGTCTTTGTGAAGATACTCGTTGTCGGCGGCTTTACGAGTCATCGTCTTCTTTGCCACAATATGCCTCCGACTACATCAACTGATCGCGATATTTATCGATGCACGCTCTGATAACGGCCTTTTGATCTTCCGGCAGATCCTGCTGGCTCTCGATTCTCGACTTTATGCTTGAAATAATGCCCATATACTGGAGCGCATATTTCTGACCAATGTTCCACCAGGCAACATTCTCGCCGTAGACCTTATGGAATATGTCGACGAGGTGAAACTGAAATTTGTAGGCTGCCTTAAAATCGTTTTGATCTGCAAGGCGGGCAATCTGCTTCATAAGCTTGGTTGCAGTGGAGGCGAAACCTGCGACCGCGCCGACGCAGCCCGCCATCAGCGCTTCGTCGATTCCCCATTCCTCGCCTTCATAGAGCTCGAAATCCAGGCTCTGCTTGAGGAAGAGAAGTTCTTTTCGGGTGCGAATCGAGCCTGAGGAGTTCTTGCAGCCCACGATCTTCGGGTGCGACAGAATATCTCTGAACTGAGGGGTAGACAGCGAGACGCCGTTGAAACCGGGGATATAGTAAAGGAATACCGGACGGTCGGCGGCATCAGCGATTCTGTGCGCATAGCCGACCGGGTCTGCAGGGCCGGCCCAACTACCGGGGTAGATCAAGACCCAGTGAGTATGCGACAGGCTGGAGAGCATCTCCATATTTCGCATCATATTGGGCATTCCCGTGTCCGCAATTCCAAGAAGCACTTTTGCCTTTTTGCCGATGGTTTCGCATGCGCAAGCGGCAAGTTCTTTTTTCTCTTCGGGAGTCAAAAGGGCCCATTCGCCCATACTTCCGAGGATGAAAAAACCGTCGCAGCCGTTGGACATATTGAATTCGTATAATTTTGCTGCTGATTTGGTGTCGAGTTTGCCGTCATCCGTAAACGGGGTTATTGCGGCAGAGATAATCTGTTTCATGTTACTTCCTTTATGATGTTTTGGTGTGCCTTTCCAGTGGAGACGATTTTAGAGGCATGTCACCGCGTTCATCCCATATGAGCTTTCGTACAGGGAAGGATATATCTATTCTTTCCTCGCTGAATCGCCTATGAAGGGCTTTTATGTATTCATGCTGCAGGAGATACTGCGCTCCAACCTCTGTCGCACGGAAAATCACGACAAAGGTTATATTGGAATCCGCGAACTCTTTGAACCGTAAAACCGGTTCGAATGTCATGTCGCCTCCGGGGAACTTGTGAAGAACTTCATTGGCGACTTCCAAAGCGACCTTTTCAACGTGTTCCAGGTCGCTTGAATAGCTTACACCACCCCAAGTATACACGCTCAGAGTGGGATTAGGCAAAGTCATATTAGTAATAACCGACTGAATCAGCTTGGCATTAGGTATCAGAACAATATTGTTGGCCCACAGCCTGATCTGTGTTGTGCGCCAGCCGACAGACTCCACAAAGCCTTCCTGTCCGCTGTCGAGCATAATGTAATCGCCAGATCTCACACTCCTATCCACTACCAGATAGAAACCGGCAAAGAGGTTTGCTATGGTATCCTGCAGTGCAAGGCCGACTGCCAAACCTGCAATACCCAAACTGGCTATGAGAGCGGTCACTTTTACGCCCATCATCGCTAAAATCTGAACCGCGCCCACAAGCCAAACGATGAGTACCGCCAGCTTCTTGAACATCCTTAACTGCGATTTAGCTGCCGCGCCGGATGTCCCGAGGTGACGCAAATACCAGCCGGATGAAAGATTTATTATGCTTGTGATCGCGGTAAGGACTACAATCGCCGTCACGGCATCGAAGAAAACATTATATTTAGCGACCAGCCTTCCGAAGTGCTCTACCTGTATAAGGGCCGAATATATGCCTCCCAGGGCAATTAAGAGCGAAGCCGGAAGCCTCATCGCCCTGAGCAGATCAGCGGTAAGGTTGGAATCTTTTTGATCGAACTTTTCTGCAATCATCGACAGGATTATTCTGACCGCAATCATAACAGCGATGCTGGTAAGCAGTATAACCGCTGCCTCGATGCTGTCCCTGGCTATTTGTGACATATGGCACCTCCTAACCGACACGGCCATTATATCGCGAAAACCCTGTTGAGCCAAATAGCGATGTCTTAATCACGGAAATACGAAACAAGGGGAAGCACGGAATT
>DJHI01000299.1:11853-12502 GCA_002431715.1 Armatimonadetes bacterium UBA5829
AATTAAAGTTATATCTCTCACACCAGTCTGGAGAGGGTTGGGGTGAGGGGGAGAGCAAGTGGTCAACCGTTGATTACTCAGTTCATCACAAGAAAAAAGAGCCTTTCGAGCAGTGACTGATCGGACTCGATCGTTATTTCGTGGAAACCATTGGAATAACGGGTAGTGTCCCAGTCAAACGCCGCTCCGTATGTACTGGCCGAGTATGCGGGGCGGCCGTCTATATAAAATGTGGTGATCGAACCTGCATCCTTTGCAGGCTTGATCGCTACCGTCCCCCGGACAACTTTTGTCCCTGAGTCGGTTGAGATTCTGGCATATTCGGCAGTCTCTAGCGCGAGTTCATGGGCAAAATAATTTGTTTCATACTCGGGAAACAGGAGGCGAATGGCCGTAACGCCTTTCTCCACTTTTCGCGGCTTACCAATCCTTTCAAAATAGCCGGTGAGATAACCGGGTGTGAAGGCGTTATCTATCCTGCCGACCATTTCAGGCAGATCCTCCCATTCACCGTCATCTATCTTTATCTGAGCTTTATAGGAGTTCGCCTGCTTATTCGGCTGCCACGCAAGGTTGATATATCCGAAAAAGAGCGGAGGGTGGCCCTCAAGCATCTCTTTTGATGATTCCACAGGCTTGACGATCATCA
>DJHI01000299.1:12525-13479 GCA_002431715.1 Armatimonadetes bacterium UBA5829
CCCTGCTCATGGGCGTGATGATCCGGCTGAACCATAAAACCGCCGCGGGTCTCTACCGCTCCGCCTTCTCTAGTGCCGAAAGGGCATACCGGTGCGGTCGATATTGTGAGGACTCCGCCGTGGTTCGTATTGACTGCTCCGACTCCGGTGAATGTGGTCGCGTCATACCTGCCAACACCACTGACGGTCTTTTGCACCGTTGCTATCTTCTCGACTCTCCCTGTCGGATAGACGGCATTCACCTCTCCGCCGACTTTATTTTCGAAATCTATCTCCTTCGGCATCAGAGCGGGCCGCTTGACTATTATCACATACGTATCGCCGATGATGGGTATATAATCGTCCGATATGCTTTTGAGCGAGTGATTGCGCTCTATATAGACGGGATTACCTACATAAGGAGAGAAATTTCGGAAGATATACCGGCCCGTATGGGTATCGAGCTGAATTGCTGAAGACCTCGGAATATGGCCGCCATAACCGTGCGGGATCGAAGAGAATTCCTTTGGAATTATACTGAATATTTCCGGCATCTGTGCTTTGCCCAGACCATCGGCGGCCTGCCCGGTCTTGATTCGAATACCGTGTACCGCTGTTGCCGCCACTTTTCCCTGCGGGGTGTATGAAGACGCCGAAAACCCGGTTATCCGCGTGTTCGCCGCGACCTGTACGCGTCCGACGGCGCAATATGTCCTCCCGCCGTCAAGACTCACTTGAACAAGCCCGCCCACCTGGTTTAGTATGCGAATTCTGTACACCTCATTGGCGGGAAAGTCCAAAGTGTCCGCGCCGCAGGCATTTGCGCTGATCAAAGCAAACAGAATAAGACCGACCCAAAAGAATCTCATACTAAAATTATATCAGTTCAAATAGAGTGAAGGGGAATTCCAGCCGCTAATTAAAGTGGTAATTAAAGGTGATTCGGAAATTTATTCGGTGTTTCGGGACTTCAGT
>DJHI01000299.1:13495-18364 GCA_002431715.1 Armatimonadetes bacterium UBA5829
ATTGGAAGCTGTCGGGTTGGACTCCCTACAACTGGCGCTTATATAGATCCATGGAAATAGGCTCGGAAGCCGTGGAGGAGGTATCTCCTATTCCCGCGAAGGTCCCAGGCTCGGTGCAGGGCGCGCTGCGTGATGCCGGAATCATCCCGGACTGGAACAAGGGCCTGGACGCAATGCAGTGCGAATGGGTTGAAAACCGGCACTGGATATACAGGGCGGCCATTCCCGATGATATGATCGAGACCGGCAAGACCCATCGGCTAAAGTGTAGCGGACTCGACTATTCGGGCTGGGTTTATGTCAATGGAAAAGAGATATCCGAATTCAAAGGCACGCACATTCCGCATGTGTTCGATATCACCTCGGCTTTGAAGGAAAAGGACAACATCCTGCAGATAATCTTCGACCTTCCGCCGCGCTGGCTGGGACAGATGGGGTTCACCTCTCAAATGACCGAGTGGAAAGCCCGTTTTTACTATACCTGGGACTGGGTCGTGCGCCTGGTGCAGATAGGCATATGGGACAAGATCAGCCTGGAATCATCCGATGGAGCGGAGATCACCGACTTTCGATGTTACACCCAGACCGACNNGGTTCGGTTAAGATAAAGGGCTCGGTCGCCGGCAGCGATGTGTTTGTAGTAGTCAAACTGACCCATGGCGGCAAAGAAATCGCCGAAAAGATACTCTCGGCTGCCGAATTCAATAAAAAAGGCATAAAGCTGGGCAGTTTTAAGGTGGATCTGTGGTGGCCTAATCTCCACGGCGACCAGCCTCTTTACGACCTCGAATTTTCGCTTATAGGGCCGGACGGTCTCCAGCAGGACCATATAAAACGCCGTATAGGGTTCAAGGAGGTCACCTGGCAGGCATGTGAAGACGCGCCGGAAAAGGCAGACCCCTGGATTTGCGTGGTGAACGGTAAGCCCATATTCCTGCAGGGAGTAAACTGGACGCCTATCCACCCCAATTTTGCCGATACCAGGCCCGAAGATTATAAGAAGCTCCTGAATCTCTACGCACAAATCGGATGCAACATTATGCGGGTCTGGGGTGGAGGATATCTCGAACGGGAATGCTTCTACGATCTGTGTGATGAACTTGGCATTCTAGTCTGGCAGGAGTTTCCTCTGTCATCCTCTGGGTGCGAAAACTATCCTCCTGAGGACCCGAAATGCGTTGACGATCACGAGCAGATCGCAAGGTCATATGTCACCCGCAGGCAGCATCATGTCTCGCTTGCGCTCTGGTGCGGCGGCAATGAGCTGATGTACCCGAATACATGGAAACCGGTGGAGTTCACTCATCCTTTGATAGGACGTCTGAAGGAAGTCGTCGAGTCGGAAGACCCGACAAGGCGCATGCTGCCTGCTTCTCCGAGCGGGCCCGTCTTCGGAGCCGACCCTGAGAAATTCGGCCAGGGCCAGCACTGGGATGTTCACGGGCCGTGGAACTGCATTGGGAGCCTTGAGGAGAACTGGTATCCGATGTGGGAAAAGGATGACGCTCTCTTCCGGTCGGAATTAGGTTCACCCGGAGCGAGCCCTGTGGAGATTATCCGACGTTCTCAGGGCAATCTCGACCCGATTCCTATATCCAGAGAAAATCCTCTCTGGCGGCGCGGGTCGCTATGGTGGCTGGATATCGATCAGTTCATAACTGAGCGCGGCCATGAGCCGAAGGACCTCGAAGAGTATGTTTCCTGGAGTCAGGAGAGGCAAAAACTGTCGCTGGTAGCGGTTGCAAAAGCCTGCAAGAGCAGATTTCCCCGCTGCGGAGGCATCATAATCTGGATGGGGCACGACTGCTACCCTTGCAACGCCAATACATCGATTATCGATTTTGACGGAAATCTCAAGCCGGCGGCGATCGGCCTTGCGGAGGTGTTCAAGAGCTAAATGCTTCTTGCAAGTGTGTAAACGTGAACGGCTCCCGCACCGGCTGCTTTCAGCGCTTTAGCCGCTTCATTAAGCGTGCTGCCTGTTGTGAACACATCATCGACCAGCAGCACGCTCTTTCCTGAGATCAATTCGGCATTGCGAACCGCAAACGCTCCTTCGAGGTTGAAAAGCCGATCATCCTGCAGAAGATCGACCTGATGCCTGGTGTTTTTGATCTTGTGCAGAACTCGAAGTTCCACAGGAAGTGAAATGCGCTTGCACATAAGTTTGCTCAGCTCGGCTGATTGATTGAATCCCCGTTCCACCATTCTCGATCTGTGGATCGGAACAGGTATCGCCATATCGACTTTCCCTGAAAACCGGTTGTATGGATAGCACCGGGCCATCAGTTTTGCCAGAGGTTCAGCCATCCCTATCTGAAGGTCGAATTTGAGGNNACGCCTTCATACACGCATGCGCTGCAGGCCGAGTCGAAGACAAATTCTCTGTCGCGGCAATTGTTGCAGTAATATGACTCGGAAGGCATCGCGCATCTATGGCATTGTTGGCGGCCGATGATGTCTATCTTTTCTTCGCATGTCGCGCAGAGGTAGCCGTCATCGGATGATCCGCAGATGAGACAGTGCGGAGGGTAAACCAGATCGAGCAGACCCGACCATATCTCTCGGACAAGCGCAGCCATCACGAGACCGTATATTTCAGCAGCACCTGATAGTTGATGCTGCCGGGGAATCTTGCTGCAACCTGAACTTCACTGCCGGTTATAAGCGCATCGCCTTCAAACAGCTCTCCGTTCTGCTGAAGATTGACCCACTTGCCGCCGACAATCACCGCCACGGCGACCGCTCCGGGCGCGCTGATCTTGAATCTTTCCTTGGAGCCAGACTTCAACAAGCCCTGCATGGGCTCATACAGGTGCGCGTTTTTCTGGTGGAATGTTTCAAATGCGACCGGGAACACGCCCGTGATATTGGTTCGGGATGTAACGTTTACTCGATAATCGGCTGCCCATTCATAATTGCCCGGGTCGTCCGAACGTTTAGCAAAGAGACGAAGGGTATAATCGCCCTCGTCTGGAAACAGTGCGCTTATGCTCACTTTGTCTCCATCCCGCTGAACGAAGACCGACGCATCCCCAACCTCAGCACCGTTCCTGTTTATCCTGGCGCATACAAGAACATCGTCGGGTGACTCCAACACGACGGTGCAGGCATTATCGGTATTAATGATGCCCTGCCTGCTGCCGAGAAGCTTGAGGTTATTTGCTATAAATGCCGGGCGGATATATACCAGGTGTTCGAATTCGGTTCTTTTTATGGGGTTTTCGAGAAGCTGCCATGAAGCGACTTTCGGGAAATGGTCGTAGATGAAGTTCTCGGGTTTGGTGAGGAAATAATAATCGCGCTGCTTGCGAACAAATTTAATGTTGTCATCGACATATCCCGCTCCCCATACGCAATCTACAAAGTGCCATGATCCATCGATCTTTACGGCATTCCATGAATGATCGTTTTTAGCGGTTGTCGAGCCTATCTGATAACCTCTGCCTCGGGAAAATCCATCGATAGTTACCGACTCAATGCCAATCCTCTTAGCTAGAGCATTGAAGAGATTGCAATACCCGGCGCAGACGGCTCTGCGGGTCTTGAGTGTTTTCGCTGCGCTCTGGTCGCCATAAACGCCGGAGTAATAGGCTTCAGGGTCGAAGGTTATATTGCTTGTGATCCACTTAAAGATGGCACGAGTCTTGCCAAGATCGTCGCCGGACGATTTTGCAAGATAGTTGGCGAGTTTATCTATTGAAGACTCAACACCTGCAGGAGTGTGCGCGACGTAGTTATCGATCTGTTCAAAGCGGCTTGCTGCATGAACTCCTCCACAGATAATTACCGCCAGGCAAATCGAGAAAGCAATCACGCGAATATTACCTTTGATCATGCCTCTCTCTAACCCCCGTATAAATAGCAGGTAACAAACGGCTGACCTCATAATGCCATGTTTTTATCAAGTTGGCAAGAGGGCTTAATCATGAAGATGACACAACCCTGCAAATGCGGTATAATTATTTAGTTTGGAGAGGTGCCAGAGCGGTTTAATGGAACGGTCTTGAAAACCGTCNNCGTGGGTTCGAATCCCACCCTCTCCGCCAGATAAGCGTGAAAAGAGCCTCCCTGAACCATCCAGGGTGGCTCTTTTTGTATCTTGACATTATATTTGACATTATTCGGAACTGAATAATGTCAATCAACAACTATGCTCAAGGGCGTAATCGTGTTTGGTGAGGGGGATGGCGGTCCCAAGGGGAACCGTGAGATATGTATATTCTCTGCCTCTTTTCGCTTTGTTGCTACTCTTAATAAGAAGCGTGGTCATGGATTTAGAGCTGCGTGAGTTTCTCCAGGTATTGTGGACCTACCCAATTTCAGGTAGGCCCACAGACTATAGAAACAGTTAGTGAACTAATAGCACTTAAGGACGTGCTCACCAGCCGGTAATTCAAAAGTGAGTTGTCCATTGCTCCAAATCGCTGACAAAGGATTACCGTCCAAGGTAATCGTTGTCGGTTCGTTTGTGCAGAGTAATGTCACATCACCTAATGTGTCTGTCTGCATCTTTGCTATGTTGGGAGTGTTTTGCAATGGTGTGTGTTCCATACGGGCATATACCGATACAGGTTCATCGGAAGTCAGTAGAAGTGTGCTGCTATACGTAATCGAAGTTGCATATCGAGCGAAATAAGCGGGAGAATCGATACCAGAATAGCGTCTTCCAGCCATTGTCCCTGTTACAGTCCAGCTCCGTGAGCTGCTGCAACTGCCGCCAACCGGCCATAGTACCGACAGGACAGATTGACTGGAACCGTCACGAACAACAACGCCTTCCGCTTGACTATCACCGCCATCATTTGTGTCATTCCATCGCTTTATAGTCCAGTCATCAGTTTGGTCGTCAAAACCGAATGCAACTAG
>DJHI01000299.1:18370-22078 GCA_002431715.1 Armatimonadetes bacterium UBA5829
CTAGCGAAGAGGCAGCCGTTGTGTTGGTTACCTGGCGGTTGAGATAGGAACCACATCGACTCAGCACAGGAGTCGAGTTAGTCTGGTTGTCCTCATATTTATATTGAGGGTAAAAATAAGTTTCGTTAACCTGTGCACTCCATTCCGAATTTGACACATCCCACACTTTCATTGTTTCGTATGATGTATTTGGCTCGAGTTCCCAAGGTGTCGTGTAAGTCCAGGATCCTGAAGATATCCAAGGATCATCATCATATGTGGGATATTCTTCAGAACCAGGATTCACGTAAGCTACCGGGTGCTCATCGTCTACTACAACTACATAGGAATGCAGCGGCAAGCTCAATGTAGATGCGCTTGAAGCTCCAACTACATCGCGGATCAAGAATAAATCGTTCAGTCCGACTGCTTCACGTGTCCATGATATTGTTGTTTCAGGAGGATATATGTAACAATCAGTGGAATCGCAAAGAACATCAAAAAAGCTGCCTGGTTCTGAACCATCAGTACCAGTTGCCAGAGCGTGTTCGATCAGACCTGTACGTCTATAGCTTGGAAAATTATCGTTACCATAAAACCATTTCAGTCCATTGAACGATTGGCTACCACAGCCGAATTGCCCCTCTGTGCTGTTTGCGAACAGGACATTATGCTCAGCCGTTGTCTTCTTCTGTGTGTAGCCCATATCAACAATATATGGTATTCCTTCTCTGTATATCATGAACTGACCATCATCGCCATTGCCATGCCCGGTGGTATGGATGCCGCTTTTTATTGTAAAATATGTGGCATCATCATCCCATGAAGACCTCCAAGCAAAAATGCCTTGTTCGTCAAATATATGCCAGTTAGACAATGTCGATGGATATATATAAGAAGGACTTTCAGGTGCGTCACCGTGCCAGATCATACGATCAATTGTCTCGGACAAAAAGTATTTATATTCATTTGAGCCGTAGGGACAGTCAATCACATCATTAATCCAATGAGCTATACCTCGGGTTTCGGAGTCTGTTGCTCTCGCCGCAAGTAAAGCCATTCCATTTGTAACAGTGCACCAACCACTTTCTGGACAGTCCCCATAGTTCGCAACTCCACCAAAATTATCTTCGCCACCAGGAATAATGGAGTACAGAGCATACTTGCTCGCGTTTGCGAACCAATTATCACCAAAGTAAACGGGAGATGTCTGTCCACTCAATTGACGCATCTCGAGAAGCCGCAGGATGTAAGGAAGGCCATAATTGAAGTAACCTACACCTTCCGGGCTGGCTCCATCATCACCGAGCCTGTCAAAGATATTATCGAGCCCCTGCTCGATCCGATTTCGCCAGTCAGTGTTCAGGTCTGAGTCCATTTCATCCTTCAAACCATACGCTACGGCACCTAACCCGGAGAAACAAATCCAAGTGTGATTGCTGAACAAATAATCATCCCATGATAAAGGTTGTGGATTTCTGAAGGTGTAGTAGAAGTAATCGACAGCCCGGTTAGCATATTCTACTAATTGCGAACGCGCCTCCTGACGCTCGGCTGAAGTAAGCTCTTCGCAATGTAAATCATATGTGAATGCAAGACCTGTCAAGAGATGATAGACAGCCAGATCGTTGCCACCATTATTGCCTTTCATAATCGGATCCTGCCAATTGGTATATCGGAGTGTTGTGAAGAAGTATTTCCACATCTTTTCTCTATAACTAGTTATTGTGGGATCGAGTTTAACAGCCAGTGCTAACGCCATCAGTCTATCGCCCTGATATCGAACACTATCCACTTGCGATGTAGTGAGACTCACGGGATCATTGGGATGATTTTCATCGTAGCCAATGGGATCAGCAAAGTCATCACATTGTTGTGTGAGGAGTGCCCAATCATCATTTGTTGATAATCCTGATACAAGCGTAGCGATATCGGATGCTGTAAGAAACAGTCTTGGCCGAGAATGTGATGAAACAATGTTTATTGTCTGGTCAGCGTTATTGCTGCCGCTTTGCACTTCCAGTGTCCAGGCCGGATAGTTTGTCACCGGGTCGCTGCTGCCGACCGTATAGGAACCTTCCCACATATACCCTTCCTGTGTTTCAGTGAGAGAAATAGATACAGTCGAATCATCAGGCTTTCGTAGATTTGCTGTTACGCTTGTAGCTGACTTTGGCGTTTTGATCTCANNCTCAATCGGGATAACCTCTCCAGGCTCGAAATATTCTCCAGCATAAGGACGAGTGATTGTGATGGGCGCTGTTTCGGGATCAGAAACAGTCCAGCCAGAATCCATAGATTCGAATAATGTTTGTATTTCACTTACGCTATCAGCCATTACCCACAGGTATCGATAAGAATTTGGTTTCTCAACAGCCTCATCGTATGCATCATATATTTCGAAGATGGGGGTAGATGCCCGACTATTTAAATTTGCAGGCATAAACGAAAACCAGCCAAATGCTTTGCCCACAATTGGGCCATCAGTCTCATCTCCCGGGTCATCCTCCCTTTGCGCTATTATCCATTTGCTGCTCTGTGAGATTATTGTAGAATAATATATTTTTTCTAGGAATACACTCTTGGGATCCCAGTAGGATTCTTGCCCCAGGTAAACCCTGTTGAGCTCATTATCACTAAGCTCGTTGACATCCAGCACAAACTCACACCAATTCTTGCCAGTAAACAACCTGTAAGTTTCTTCAGCAGTGTGCGCAGGAAATGGATCAGAACCAGTGATTCCACTGAGACTAAATGACATTGCAGCGTAACTATTACTTGAGTCAGAGATTGATTTTCTTGCAGGAGTTACAGATTCGGGATTGATACAGCGACCAAGTTGTGTATCAGTCACTGCAGTATATCTATTGCTGAAGCCAGCAACTGGCGTCCAAGAATCGTCATAAAATCCGAATGTAGAACCGTTGCTACCATACACAAGATAATTGGGATTCGTGTTAGTTAGGGTCCTTTTTAGCTTGAGTACATTTGATGTGAGCTCTGAATATGCTGAGTCTTCATCATAAGAGTTATTTCCATAAGTATGGTCTCCATCATCATTCCAACTTGGCGCCGTGCTGACCAAATTGTAGTAAATTGCAAAATAACGCTGTGTATTAGCAGTAGTGTCTTCTGTAATGAAGTAAACTTCTCCTACATGACCTGATGGCTGAGACCAAGCTGTAGCAGTGATTGGATCGTCGTCTTCCTCGCCAGAAATAATTTCGTATACGAGGACACTGTCAACATCAAGATATTTACCTGAAGGCGTATCTATCCGAACGAACAGAGGCACCTCGTCGCGGTACGAACTTGCAGAATTTAGCGTTACATCACATCTATATTCATAATCGTCTGCGTCATCATTCCAGGGACGTGCATCATCCGAGCCAACCACTGATTCTACTCCATTGCTGCAGCCGGATTGACTCCAGATACCGCTGTGGTTTTTGGCTTTAACATAAAAGTAATACTTGCCTTCAGTCAGCAGTGATGGTAATGTTTTTGATTCCGAAGTGTCTGTACCCGTAGATGTCCAATCAACCACATATTCCGGTTCGGGGTCAGTGGCAGATGTTCCGATTGCATATTTGTATTCTTCAATACCGCTTTCTGTGTCGGTAGATATCCAACTTGCATTTAAGTAAGTTTGATTAGTCGTGCAGTTTCCATCAATTGTCACAAGCGGTGTGCTGGGTGGCGTTGAATCAACGTTAATCCCATCACTTA
>DJHI01000232.1 GCA_002431715.1 Armatimonadetes bacterium UBA5829
AAGCGGTGAGGGTGCCGGTGCCGTCCTCGATTGGAAAATTGTCCAATGCCAGATAAGACTCACCCGCTGCCACGATTACATTGGGCTGAATAACAAGCAATTGAGCCAGAGCCTGATGAGCGGCATCGAGCATCTCATCTATAATGGGATGAGAGCGGCCATATTGCGCGACTCCTCTCGCACATATGCTGATTCGGGAGAGAACATCGGTTATTCGGCTATGCAAGTCGGTCATATGACCCGTAATTGTTGTATCCATATCTTCTCTATGCCGCCTTATGCAACTGCCTGATGTGATCCGCTGCACGCTTTGCCGATTTACGAACCGATTCATACTTCGCCCGTCCAAACAGCGGCCTGTGCCTTGCTATTGAATCGAGAAAATTAAGCTTCGACTCATCGCCGAACTCGCCCAAAGCGTCCAGAGCGGCACATCGAATTTCCATATCGGAATGCGATACGGCTTTGGCCAATATTTCCCCTGTCAGTGGAATGCGAGCTTTAGGAAGCAGCCGTATCGCCTCAAGCGCCAATGCCTGATCATTGCCATTGATTATCTGTGCCACTTCTTCCAGCGCCCAAGCTCGGCTTGATTCGATCAGCGTCTCCAGGGCCGCCATTTTCCCTTCCGGTTTTCCGTTATGGAGCAGCTTTGAGAGAGCAGCAGATGCGGAAGAACCTGATTTTACGATCGCATCGGTCAATGCTTTTCTGAACTCATCGGGTATACGTTGTTCGAGCAAACCTGCAAGATCGGGCGCGAGATCGGGATATAACTCAATTAAAACGATTCCGACTCGCCTCACATCACTACTTTCAGAAGCGATTGAGCCTTTAATAAGTTTTGTCAGCACCAAAGGTTCCAGATTTGCTATAGCAGACCGGGCGTTGGTCCGACGCCAACCCTGCTCGGTGTCATTATTTGCTTCATCAAGCAAAGTCACTGCAAAGTATAGCGCGCTCTCCATGTCATTGATATCGAAAGCCCGCAAAATAAGTTCAGACAGGGCCGATGTTATTCTGCCATGCTCACACGCGCTACGTTCCCACCTCATAAGTGTTATTAAAGTGGTGCCTGTGGAGGCCATTACAGTCGATGGCTGAAGCTCGTTTTGCCAACTCGAAAGCGGACCGAAAGCCCGCGTGCCGAATAAGTCCGCTATCTCTTCAGGCATAACCTCATCGGCAGACGTGGAACCGTCCCGGAGGAGATTCCTCATCATCATTTCGACCTCGCCGACACTCACCGAGCGCTTTCCGTCCGGCTCGTCATCCTTGAACGTAAAACCGCTGAATGACGGCTGCATCTCGTCAGGAAGCTTTGAGATAGTCTTCCTGATCTGGCCTGTGGCCTTATCCCATTCCTGCGGATCTGCCGACACCAGGGATTTCATATCATTGACCACATCGCAGGCTATCTCGCCGGACGTATAATCACGTTTGGATGCATGGAGTTTGGTCACGGCCTCCCGAATCAGCTTTGCTGCCGATTCCGGGTTCGAGAGTATCTGTGTAATGGGCAGGTTCGGTATATCCTCGGTATCATCGTCTTGACGGGTCAGCCAGTGGATAGCCGAAGCCACGGCGATANNGAGAATCCTGCTCGTTGCTTTCGATATCATACGGATCGCCCACGGTATAGACAGACTCCGTAAGCACAATCCTGGTGACACCGTTTTTGCTAAGGAATGAAGACGGGCCTCCCTGCAGCCGCACTTCACGAGGCTCGATGTTGAGGAACAGGATAAACTCCCGGATTTGCTCGGACGGAGGCAGGCCGACAAATGTAACAGCCATCGCGCCGCGCGCGCGTATTCTATGGAAAATTTGAATGCTCTCCGCCGACGACTCGTAATAGTGCTCATTGACTATAACCGCATCCTCTGTGAAAACACATGTCACGCGTTCATAGGGCTCAATGAAGACTTCGAGCGCTTTGTTGAGTCTTTCGACAACTTCAGCCGAGTTGGGATGATCGATGCCGTAAAGACTGAACTGCCTGCGGGCAATTTCAATCGATCTAAGCATCTCGCTCAGGGACGGCGGTTGTTTTTCATGTTCGATAAAGTCAGTCGAGCTTATGTTGGGCTTATTACTACTCATTCGAGAGATGGCCTCCGCATGTTACTCAGGTATTACATTCCATAATGCCGCCTGAATTTTCAAATGAGGCTTGGATTCAAGTTGGAAATGACATTGTTGGTGGCTTAGGATGCTTATCATGCCGCCAAGGCTTGTCCGTTTCGGGACTGAAGTCCCGAAACACCGAAAGGCTGGTTCACCATTATAACATTGACAACTTAACCGATTTTGCACACTATGAACCGAGGAGGATATTCAACCATACTTACATAACAATTCTATATAAAATATTCTTTGAGCGACTTAACTATGCAAATACAGCGAGGCTATAAGACTGAACTGGACCCAAACAAGACGCAAACTGACATGCTGCGTCGTCATGCGGGTGCGGCTCGTTTCATCTATAATTGGGCACTCGCTAAGAAAGACGAGACTTACAAAGAAACCGGCAAGTCTCTAACAGCAAAAGATTTGAATAAGGAATTAACCAAGTTCAAGAAAACTGAATGCCTTTGGCTCAAAGAAGAGAAAATCAATGTCTCTGTTCTTCAGTCCGCATTTAGAAACCTCTGCCAAGCCTATGACAACTGGTTCCGTGCTATGAAAAAAGGCGATAAGCGAGTCAAGCACCCCAAATTTCACAGCAGGTTCAACTCAAAACAGAGTTTTACTATGTATGGCTCTTTGCATGTCGAAGATTCGAGAGTAAAGCTACAAAATATCGGATGGATAAAACTCAAGGAACGCGGTTATTTGCCTAGCGACGGGGTTCGTATTCTCGCAATGCATATCTCTTCACGAGCCGACCGTTGGTATGTAACCGTTCAAGTTGAAGAAGAAATCGATGTTACACCTGCTGAAGGCACCCCAATGGGAGTGGATCTTGGCATCAAGTCATTGGCAGTATGTTCTGATGGCACAGTATTTGAAAATCCCAAGGCTCTGGGGGCTGCGCAGAGGAAACTAGCCAGAATTCAAAGGCAGCATGCTCGAAAACAAAAAGGCAGCAACAATAGAGCTAAGCACACAAAAAAGATAGCAAAACTGCATGCAAAGATATCCAACATCAGGGCTAACGCAACGCACAAGGCAACATCTTATATTGCTAAAGAAGCAAAACCTTCTATCCTGGCGGTAGAAGACCTCAATGTTCTTGGCATGCTGTCCAATAGCAAACTCGCTCGATCTGTTGCAGATGCTAATA
Source organism: Armatimonadetes bacterium UBA5829 (assembly GCA_002431715.1). Taxonomy (GTDB): domain Bacteria; phylum Armatimonadota; class UBA5829; order UBA5829; family UBA5829; genus UBA5829. Next base: position 3,287 of record DJHI01000232.1, read on the forward strand.
TGCATGAATTCAGGAGACAGCTTAACTATAAAGCCGAATGGAACGGCGTTAAGGTCGTTAAGGCCGACAGATGGTATCCATCCTCCAAAACATGCTCGTCTTGTGGCTCTATTAAAAATGATCTGAGTTTATCTGAAAGAGTGTTCAAGTGTTCAGTTTGTGGACTTAATATTGACAGAGACCTTAATGCTGCAATAAACTTAAGAAATCTCGCCGCCAAACCGGCGGAGAGTATAAACGCCTGTGGAGGAGAAAGCTCTGGCCCGGAAGATCGGGTGAAACT
>DJHI01000138.1:0-208 GCA_002431715.1 Armatimonadetes bacterium UBA5829
ATTTGAGAGCGGATCGGCTGATTTTGAAGAGCGAATGCGCAGTGAAGCACCTCAGGTTGAGCGAGAGCCTGAGACCGCTTACGATCAACTGGAATTAGGCGATGCCCTCAGCCATGAGGGTAGGGTTCGCGAAGCGATTGTTCATTATCGCAAGGCTGTGGAGATGGAGGGAGCCAATCCCAACTATCACACCCGCCTGGGCGATGCT
>DJHI01000138.1:225-12268 GCA_002431715.1 Armatimonadetes bacterium UBA5829
ATGTCCATAAAGGCGGTTGCTGAATACAAGAAGGCTCTTAAAATCAGTCCCAGACGAGCTGAACCTCATTTTTCTCTCGGAGAAATTTACAGACGATACGGCAAGTGGAACGCTGCTATCGTTGAATACCGCAAAGCATCTCAGTTCAACGCAATGAACCCGTTTTATCGATATAAGCTCGGGGTCGCGCTTTCGCATGTCGGATTGTGGGACGAAGCGATGGTGCAGTTGGAAATGGCGGTTCAGATTGCTCCTACGGATGGATTTTATCATTTCTGGCTCGGCGAGGTGTATTCTCATATCGGGCGGATAGGCGACGCTATAATCGAACTGCAGCAGGCGACAATCTTCAGCCCGGCTGATTCCTATTATTCATTCAAGCTTGGTCTCGTGTATCTTCGCGGTGCTTTCTATTCAGATGCCATTGCGGCTTTGAGACGCGCTTTGAAGTTGAAGCCCGGCGAAAGACCGTATCATGCCGTCCTGGCTGAAGCCTACAGGGCCAGTGGAAATATCGAGCGGGCTGAGGTGCATTATCAATATGCTGAAGAGATGGACTTTTTCGATGCGGCGAACCTTGCGGTCGCCAGGCGTGGAAACGAGGCTTGTGATTGAGTCTCGAATATAGAACAATTGAAGTTGGAATGCTGCAAGTCAACTGCTACCTGATATGGGACAGTGATACAAAAAAAGCAGCAATTATCGATCCCGGTGACGACACCGATATCATCGTAGATGAAATTAAATCTCTCGATTTGGATGTGGAGTGGATACTTTTGACTCACGGCCACTTCGACCACACTTTTCGTGTTGGCGAGATTGCACAGTCCTATAATGTAAAAATTGGCTTGCAAGCGCTGGATGTGCCTGTGCTTACCCAGAGTCTCTGCCTTGGCGAATCATTTATCGATATATCGGAGTACGTGCCTTTCACAGCTTCTAGCCTACTCAATGAGGGTGATGTTATCAAGCTTGGAGAATCTGAAATCAGTGTTCTTCATACTCCGGGTCATACCCAGGGCGGAATTTGCTTCGTAACGGAAATTGGGGTTTTCTGTGGCGACACCATTTTTGCCGGATCAGTCGGCAGGAGCGATTTTCCGGGTGGTTNNTCGCACGAGCAGCTGATCCAATCGATCTGTTCGAAGATATTACCGATGGATGATTCCACTGTTCTTTATCCGGGGCATGGACCTGCAACAACAGTAGGCGCTGAGCGCAGATCTAATCCGTTTTTATAAATCAGCATTCTTCACCTGATTGGCTCTCGAAACGTACTGGACTTTTGTGGTATTATAGATGACTGGGGATAAATAACGTTTCCACCCATACGGAAGGCGGGTTAGGTCGAGTTTAAATGTCAATAATTTCCAGACTATTCAGCAAGTTTTCAAAAGCAGTCGGTATCGACCTTGGCACGGCGAATACGCTGGTGCATGTCAAAGGTCGTGGTATACTTTTACGCGAGCCCAGCGTAATTGCGCTTGACAGCCAGTCCAGAAAGGTTCTGGCTGTAGGTGAAGAAGCAAAGCGAATGCTTGGTCGAACTCCGGGCAGCATTGTTGCCATCAGGCCGCTTAAAGACGGCGTTATAGCGGATTTTGATCAGACCGAAGCAATGCTCCGCGGCTTTATCAGGAAAGTCCACAGACACAACGGTATCTTTGGCCCAAGAGTTGTTGTCGGTATACCTTCCGGCGTTACCGAGGTCGAATGGAGAGCAGTCAAGGAAGCTGCTATGAAAGCAGGTGCTTCCGAGGCATATACGCTCGAAGAACCGTTTGCCGCTGCAATCGGAGCAGGGCTGCCGGTCAGCGAGCCTACAGGAAGCATGATAGTCGATATCGGCGGCGGAACCAGTGAGGTTGCAGTTATTTCGCTCGGCGGCATCGTGACAAGCCGATCGATCAGGGTCGCAGGTGATGAGATCGACGAAGCGATTGTGAGCTATATCCGCCGCGTATTCAATCTTCTCATTGGCGACCGCACCGCGGAAGAGGTTAAACTCGATATCGGCTCTGCTTATGCGTTGGAAGAAGAGCTGACGATGGAAGTTCGCGGTCGAGACCTTATATCGGGTCTTCCAAGAAGCGCCGTGATCTCGAGCCAGGAGATTCGTGAAGCTATACATGATCCGGTAATGGAAATTGTTGAGGCTGTCAAACTGACTCTCGAGTCTACTCCTCCCGAACTTGCCGCTGATGTTATGGAACGCGGAATCGTGCTGGCTGGCGGCGGTGCTTTGCTTCGCGGGTTAGACCAACTAATCAACGTCGAGACAGGTATGCCCGTGCACATTGCGCCGGATCCATTAAGCTGTGTAGTTTTAGGCACGGCAAAAGCTCTAGAAGAGTCGGAAAGCAATGCCGCGCTCAAGAAAGTGCTTCTTGGTGCAACAAGACAGGCCCAGCCTGTAAGTTAAATGTTCAACTACCTTCGAAATAAAACGATACTCAATCTCGTGGCGCTTTCCATAATAGGCGCCGTGATTGGAATGATGCACAGCCACGAGATTGAGACAGGCAAATCGCTATATCTGCAAGATGCCGTTCGTTCCACACTTGCTCCTGTTGAAATGGCAACTCATGCGCTTGTATCGGTCACCCGTGTTGCTGTATTGAGTTTCAAGCCTCGCGCCGTTCTTATAAAAGAGAACCGACAGTTGAAGGAGCACGTAAAACGTCTTACAAGGGAGAATGCCCAACTTCGAGAGTACGCCGAAGAAAATGTCAGGCTTCGAGAAGAATTGGGTCTTAGGCAAAATTCAGCGTTACAAATGGTTGCAGCGGAGGTTGTTTCTCGTAATGAGAGCAACTGGTTCGACACCGCAACTATTAACACAGGGACAAGCGCCGGCATTAAGCGCGGCGCGGCAGTCATCAATCATCTTGGCTTGATCGGTCAGATATCAGACGCAAACCCTTTGACTTCACATGTCGTTGCCCTTACAGATTCCACAAGTGCCGTAGGCGCAATGGTTCAGCGATCTCGAACATCCGGCGTGCTGCAGGGCCAGGGAGCCGATTATCTGATCCTTGCTTATCTGCCAAAAGATGCTGATGTGAAGATCAAAGACATTGTTATTTCTTCTGGTATGGGCGGTATCATTCCAAAGGGTCTGACGATAGGCAGGGTCGTAAAAGTTGTTAGAAACTCATTAGCCGGAACGACTTCCGCGCTGGTCCAGCCCAGTGTAAACTTCGATGAGGTCGAGCAAGTCTTTGTTGTTAAGCCGGGACAAGCTTCAGCACTGCCATGAAATATTTCTGGGCTATAGTAAGTCTAATAATCGCTGCGGCTATCCAAGGCAATTGGCCTAGTTGGATGACCATCTTCGGCGCAAAACCCGATCTCGTATTGATCATCCTCATCACATATGCCCTCTCAGCCGATCCTGATTTCGGCGCTATCATGGGATTTTTTGCAGGGCTTATCCAGGGCTCAATAGTCGGCTTGAGTTTGGGCAGTTTTATTGTAACTCGCACTATAACAGGCTTTCTGGCCGGGCTTGTTCACAGACGCCTTTTCAGTGAGAACCCTATAGTTCCCACATCCACGGCTATATGGCTTACGCTTGTCTGCGAAGGCATGTTTCTGCTTGCCAATCCACAGCCGGACTTTGGCTATGTCGTGCGAACGTTGGCTGGTGAATGTATCTATAATGCGCTTGTTTCTCTTCTTCTCTATCTCTTCTTAAGGCACCTCGACACCAGCCGCAAGATCAGGCTGGCAAATTCCCGTTTATAGCTTCCCAACACCTAATACCAAATACCAAAACCCTACACCCGTTTTCTCCTGGTACGCAAATTGCTGTATCTGCCTCTCGGCAGAAAGGGGGGACTCTATTGGCACTGGAGTTCTTTACAGACGTTGCGTCAACAGTGCTTTCCAAGTCGCTCGATGCTTCGGCAGCGCGACAGAAAGCAATAGCAAATAATATAGCCAACGTGGAAACGCCCGGCTACAAGCGCAGTTCAGTCAGCTTTGAAAATGAGTTGAAGAGAATACTCGAACGAAAGCGGGGGCATGACCTTCGGAAGGGTTTACAGGAGCTTACTCCTACAAGGCAGACAGATACCATAAGTCCCTGCAAACCGGATGGTAATAACGTCAACATCGACGCTGAGATTGCCGATTTAGCCAAAACTCAAGGCAATTATAAAGCCTCGGTTACTCTTTTGGAGGCTAAGATAGCGCTTTTAAGAACAGCAATATCGGGAGGCAAGTGATAAATGGGACATAATTCCGCATTTGATATAAGCGCATCGGGGATATTTGCCCAGCGCGTTCGCATGGATGCCATAGCGAACAATATCGCCAATGCCGATTCCACAAGAAGTGATAATGGCGGCCCTTACAGGAGGCAGACGGTTACCTTCAGAGCGGTATACGATGACGTTGTGGGTAATCGAGTCGTCCCTGCAGGTGTAAAAGTCGAGAGTGTTCAGGAGAGTCCGACCGACTATAAGACGGTCTACGATCCCGGACATCCCGACGCAGATGCTAACGGCTATGTGCGATTGCCGAACGTGAATGTTGTGGAAGAGATGGTTGATATGATATCGGCAACGCGGGCGTATGAGGCAAATGTTACCGCCTTAAATGCTGCTAAACAGATGACATCTTCGGCTATTGAGATAGGCAAGGCTTAAAAATGAGAATATCACCTATCAATTTTTCCGGCCCTATCAGTGCGGTTTCAAGTTCAACATCGTCTGCGGCCAAGTCATCTGTGAGTGGCTCCAGTAATTTTGGTGACTTAGTGAAAACCAGCATTGAGGATATCGATGATACGCAAAAGCAGAACGATGTATCGATTTCGGGTCTGGTAAAGAAGGGCATCAAAGAAGTCAATAGTCTGCAGAGCCAGGCGGATGATCTATCCGTAAAGCTGGCATCAGGCGAACTTGAAGATGTTCATGAAGCGATGATTGCCATGCAAAAGGCCAAGCTGGCTTTTGAGTTTACTGTTCAAGTCAGAAACAAGATCATCGAAGCATATCAAGAAATCATGAGAATGCAAGTCTGAGAATTTGCTATTTGATATTTGTGATTGGCTATTTTGGCTTAAAGTCCATTAGCATTCGCGCGTGCGGTCAGTCCCGGTCATTCCGGTTCCAAAAAATAATCAGTACAAAATATCAAATACTTAATCAGTTGGGGTGTATATGGATCAGATAACTAAATCAGGACCACTTGCGGCGCTGATAAATCTTTGGAGCGGACTCAATGCTACGCAGCGTGTAGTTGTAACAGCATTTGCTGCGCTTGCGGTTGCATTGATGCTCTTTGTAGGTATGGCAGCTTCAAAGCCCCGAATGGCTGTACTTTTCTCGGGACTGGCTCAGGAAGATGCTGGTGCAATAGTTCAGAAGCTTGAAGACCAGAAGGTACAGTATAAGCTTTCCGCAGACGGTACCACGATTCAGGTGCCCGAAAGCAAAGTTGATGATATGCGCCTTCAACTTGCTACGCAGGGCCTGCCTCAGGGTGGCAATGTAGGCTTCGAGCTGTTTGATAAGAACAACTTCGGAATGACCGAGTTCACAGAGAAAGTGACATATCAGCGCGCTATCACCGGCACCCTTACAAGAACACTTTGTCACCTCGCTCCTGTTATGGATGCGAAGGTTCTGCTTACAATGCCGGATCAAAAGATATATTCATCCGAGCAGGAGCCTGCAAAGGCATCGGTTGTCTTGAAACTGCGACGAGGTATGCCGCTTAGCGATGAGCAGATCGGTGGAGTCGTTCACCTGGTATCTTCTGCAGTAGAAGGTCTTATTCCTGGAAATGTAACTGTTTTGGATACCGATGGCAACGTTCTCTCCGAAGGCGCCGGCGCAGCAGGCACCGGTCTTATGACTGCAAACCAGACCAAGATNNTGAAGAGGCAGTTCGAATCCGAACTCAGCCAGAACCTACAGAGTATGTTGGCTAAGATTGTTGGTGCTGATAAGGCCGTGGTTAGAGTAAGCGCGGATATGAGTTTCGATCAGACTCAGACCAAATCCGAAGAATATCAACCTGCAACCACAGAGCAAGGGCCGAACGGCGAAAGCAAGGGAGTCCTTCTTTCAAGAGAGAAAACGAGCGAGGCATATGCGGGCGGTGTTACTCCTCCCGGCGGTGTTCCGGTCGCGAGTAATGGTTCCGGATCTAAGGACAGCTATAAGAAAGACGAATCTACCGAACAATATGAAGTAACCAAACGAATCCAGGAGACTATCTCGGCACCAGGAAAAATGCAAAGACTCTCCGTTGCGGTGTTGGTGGATGATAAGGTCGAGCCTACCAAGGTCGAAGCGATCAGAGAAGCCGTAATAGCCGCCGCCGGTATAGATGAAAAACGCGGCGATCAGGTAACTGTTCAAAGGGTTGGTTTTGACACCGCATCGGCCAAAGCGGTTGAGGCTGAGATGGCTAAGGCCTCAAAAACGGAGTTTGTACAGAGAATTGCCAAGGATGCCGGTGCAGCTATTTTACTGATAGTATTCCTGGTCTTCCTTAGAATGATTATCAAGCAGATCAAGGTGCAAGTGCCTGCTGAGAAAGAGGCTGTTGCTGCCGAAGCTATATCTGTCCCGGCTGCAGTTCCAAACCCGGCAAATTTGTTCGATTCTGCAGACAGCCAGGCCTATAGCCAGCCAGTCCCCGAGGAACAGGCTGCCCAGCAGTATAGCACTGCGCGAGCGCAGAAAGACGCTCTTCCACAGGAAGTTACTCAATCGAGCCCGGAGGATTTAGCCAGACTGGTCCGAAACTGGATGTCGGAGTGATATAGATGGGGATGTTACTTGTAACATCCGAGGAGATAAAGATGGCTTTAAAAACTCAAGTTTTAACTGGAATGGACAAGGCGTCGGTGCTGATGATGTCCTTGGGCGCAGCGACCTCTGCCAAGATTTTTGAGCAGTTGACGCCTTCGGAACGAGAACAACTTGGCGCTCATATAGCGGGTCTCAGGCATGTCGACGATGTGGTTCGCGATTCCGTTATTGAGGAAGTCACTCATTTCATCAAATATGGTTCTAGAGAAGAAATTGTGCCGGATTCAAATGAGCCTTTGAAATGGCTTGAGAAGATGAATGCCGCGGATGCGGCGAAGCTGCTTGTCTCCGAACGAGCACAAAACGTGGCTCTGGTCTTAGCCCATCTGGCTCCAAACGCGGCTGCTGAAATTCTCTCTCATCTGAATGAGAATCTAAGAAATCAAACCGTTGAGCGATTAGCCGCAATGAAAACACCGTCAAGGGAAGTTGTCGAGGCAGTGGATGAGGTTCTTAAAAAGCGAGCCGATGAATCATCCAAGAGGGCAGCGCACTCCAGAAGTCGTGAGACTTTGTTGGGTTTGTTGGGCAGCGCAAAGAAGCGTGTTAAAGAGTCCACTATCGGCTTACAGTCCAACCTTGAGAACATAAAGGTGCCTCCGTCAAGCGATGAGATATCCGGCATAGAAGATCTTGTGAGCTTTACGGATGCGGATATTCGCATGGTCATTTCAGAAATCAATATCGCAGACTTGTGCTTGGCAATGAGAGTTGCAAGCGAAGATTTTAAGTCCGCGATTTATAAAGCGGCCTCGGAGGAACTTGCACTGGCTGTTCGACGTGAACAGGCGTCTCCTTATCAGGCTCGGCTAAAGGAAATTGAACTTGCGCAGGAACGCATTGTAGAGGTAATGCGTGAGGTCCGAAGCAATGAAGAATCGATCTGGGAGAATTAGATTGGATAGAGTTATAAAATGCGATCACGCTTCTGATTCGTTGGCAGGTTTGGCCAGATTTCGACCGATGGAAGCTCTGGTGGTTTCGAACTGTCACGTTGATCCTATAGAAGAAGCAAATCGCAAAGCCGACGTCATTGTCCGTACGGCCCGTTCTGAGGCTCATACCATAGAGGAAAACGCTCGTGCCGAAGGATACGCGGCCGGGATAGAAAAAGCGGCAAAGCAAGTTCAAGAATTGATTGCCAGGCTTGAATCCGATGCGGCCTCGATTGAGGCCGATAAGCAAGCCGTTATCGAAGCAATCGAACCTGAAGCGCTAAAGCTCTGCGTTGAAGCTGTCGAGAANNAAATTCGGGCTGATCAAAGAGTAGTGCTGCGGGTGATCAAATCCTGTATGCGCCGCATGCAAAATACTGCCGAGGCGCGCATAAGAGTAAATCCTGCGGAGCTTGCTTCTGTGAGAGCAAAGAGAGATGAACTTCTCGGCATTGCGGATGGACTGAAATCGCTAAGCATAATTGATGATAGACGAGTCTCTCCCGGTGGGTGCATTGTAGAGACATCATTGGGAGATTTCGACGCAACGGTAGAGACACAATTAGGTCGTATTGAGCAAAAATTAGGAGAGATTTACGAGGATGGCCGTAGTAACGCCGGATCTGACGAAGTATAGGAATGCAATCGGCAAAATAGACACCGTTCGGCATAACGGACGGGTCTCGCAGGTTATCGGGGTCCTTGTCGAATCTTGCGGTCCAAATTGCGGCGTTGGTGAGATATGTGAGATTCACAACAAGCGTAATGAGCCTCCGGTGCTTGCAGAGGTTGTTGGTTTCAAAGAGTCACGAACGCTTCTAATGCCGTTTGGCATCGTCAGCGATATCAGACCCGGCAGCCCTGTTATAGCAACAGGCTCGTCTCTGCGTGTTGCAGTAGGTAAAGAGCTGCTGGGGCGAGTTCTGGATGGGCTTGGAAACCCGCTTGATCAGAAACCGCCGATCGCACGTGAAGCGGATATCACTGCAGTTTGTCAGCCGCCGCATCCTCTGTCTCGCAACAGGATAAAAGAGCCGTTGACCTTCGGCGTTCGCGCAATTGATGGTCTCCTGACTATTGGCAAAGGGCAGAGAATAGGAATCTTTGCGGGAAGTGGTGTCGGCAAGAGCACTTTGATGGGAATGATCGCCCGCAATACTTCGGCGGATGTGAATGTAATTGCGCTTATTGGAGAACGAGGCCGTGAGGTGCGAGATTTTCTTGAAAAAGATCTTGGCGAAGAGGGTCTAGCGCGAAGTGTAGTCATTGTTGCGACATCTGATCAGGTTCCTGTTGTTCGACTTCGTGGAGCACAGGTCGCCACAGGAATCGCCGAATACTTCCGTGACTGCGGACTGGATGTTCTTTTAATGATGGATTCGGTAACTCGTGTTGCATGGGCTCAGCGAGAGATCGGCCTTGCTTCTGGCGAACCGCCTACAACTCGCGGGTATACGCCGTCGGTCTTTGCGACACTGCCTCAGCTTCTGGAGCGCGCCGGAACATCCTCCAAGGGTTCAATTACGGGGCTTTATACGGTTTTAGTCGAAGGCGACGATATGAACGAGCCTGTGGCGGACACGGTGCGCGGTATTCTCGATGGTCATATTGTTTTGAGCCGAGCGCTTGCAGCAAAGAACCATTACCCGGCTATCGATGTTTTATCCAGCGTGAGCCGAGTTATGCCTGATGTTACATCTAAAGAGCATAGAACCAGCGCAGGCAAGCTGCGGGACGTTCTGGCTACATATAAGTCGAATGAAGATTTGATCAATATTGGAGCCTACGCTCAAGGAAGTAATTCCAGCGTGGACTATGCAATCAGCAAAATTGATGAGGTCAATGCCTTCCTTAAGCAGGCAGTCGATGATCCGACGGATTTTGAGACCACGGTGTCTCAACTGACTGGGATTTTGAGTGGTAAATGAAAAGATTCAGATTCAGACTGCAAACTTTACTGGATCGACGAAAGTCGCTGGAAGAGCAACTGCTTGCTCAGTTAGGTGAACTCAGGCAAGAGGAAGCTATTGAGATAAAAAAGCTAAATGCTCTATGCCGGCAGCTTGATTGGGCGTGGGAGCAAAGTGAAAAGGCGTTGAAGAAGAATGCGCCGGTCGAAGAGATAAATCGATTAGATGAGTACGCGAAAACGACTCAGGATGATATAAAACTGCAGCAGCTTACGCTGGAAGCTGTCCGCGAGCGAGTCGAATCGAAACGGCAAGAAGTCGTAAAAGCTATGCAAGATCGCCAGGTGCTCGAAGCTCTTAAGGAAAAACAGGAGCAGGAATATCTTATGGCAATTGCACGAGCCGAGCAGAATGAGCTTGACGAGATGGCATCGGTAAGGTATGCAAGAGGAATGTAGATGCTGGAAAGTGTAACATCTGTAATCTCCAGGGTTGAGGAGATAAAGTCACGCTTCAGGAGTGCGCGGGCCGGTGGAGAAGTTACCATCGCCCCGCATACTGTTACGTCTGAGCCTTCAGCGAATACATCGACTTCTCAATCGGTTCAGCCTTTCTTTCCAAGCTATCTGATTCAAAAAGCACAGAATACCAGCGGCCAGTCTGATACAGGCAGCGGAGGATCGGCTTATTCGGAGATTATTGAGTCTGCAGCATCAAAGTATGGTGTCGATCCCGCGCTTCTAAAAGGCGTGATACGGGCTGAAAGTGGATTCAATGCAAATGCAGTCTCAAACACGGGAGCGCAGGGCCTGATGCAATTGATGCCTTCTACGGCAAGAGCGCTGGGCTGTGGTAATGCTTTTGACCCTGAAAAAAATGTTGAGGCAGGTGCAAAATACCTGAAGCAGCAAATAGACAGGTTCGGAAGTGTCGAAAAGGCTCTTGCTNNGCTGCATACAATGCAGGTCCGGGAGCGGTGATTAAATACAACGGTGTCCCTCCATACAAGGAGACGCAAAACTACGTTAACAAGGTGCTCTCATACCGCGACAGTTACGAGTCGCTTTGAGATAAAAACTAAGCAGGAAAGGAGGTGATATGGATTGGTAGATATGATAGCTCAAATTGCTCCGCAAACAGCGGGAACGGAAACTTCCGCAGGACGGCAGACTCAGGATGGGTCGGGATTTGCCGAATTACTCGGCGAGGCAGTCAATGAAAATCAGCCTCAGGTCACAGACGATGCACCGATGCAGACAGTGGAGAAAAAAAGCACGGACGCTGACAAATCTGTGGAGGATATGGCTGCTGAATTAATGGCATCTCTAATGTCTTCGGTACTTCCAATTGCTCAGCAAGAGGCTGTACCGGATCAGACGACGGCAGTGACTGATTTGGCAGTGCAAACTGCTGATGAAGGAGGAATCAGCACTGCAGTTACAGGGGAGTTGCCGAAATCGGTAGTAATGGCATCTGCGGAAAACACAGTTGTACAGGCAACTGAAGGAACCGCGTTTGATACTTCATCTGAATCTTTAGCGGATACAATAGCCGATACATTGTCAGATGAGGGCATTACTGCTGAAAGCGGCACGGATGCAAGTCAAAATAGACAAATGCTTTCCGCTGATTCGGATGGTGTAAATTCACCGGTTGTTATGCAAGTGGGACAAAATGCCTCACCTGTAATAACAACGGCCCAAAACGGTGCAGTTGCCAAAGCAACCGCAGGTAATGAAACCACCGTACCGGTAGTGCAGAATCAACAGGCTAAAGTTGATCAGCCACAGATAGTAGAGCAGGACGCTCAGAAGATAGCAGCAGAGAAAAAGACCACACAAGATGGTTTGGTTGCTGGTGCCGAAACAAAAATAGAAGTTGCTGCGGAGCCGTCACGCGAGTTTACAATCAAAGCTCAGGTGGTTAATCCAGTGAAGAGTGATGTAGGCTTGTTCGGCATTACCGACCCAAATATGGTTACTGAAATCTCTTCAACAGATGACACCAATGTCGGTGCTGATACGTCTGGTTCGCAGAATGCTTATCAGAATGCAGCATTACTTGCAAATGATGCCACAGTCAACCAATTGGGTCAAACTCAGTCGACACAGGCAGCTTCCCAGATCGATGAATCTCTTCATACAAGAGTAATTGATCAGATAGTTAAAGAAGTGAAGATGATCAAACTGCCGCAGCAGACTGATCTAGTGGTGAAATTAACACCACCTGAACTTGGCTCACTTCGTGTACAGATCAGTCAATCTGCAAGCGGAATGACTGCTCAAATTGAGACAAGTGGCGATCAGGTTAAGAGCCTTCTGCAGGCGCATCTTCCGTCGCTCAATCAGGCATTTTCAGATGCAGGATT
>DJHI01000102.1:0-11486 GCA_002431715.1 Armatimonadetes bacterium UBA5829
TCCTGTGGAGTCTTGACGCTGCCGCGCAGCGTGACATTTCCCGCTTCGACAAAAACTTCTATGTTTTGAGGATCGAGTTCGTCGCTTTCGCTGAGCATTTCCTCGATCTCTTCGGCAAGCTGAGCATCGGATCGATAATGCTCGACGCTTGCAGGGCCTTGCACACCTGCTTTCTCGGCAGGAGGAGCCATGGTTACTCTATCCTTTGCAGGAGGCGGTACGGAAGGAGTTGTCTCCTCACCTTTTGAGATTTCAGCTTCCGTTTCACTTAAAGTGATCTGTTCTTCCCCCATTGTCTCCACCGGGGCTTCCCACTCATAAGGAGGCTCCTGCGTTACAGTTACCGATGCCTCCCAGAACTCGCGAATGTCCGGCGGAAGCTGATGCGATATGGACTGCTGCGCGCCGGGCGTCAACTGCTCATGCAGGGAGACGAAGACCGCGCGGGTCACAGTCTCGGCATGGGAGATATCGTCAAGCCCAAGCTGCTGCGCCACACGGGCTAAAAACCCACCGAGATCGAACCTTTCACTGCCGAACACCTTGCGCTGCACATGCTCGAAAACCCCACTCTCCCAAAGCTCTTTGAGGTCTTTCGGAAGCTGAGCAGCTACGTTATCGCCGCCCTCATGCGATATTCGCGCTCTCAAAGTCTCAAATACCGCTTCACAGGCGCGTTGTGCGCTGTCATTATCGGCAAGAGCGGCCCTCTGCCTGACCTTTTTCAAAAATGCTTCCGTTTGCATTGGCTTCTCCACAGCGATTGATTTCAATCTGTTACCTAATCGTGATACCCAGATCCGCGAGCCAGTAGTCTGTGGTAGTTATGCCTCGCAGCCTGACAGCGCCCCTGTTCCCGCCAAAGCGCAGTTCTCCCGTATATGCGGGTTGGCTGATTGTTCCAAGCGTCCCAAAATCGCTCATGTATTCAGGAATATAACCGGCTGATAAAGAAAACCGCTTAAAGGGTCTTACCGTAATGCCGTATTCCATACCCTTCATTAAAACTGTCCCCTGTTCGTTATTGGACATGCCGGTGTAGTGTGTGCCGTTAAGACGCTCAACAAGAGTGTTCCAATGCTCATCGTCGCCGCGAGCTTCATTCCATCGGTAACCCGTATAGACGGCAAAGCCCTTGCTGAGGTCGAGCCTGAGACGGCCGTTTATACTCTTTATGAGCTGATCGGCACTCAAATTATTACTGTCCTCACTGTCCACATTTCCGATCCCGGTTATACCGCCATCCGCTTCGAGAGATACGGCTTTATAGAGCTTGATAGATCGCTCATAACCGAGACCGAACGCTCCGTAACCTACGGTTTGACCGGCGGCATAGTAATAGAGTTTGAGGTCTTGATCGGATGGCGGTCTATACGGTGGGTCTTTCTTAAGAGCCTGCTCCTGAGGTATGCTGCTCGGCGCAGCGCCCGCATTTATGGAATTTACATATACCTTTTTGCCTGCGGTCACGGCTACGGCGTCCATGGAGAAATATAAAGCTCCCCTTACTTCATATGGCGGTTCTTCTCCCTTGCAGTCCTGGGCTATAGCCAGACCGGCCACACTCTCACCTTCACCCTTAAGGATGGTCATTAGAGCTCGTGGACGAATTGGAACTGGGAAACTGGCAATGATTACATCATTGTTGACTTTTGTCAGCTCGCCCATAACCCGCTCGGCAAATATGGGCTGACAAGAAAGGATTTGCAAAAAAATCAGACTCACTACATAAACGGCATAGCGGCGCATACTTGTTCCCTCCCAGCAAATAATGCGCCCACGTGACTTGCCTGCCTCACTCGCCCCGCCGTCTAATAATTCATGTTTTTCCTCACCCTGCTCTCCCCTCAAAGAAAAAGGCAAGTTCAAATAACGTGAATTACTTAGCCCGCGTTATTCGTGATGAGATGCGAATTTCGCGTTAATGATCGCGCAAATCCGATTATGGTGAATAACGCAGGTTAGATAACCGGCGTTTACTTGTTCCCGTCGTCAGGGGAGGTTAAACTTATGAAAACGGCGGAGCCGATTTGGCTCCGCCGTATTCGTGTGGAATCTTCACTCCAATCTATGGGCTTGGGGTGAAGTCGGTCATGTCATTTGCATAATCTCGCGGCACCAGCAGCCTGACTACGTCACCTGCGGGATTCAGAATTGTTCTCATAATACCGGTTACACCCCAGTATCCCGTAGGAGAAGCCGGAATGCCGTTGGGAGTGACTACGGCTATACCCAGGCTTTGAGCTCCGGCGGTGGTGAGATAGCCATCGGCAAGAGCGGAGCCGTCGTCCATCCAGAAGACGTCGACCATGTTCGTTCCGTCGAGAGTAATGCCTCCATATCCGGTGACAGTGCCCCATGTGCGAATAAGCTTGCCGACACTGTTAAGCCCGTAAGAAGGTGTGGTTGGGCTCGTCCATGCGTTGTCAATGACCCCGGGCTGTTCGCCAAAGGCTCCCCCGCCTGTCCATTTATTGTTCATTCCAACAGGCATTACGCTGGGAGTGCCGGAGGTTACCAGAATGTCTATCGGGCTTATCATCAGCTCGGCACTGTTTACGAGGGTAGCAATGCCCGTTAGAGACACTTTGTCGCCGATGTTGAGCGGGCCCGTGAGTCCGCCGATGACACCAATACCCGAAGCTCTGGTAGGTTCTTCAATGTAGAACCAGGTCCATGGGCTCGGCCAGGTAGGTGGCAGGAAGTCGGCTGTTATCTCCTTATCCAACAGCATGAACTGCGTGCCTACAGGAAGCTTCTTCGCCTCACCGATGGTAATCGGAGGAAGGCCGACTATCTTTCTTGCGCTCAAAAGCGGGCTCGGCGAGATAATCACGCCGACAGGCAGGCCGCTTATCTGGCCCATTCCCTTTGCCCCGGAGACGTCGAACTGGTAGGTGCTGCCCAGTGAAGCGGCTGCACTCATTGTATAGGAAATAACCACATTCACCGAGGTTCCCGCAAGTATCAACTGAGGAGAGGACAGCGAGATTGCAGCAATGCCGTTATCGGTCGGATAGGTCCCTGTGCCGATCAGAGTATCGGCAGGGCTGACCTTAGCATCGTTATCGTTATCCAGCCAGACATTTACGGCGGAGATGTCTGCGGCATCATTGCCCGATCCGCTCGCCTGAAGCAGGATGGTGTTCCACATAATATCTTCCGTCGGGTCGGCTCCAACGATGATACTGATCATCTCGTTGTCCGGGTCGGATGACGGCCACCAGAAGTGATCGGCTATCGCGATGTTAGGATTGATCACCAGGTTGCCCGGCTCAGGAGAGGCCTCGCCTGTTATAGCGAAGGCAAGATCTATGGACTCGGGATGAAGCTGGTGCAGAGGCNNGAGGCGGATAGATGAGCTCGTTCCATGGTCCTAGATAGGGTTCATAACCCTGTCCCCAAACAGCGTCATCGTTCCAGTGCTCGAGCGAGGTCTTCCAACCGAAGAACGCAGCGCCGTCAAGCGGCTCCGCCTGGACATCGAGCCAGTAGACTACCGGCTCTTCCTCAGTGCCCCTCTGGATGAACGGGTCATCAGTGATATAGAAATCGTACTCCCAGCAGACATGATCGCCCGGGAATTCGTATACTTCCGGCGGTTCCATCCAGCCTTCATTAATGTCTCCGGCATACTGTTTGACAACAAACTGGCCTGGCGTGAACTCCCTGTACCAGAGCACCTCACCGGGCATACTGTAGCCGGTAGGCGATTCGTTTGCGGGAATATCCGCATGGATACTCAATCGGAACTTAACCTGCATGGGGTCCTCAAGAGGAAGCAGGTCGTGATACCAAGAACCCCAAACGTGAATGTCCGTTATAGGGCCTGTGGTGGTGCACTGGAAGTCGTCGGCAAGGATATACGGCTCGGTTGCGTTCACATCTATTCCCGTTTCGGTCAGGTCGGGATGCTGAATCCATTTATAGCCGATCCTGACCTGATAGTCCTCAACCTCGCCGTCGGAAGCCGGACCGGTATATGACAAGCCGCCCGTGCTTGAGTATCTGAAGCGGGAAAACGTGACTGTCCCTGCCGAAATTCCGGTAGGCACCGCGAATGTCAGATTGTTAGCCCCCGCAACAAGCGGTGTGTTTGTGAATATCTGCTCTCCGGGATCGCCCCAGGAGCCATTGCCGTTGAAGTCTACCCATGCATCAAGCAATCCGGGCGTTGACGCCGAAACCGTGATATTAGCTATGCCTCCAGGCAGCAAAAGATTATTAAAGACAACGCCGTCTTCATCATCGGGCACACCATTATTATCGTCGCCAAGTGCCTTTGGATCAGGCTGACCGTTTATCTCTGAATCGACGGATGCTCCCAGGAACATACCAAGTGCTATCTTGTGATTGGCGCCATTGCTTGCCGCCAGTGTCGGATACGGAGAATCCGGAGCATCACCCCAGTCATAGCTATCCTCTTCCTGTGAAATAACCACCTGATAGTCTTCGACCTCGCCGTCCATGGCCATTCCAATATACGATTGATTTCCCGCTGAGCTGAGGCGGAACCGCGCATATGTCAAGGTCCCAGGCGCGGCTGTGGCCGGTACCGTAAAAGCGATTGCATTGACTCCCGCGGTAAGCGGTGCATTCGTGCAAATTTGATCGCCGGTCTGCGCCCAACTGCCGTCTCCGGCAAAATCAATCCAGGCATCCAGCATACCTGCGGCTGAAGCGGTTACTGTAATCGAAGCCATCTGGCCGGGAATAAGAGGTGAAGTGAATACGACACCGTCCTCATCGGCGAGATTGGCGATGTCGTCGCCTGTTGCGGCTGCATTAGGTTGGCCGTTGGCCTCGGCATCTATAAGTGTTCCGAGGAACAGGTTGGAAATTACATGGCATGCGCCATTAGTTGCCGATAGTGTCGGGTATGTGGGATCGGGCGCATCGCCCCAATCGAATTGGGAACCGTTTGCGGTTACCACCAGGTTATACCAGTAGTTCCAGATACGGGAAATTGTCTGGCCGGGAGGCGGTATCTGGCTCGCTCCGCCGACCCATATGGCGTTCTCGTCCGCTATAAAAACCTGTGAGTTTGCAAGGCTGAAGGCCGGATTATTTGCAAACCCGCTGGCATTGGGTATCGCAGCAGTTACACTCGTTATCGATGGGATTATTGTTATCGTGGTGGGTGTTGCCCATTGAATCGGCATTCCCGGGCCGACGCCCCACTGCCATGAACGAATATTTCCCGCTGTGTCCTGGATACCAAAAGAGACATTGTTGATCTGGTTTCCGGCGGGGTTAAACTGTGGTGCAACAACGCTTATTGTAATTATTGCGTTTGTCAGGTTGGGGTCTAATTGATAATCGTATTTCCAGGCGCTGGAGTAGCTTCCAGCCGGCATCGTTTCGTCTCCCCAGGCCATAACGAGACCCGGCTCTTCAGGGTCAAGTCCACCTCCTCCGCCGCCGCCATAAACGTACAGATCCGGCGGGCAGAAGGTGTTTGTCGGATAAGGATCACCCTCCTCAAGGTAGAGATTCCACTGATTCATATAACTGTTCCACTCCAAAGGAGTTATCTCAGACACTTTGACAGTGCTGAGAGCATCCTGCCATCGGACCTCAGTGTCCAGAGCAAAATAAGGCGTACAACAGCCCATGTTTGCAGCGGCACAAATCAGCAGCAGAATGATGACAATTGCACCTCTCGTTTCCATGATTGCTAACCCTCCCTTTTCCACGGATTTTGGCCTGCGCAAAGATACAGCAAGCCAGCCCGTTGTCGGATTCTACCCCATGAATGTACATTTGTCAACACACAATAGTATCGATTCGTACATTATTAAGTTATATGCTTAAGACTGGTTGGTTGATCTTAACGATTGATGAACAGTGGTGATTTGTATGTGTATTTTAACGGGTCTGACAATACACGTGAAGTAAATGAAAGCTGTGGCTTAGTTTTTGATTCTGATTAACAGCATTGTCAGATCGTCGACATGCTGCGGCTCTCTGGTCCGCTCGATTAGCTGCGGTCCCCATGTGGATATGTCGCTGCCCGCAAGTTCATGCAGGAAATCCTGGAACACGGTAAGTCCATCATCCTTTGATAAGGCGTCGGTAACTCCGTCGGTATAAAGTACCAAAACATCTCCCGGTTCAATATCTAGTTGCTTGGCTGAAAAATCTGCTGTTTCCATCACTCCCAAAGGGATATCGGCTTTGGCACCACGCAACACGCGGCCGTCCTTTTTTACTACAATGGGCGGCATGTGGCCGGCGTTGAAGTAGCGGAATTCACCTGTGGCGGGGGTCAGGATTCCATAGACCATTGTAATGAACGTTTCCGTGGTAGTAACTGAGAGCAGGTGTCGATTGAGATCACGGGCCATTTTGGCCAGATCTTCACGATAATGCTCGTATATGCCGTATTTTGCACTTGATACCGTCAACGCCGCGGGCACTCCCTTGCCCGCCACATCAGCAATTGCAATTCCAACGCGATCCTCCTCTATCGGATAGAACTCATATAGATCACCTCCGACTTCGCGCGCGGGTTGATATAATATCGCCATATCCACACCAGCGAGCTCAGGTGTCTCTTCAGGAAGGATCGCCTGCTGAACTTGTCGCGCCAGTTCCATTTCTCTATTGGTCACGGCCTGCTGCGCTCTCAGCGAAAGAGCCGTCTCATGCAAAGCCTCTATTCTGTCTCGCAGCGCACCCGCAATCAAGGCTATAAGAAAAAGGTAGGGAAATGTCTGAACAACATCATCTATTATCAAAATCTCCGACAACTGCCAGTTCTTAAGCGCAGCTTGAACGNNAGATCAAGCCGACCGCAGCAGCGCTTATCATAGCTCCTCTGGTGCCGAAAATGACAGCGACTGAGATCAACGTTATATAGTAAAGTGGATAAAAAGGGCTTGCCAGGCCTCCGCTGTAGAAGACCACAACTGTAACGAAAAGGATATCCGTTATTGAAACCACATACCGTGAAGCGGGACTAAGCCTCCACTTGGGAACCAGCGAATAAATAATGGTGGCCGTCGCAACAACGATTGCCGCCCAGGATATTTCTTGTCGGGAAATCTGCACGGTTATAAACTTGAGCTGGGACTCAAGAAAAACGCCGATAATAATCAGCCATCGAACTATATACATGCCTACTCTTACTCGCTCCGGCACGATTTGTAGAATGCTGCTCTCAGGCACTTATGGTCTCCAGATTAATTACTTTACACTTTGACTTAGCCCATTATAACGTCTAGACTCTCTGTCTGCTAATTGGATTTACCCAAAGAACCTCTAAATAGTTCCATTTTTATTGCTGGGTAATTTTGGAACATAAAATTTTTATTTATGGGTTGAAGTATTACCTGGCTGAGTGCTATAATCCGTGATACTGATTGCCCCTATAGCTTCTACTACAAATATAACGCAGCGGGTGGAACATTGACCGACAAACAACTTCAACTTGGGGAGGATGATGCCTTTCTTGCGCTCCAGAATGCCTGGCAGCATGCGCTGGAAGTGCTTGCAGAGCAGGTCAACAAGCCCTCGTTCGAAAGTTGGATAAAGACCGCCCGACCGCTCTCAATAGAAGGCAACACGGTCAGGATCGCCACAAACAGCAAATTTGCCAAGCACTGGCTGGAAAGCAAGCATATCGGGTTCATAAGAGACATTCTCGAAAGTGATATGGGCACAAAGCTCACTGTAAAAGTTGAGCTGGTTGAAAGTCAGGAACCGGCAATCCTTACAGAGAAGCTTCCCACTAAGCCAAAGAGTTCCCCAAAAGATAATGACGAGCCGATATCGCTGCCTCTCAACAATCAGTATAACTTCGATAACTTCGTGGTTGGCCCTACAAACAGGCTGGCTCATGCCTGCGCGATGGCAATCGCGGAAAACCCTGGTAAGACCTACAACCCGCTCTTTGTCTATGGCGGGCCGGGGCTGGGCAAGACCCACCTGATGCATGCTGTCGGCCAGACCGCAATGACAAATTTCCCTGGAATGAAGGTGGCGTATGTCTCCGGTGAAGCTTTCACCTACCACTACGTAAACTCGCTTAGAGAGCATAAGGCGGCGGAATTCAGAAGAAAATATCGCAGTATAGATGTGTGGCTGGTCGACGATATCCAGTTCCTGGTCGGCAAAGAGAGAACCGAAGAAGAGTTTTTCCACACCTATAACGCGATCTATGATATGGGCAAGCAGATAGTCCTCACCAGCGACAGGCCTCCTAAGGATCTAAGGCTCGATACCAGGCTCCTTTCCCGCTTTGAATGCGGGATGATCGCCGATATCGCTCCGCCCGATCTCGAGACCAGAATGGCTATCCTTGAAACGAAGGCCGAATACGAGCATATAGCACTCTCCAACGATGTTATTTTGTATATCGCAAAGCTGATTACGTCGAATGTTAGAAGGCTGGAGAGCGCACTTATTCAGCTTCATGCCTATGCGTCGCTGATGAAGACCTCGGTTACCCCTACCCTTGCTGAGGAAGTTTTGAGCAAGCATTTCGGGGAAGAGGCTGCGCCGGTAATCGATGCGCAGAAAGTTCAGCTAGAGGTTGCCAACAAATTCAATATCGATATAAGTGACCTTAAGGGCAAGACCCGCAGCGCGGATATAGTTATGCCCAGGCAGATCGCAATGTACCTTATTCGCGAGTTGACGGATTATTCGCTGCCTTCGATAGGAAAGGCTTTCGGCGGGCGGGACCATTCGACAGTCCTGCATGCGTGCAAGAAGATAGAGGAGAAGCTCACTTCCGATAAGAGTTTTGCCTCAATGGTCAACGAACTTGCGCGCCTGATAAGAGAGGGGAAAAACTGTTAACTCGTCTATAAAACAAGCTGTGGATAAGACTGTTGACCGGTTTGTGGATTGATGAGGTGTTGGTAACTGAGCATTTTTCCCTACCCATGATTTTTTAAAACCTCTGCTTTGCCGGTAATATCCACAACCAAATTTGAGCACGGGTTCAGCGTATAAAATAAGGTTTTCCACACCATCCACAACCTCTAACACAACCACAACCATTTTCTATATAATTAGAGAGTCATGTATATTCATACGCTTAGTCTATTCAATTTTCGGAATTATGAGCATCTGGAGATCGAACCTTTTAATGGGCTGAATGCTCTCGTAGGAATGAATGCCCAGGGTAAGAGTGCTGTTCTGGAAGCTATGTATCTATTGGCTACGAGTAAGTCGCATAGAACTTCTCGTGATGCTGATATGATTCGCATTGGAGAAAATTTTTCCAGGGTATATGGAGAGGTTTCACGGTCTTCCAGGAATGATGTGGTTCTTGAAGTTGCTCTAAGCAGGAGCGAGGCTAAGTCGGTTAAGATAAATAAGGTCAGGCATCCGAAGATCGGGGATATCGTGGGCCAGTTAAATGCCGTGATATTCAGTAATTCGGATATAGAGATGGTTCGAGGAGAGCCGTCTTTGAGAAGAAGATTTTTGAACCTTGAGATATCTCAGGTCAGTCCTCAATATATCTATGCTCTTGGTAGATACAAGAGAGTTTTGGATCAGAGAAACAATCTTCTGAAAGACTTAAAAGCAAACAAGATTAAGAAAGCCGATATGCAGGCTTGGGATACGCAACTTGCTCAGTATGGTTCGAGCATAATAGCCCGCAGAGCAAAATTTATAGGGTTTCTTGCCGAGTCGGCTGCCCGGATATATTCCGGCCTTACCGATAATCTTGAAGAGCTTAAAGTCGGTTATAAGCCTAATATGGACCCGGGACCGGCTGATAATGAAGCTGAGATAGCCGAAAGATTCGTTAAAAACCTTACCTCCAGGCGTGAATTGGATATTTTGCGCGGAACGACTACCGTAGGCCCTCATAGAGACGATATTACATTGAGTGTTAACGATCTATCGGCAAAGGAGTTTGCATCTCAGGGCCAGCAGAGAAGTATAGCAATAGCCCTTAAGCTTGCTGAGATAGATCTTATGGAGGATTCCGCCGGAGAGAGTCCGGTGGTGCTTTTGGATGACGTAATGGCCGAGCTGGACGATGCGAGGCGGTCGAAGGTATTGGAAGTTACCATGAATAGATGCCAGACCTTTATCACAACTACATCTCTAGACGAGATAGGTATGGTTAAAGATGAGCTCAAGATTTTCGATGTTAAAGCCGGTGAGGTGACTGCGAGATGAGGCGGCCTATGTTTAGAGGCGGCGGTATCAACCGTTTAGGCGGTTTATTGAACGCTTCATTGGATGATCTCGGCATTCGGAACAAAATTATAGAGCAGCAGACTATTTCAAGGTGGGCCGAGGTAGTAGGCCCTAATATCGCCGGCGCGAGCATGGCTGATAAGATTCATGAGGGTGTGCTCTTCGTCTGCTGCAAAAGCAGCACTTGGGCCAATGAGCTTTCTTATCATAAAGAGCACATCAAGAAAAAACTCAATGCTGCGGCCGGAAAGACTGTCGTGAAGGATATCAGGTTCACTGCAAGGGGTTACAGAAAGAAAGTCGAATCACTTAGAGATGAAGGTAACAGACCCGTTGGCCTGGATAAGATAGAGCTGGATGAAAAAAGTAGTCGGGTAATTGAAAAGCTTGCCTCCATTGCTCCATCGCCCGAGCTTGCTGAAAAAATACAAAAAGCGATTACGGCGAGTAAGAGGCTGGAGAAGGTGAAGAAGGGTGATTAGATCGTAAGGCGCCCCAGGTAAGATACTAAGTAAATTACGGCCTCATTGTTTGGGCAGATTTGTAATCTGGCCCGCAAAAAGTAAGATGGCATCTCCTGATGCCACTACCTATCACTTATTGGAGAACCTAACGAATGCGAAGATACCGCATATTCGAAAAAGGCACAACTCCGCATTTTATCACCTGGACAATAACAGGATGGCTTCCAATTTTCCTGTCGGATTCTTACTGCAGCATAATAACGAATAGCCTGGAATATTGCAGACGAGAGAAAGGTTTGCTTGTCAACGGTTATGTGATAATGCCGACCCATGTTCATGCGATTGTTTCGTCTTCCGGTGGCTCGAATTTATCGGATATTCTTCGTGATGCAAGAAAATTCACTGCTAAAGAAATTGTGAGGCGTCTAAAGGATGATGGGAATAAACTATTCGATTGGTTTTTTAGAGATTCCGCTAAAAAGGACGGCAGACAGGAAGGAAGTTATAAGGTTTGGGAGGGAGGATTCCATCCTGAAACTTTAGAATCAGAGAAGTTTGTAATTCAGAAGCTCGAGTATATTCATCAAAATCCGGTAAGAAAAGGACTGGTTGAGAAACAGGAGTATTGGAAATATTCCAGCGCCGGTTTCTATATAAACAATATTCAAGGGCCGATTGAATTTGATGTGTTAGAATTTTAATTGTTGCATGGTGGCATCAGAGATGCCATTTTACCTTATTCGGAGCAGATTGAAAATCTGCCCGAAAATGTTATTTTTGTGCAGGCTGCATATCTATTCGAAGGCAACGCGCGATTACATAACAGACTACAAATGCAAACAGATAGAATATCTA
>DJHI01000102.1:11493-13217 GCA_002431715.1 Armatimonadetes bacterium UBA5829
TTTGGATGGACATATGACAGACAAATGGTCTCACATATTGCAAAAGATAGATGACTTTCGCTGGAGGATTCCGCAGTCGTATAAATCCGGCATGCGCACGGAAGGGATAATATACTCCACTGAGAAGATGCTAGCCGATATGGATGAGTCCCTGGAACAGGTGGCAAATGTCGCTTTCCTCCCGGGTATAGTGGGTCCGTCTATGGCTATGCCTGATATCCATTGGGGATACGGCTTTCCTATAGGCGGAGTAGCGGCTATGGATTATGAGAGCGGCGTTGTTTCCCCGGGAGGAGTGGGTTTCGATATCAACTGCGGAGTGCGTATGCTTCGCACTGACCTTACTTTGAATGACGTAAAGGGGAAGATAGGCGACCTGATCGATCAACTGTATATCAACGTGCCGTCTGGTGTCGGCAGCGAGGGAAATATCAGGGTCGACGAGTCCGAACTCAAGCAGGTGATGGTTAAAGGCGCAAAGTGGATGGTGGAGCATGGGTTCGGCTGGGCTGAAGATTTGGATGTCAGCGAAGAAGGCGGAGCCATGACGATGGCGGACCCGTCCAATATAAGCAAGGAAGCAATCAAGCGCGGCCGTCCTCAGCTTGGGACGTTGGGCGCGGGCAATCATTTCCTCGAAATACAGGCGGTCGATTATATTTATGATGAGGGTGTCGCAAGTAAGTTCGGCATAAATGAGCCGGGGCAGATAACGGTTATGATACACACAGGCAGCCGCGGGTTCGGCCATCAGGTCTGCCAGGACAATCTGAATGCTATGCAGCGCGCGATGGTCAAGTATGGAATATCTCTTCCCGACAGGCAGCTCGCATGTGCGCCGGTCAAATCGGAAGAGGGACAGGCGTATCTGGCCGCAATGGCCTGCGCAGCGAATTTCGCATGGGCTAACAGGCAGGCCATAGCTCACTGGGTTCCCGAGAGTTTCGAGAAAGTGATGGGCGCGGGCGCGCATAAACTTGGTATGCGCCAGGTCTATGATGTCGCTCATAATATGGCTAAGATGGAGGAGCACCCTGTCGACAAAAAGATTAAAAAACTTTGCGTTCACCGTAAGGGAGCCACTCGAGCTTTTGGGCCTGATAATCCTCACGTACCGGAGTGTTATAGAAAAGTAGGCCAGCCGGTGATCGTGCCGGGCGATATGGGAAGGTACTCGTTCCTGCTGGTCGGCACTGAAACCGCTATGAAAAGGACATGGGGATCGACCTGCCACGGCGCGGGACGCGTTATGAGCCGCCATGAGGCAATTAAGAGAATGCGCGGGCGTCAGGTTCAGGACGAACTTGCGGAGCGCGGCATTTTGGTGAAGGCAAAGGGACGCGATACCCTCTCTGAAGAGGCTTCTTATGCGTATAAGGATGTCGCTGAAGTGGTCGCAACCTGTGACGGAGCGGGGATATCCAGATTAGTCGCTAAAATGAGACCTTTAGGCGTTGCGAAAGGATAATCTCATTCAGTCCCGAATGATATTATATATACTGTTCCGAATCCTGACCCCGATTGCGATGGCGATTCGGAAATCGCCACCGAGGCTGTTATTGACTCAATAGGAGGCGGCTATGCCTTTTTGCCCGAAGTGCAAATACGAATACAGGCCTGGTTTTTCCCATTGCCCGGATTGCGATGTCGATCTTGTTGATAAACTCCCTGAGGAAACAGAGAAGTCTAGGGCGGGCGATGAGTGGATTGATCTGGTCTGTATT
>DJHI01000221.1 GCA_002431715.1 Armatimonadetes bacterium UBA5829
GGATTTTTACTTGATTCAGTTCTTCCTGGCCCAGAATGTGGTTCTACCAAATGAATCATCATATGGAGCATCATCTCTATTTCCAAAGTGCTTTTCAATGACGAATCCATGCTTTTCCAGCCAGTCGCTCACCTCCCAGGTGCTGATAGGGTGCTTTTGCTGAACGGCTTCCCTCGTGGTAGTGGTTCCATCAGGGCTGGCCGCGGTAACCCAGCGTTTGGCTCGCCACAGCCGTTTCGGCCCGTCGAACCAGATTGTTTCGCTCTCCCACTCAAAGAGAGTGCCATCCGGACTGGTCCAGCTTCTAATAATCCCTGAGTGCCGTCCGGGCTGCCTCCAGGCTTCGGCCAACTCGCCCTCCATATGGTCGCTGTCATAATACAAATATCCGCCTGGTTTGAGGGAAGAAGCAGCGGAGGCAATGCAGCCCTCCTGCTCCTCGCAAGTGGCAAGCTCATAAAAGCAATTGCCTCCCAGAATCACCAGATCAAAGTCCTTTGGCCAGACATATTCAGTGACATCCGCCTCTATGAGCGTCACCCTGTCAGCAATGTCCGGTGATAACGCTCTAGCCTTATGTCTGGCTCGATCCAGGAATGATTTCGACTTGTCTATACCAACCAGTTCGTGCCAATCCTGAGCCAGAGGAATCAGAATTCGACCCGTTCCGCAGAACGGTTCCAGTATTCTCAGATTCTTGCGTCCACCGATCAATCGCCTGATTTGGACTATGTCATCGATCTGGCACTCGGTTTGGTCATACCACACAGCTATTCTGGAGTCCAGGTCATACCAGTTAATCTCGTTCTTACTCAATTTTGCGTCTCCTTTGCATATAGTTACCGGAGCGCAATTTGGGATTTGTCTATCCGAGCCTCGCTCCGCAGGCAAACTCTCTTACATATGTCATAGTCTATGTCTCCCTCCTAGAGTGTTTCGCACTCTGTCAACTATATAGAATGAAAGCAGCAAATGAGTAATCAGCCGAAGGGAAATCAGCATGCAAGCTTGAAGATATTCAAAGCTGTAATGGGTATATAGTCGAGAATCAGTTATGCGGAGGCAGGTAAATTGAGAAGATGCAGTCGTATATTGCTGGCTGTTTTTATCCAGGCACTGTTTATATCTTGCGCATGGGGACAGACGACAGGTGTAGTCGAGACAAAGCTCGATAATGGGCTGGTTGTGCTCACCAAGGAAGTACATGCCGCGCCGGTATTTACGGCGCAGGTGTGGTTTAAGGTCGGCTCGCTGAACGAACACACCGGCATCACCGGAATCTCCCATATGCTCGAGCATATGCTCTTTAATACCAGCAAGAACTATAAAAAGGGCGAGATATCCAGCCTGATCCGAAAGCGCGGCGGAATCGAAAACGCCGCCACATGGACCGATTTCACCTATTACTGGCAGCTTCTTTCAAGCGAAAACCTCGAATTTTCACTAAAGACCCTGGCCGAAAGGGTCGGCAACGCCTCACTGCTCAAGGACGATTTCGACAATGAGAGAACAATCGTCCTCTCAGAGCTTCAGGGATATGAGAACAACCCCGGCTGGCTGGTCTATCGCGACAACATGGCGACAGCTTTCATGGCGCATCCTTATCAGTGGCCGGTAATCGGTTGGGAATCGGACGTCGACAACATAGATGTCGGACAGCTCAGACNNTATCACACTTATTACCACCCAAATAATGCCACCCTGATTCTGGTCGGCGACTTCAATACCGAAAAAGCGCTCTCTTTGGTAAAAAAATATTTCGGCGCAAAGCCCAAAAAGGAGCTTCCCAGGCCCGTTTATACAACCGAGCCGCCTCAAAAGGGTGAGCGCGATGTAATAGTCCGCCGCGAGGGCAATGCCGAGCGAACCATACTTTCCTATCATATCCCTGCCATTTCCGACCCTGACTCATATCCGCTGATGGTTCTCGATCAGATCATGAGCGGCGGTAGAGCCAGCAGGCTTTATCAGGCTCTTGTAGAGACCCAGCTTGCCGTCTCCGCCTGGTCGAATGCAGGTATACGAAAAGACCCGAGCCTTTTTACATTTGGAGCGACAGCCAGGCAGAATGTCAAAGCAGATGCGCTCGAAAAAGTGCTGATCAGCGAGATAGAGAAGGCAAAAACCACTCTTCCCTCCGAAGAAGAGATGAAAGCCGCAAAGAACCAACTCGAGGCATATCTTATTTTCCAGAACGACAGCGTATCCGACCAGGGCGAACAGCTCGGCTACTACAGCACAATCGCAAGTTGGCATTACCTTGAGTCGCTCATTCCGAACATCAAAAAAGTGACTCCCGAAGAGGTTCAGGCGGTGGCTCAAAAATACCTCTGCCTGGACAATATGACCAAGGCGACCTTTATTCCCACCAACGGGGCCCCCGGCGGTGGAAACGGCGAATCACCTATTGGGCCATCGCACTATGAGCGAATGCCGGACCTTTGTCATTATTCGACTCTTCCGCCGGTCGAAACCGCGGCAGCAAAGACATCAAGCAAACCTTCACCGGCAAAAGTTGTAAAGAAGACAGTTGCAAAACCATACAGGACAGTGCTTTCCAACGGTATGATATTGATAGTTCAGGAGAACCACTCGAACCCGACTGTCGCTATCGCGGGCTACACTAAAGCGGGCAGCTTTTTTGACCCTAATGGCAAGAGCGGCACAGCCGAGCTTACGGCTGATATGGTATCGAGAGGGACTCAAAAGCGGTCCGCGCTGGAACTGGCAAAGGAAGTGGAGTATGTGGGAGCCCAACTCGGCACATCGGCAAATGTCGAGTCGATGAATTTCGGCGCTAAGTCCCTTTCAAAAGATTTTTCGCTGATGCTCGATATCCTCTCCGACGAATTGCGCAGTGCAGCATTTTCACAGGATCAGCTCGAGAGAGCAGTTGGTGAGAGAGCTTCAGCTTTGGAGCAGACGAAGGAGTCTCCCGAAGCTATGGCGTCTCGCGCGTTCAGAAATTCCGTATTTCCGGCAGGGCACCCATATCACGAACTGACCGTCGAGCAGGCCAGGCAGGAACTATCGACCATCACTCGGGACGACCTAGTTCAGTTCTACAACAAATATTACCGGCCGGACACAACCATCATAACGATTGTCGGTGACGTTACGAGCACCCAGGCAGCAGAGCTTGTGAAAAAGTATTTCGGCGATTGGAACGCTTCAGGGCCTGCTCCCACAATCGATATTCCCACTATCGAGACTCAGACTCAGGCGAAAAAGATCGTTATCCCGATGGCGGATAAAAGTGAAGTCGATGTGGTGTATGGCTACGCTCTTGGTGTAAAGAGGGATAACCCGGATTATTACGCGCTGAGAGTCATGAACCAGATTCTAGGCGGAGGCGGCGCTCTGGGAAGCATTTTGGGCACCGAGATGAGGGAAAAACGCGGTCTGGTATACAGCGTCTATTCCACCTTCGACGCTACCCTTGGAGCGGGGCCGTGGTATGCATTACTCGGCACAAACCCCAAAAATGCCGATAAGGCGATAGATGTTCTCAGGACAGAGATAGAGAAGATGCAGAAAAATGGGGCGCCAAAAGACAAATTTATTCAGGCTCGCGATTTCATAATTGGCGTCTTCCCAATTGCTCTGGAAACCAACGATGGGGTCGCCCGAGCACTGCTCAATGCGGAGTTCTACGGACTCGGAATGGATTATCTGGAAAATTACTCCAAAATATATAAGGCCGTAACCCTGGAGCAGGTCAACAAGGCGGCAAAAAAATATCTGCGTCCCAAGGAAGGCACCCTGGTAATTGCAGGGCCTTATACAGAAAAATAGCTTTATATAAATATAACGCGTTATGCGGATTAAAGAACACTGTTACCATCTTTGCACAAAGGCTATTGCTCGTGTCACCCCGNNGCGAAGTCGAGGGGTCTGCTTTGCAGCCTCTTAAAAAGCAGATTTCTCACTACGCTCGAAATGACGTATGCGTTAGATTGTGTCGTATTAACAGAAGAAGTTGGCTTTATTCGCCAATTCACACTCAATCTAATCCGCATAACGTGTAAATATAACTTAAACATTCGGCTCATCCATCCGATAAGTATGTATGGTAGAAAACTTGTTTTCTTTATCTGAAATTGCCGCATAAAAAGAGGCCATCGGATGGGTTCGGTTAAAGTACGTATATTCTTGATATCGATTATTGTAGCCGTGCTTTTTATTGCAATGATCGGTCTTTGGCAGCACCACGAATCGACTGAACTTTCCAGCTACCAAAAAGCTGCGCAGACAGGCCCTGCTGCCGTTGCGTCAGAAGTCGATAAGAGCAAAACAAATGACAATAGAGATATACTTGTGCTGGGCTTCCTTGCCGTGCTTACCGCATCGGTTTTATATATAGGTCTTGTCAGATGGATAGTCGGCCCGATAAAATCGCTTTCCGAATCGATGGCCACCGGTTCGCTGGAACCACTTTCGGTGTTCGATAATGATAAAAGCGAGTTCGGTAATTTCTCAGCCTTAATACGCCGGTATATTCAGCAGCAGACAGACCTTAAAACCACACTTGACTCAATCCTCATAGGCGTCCTCATTATCGACGCAAAGACGCACGAGATACTGGACGCCAATCCGACAGTCACCAAAATGATCGGGGTGCCGAAGGAAGATATACTAGGCCACGAGTGCCATCACTTTATTTGTCCTGCTGAAAGAGGTAGGTGCCCGGTTACTGACCTTGGTCAGACAGTCGATTTCTCCACGGAACGTGTCTGCCTATCGACCAAGGGCAGAATTCCTATATTAAAAACTGTCGTGCCAATTACGATAAATGGCAGGAAATGCCTTTTGGAGAATTTTATCGACATTTCCAAGCACAAGGAAGCCGAAGAAAAACTTAAATTAGCCAAGAATGCAGTGGAACAGGCCAGTAAAGCTAAAAGCGAGTTTCTAGCGAATGTAAGCCATGAGTTACGCACACCTATGAACGGCATCATAGGCATGACGGAGCTTACTCTGGAAACCGATCTGACGGATGAGCAGCGCGATTACTTGGAAGATGTAAAAACTTCCGCGAATATCCTGTTGTCTATAATAAATGACATCCTCGACTTCTCGACAATTCAGGCTGAAAAGCTTGTTCTCGAATATACTGATTTGAATCTCAAGGCTTTGCTGAGAGAGGTAATTTCCGGCGTCGAGACAAAGACGCGCGAGAAAGCATTGGAATTGAAGTACGAAGTCATGCCCGATGTGCCTGATATCGTCTCGGGTGACTACATGCGATTGCGTCAGGTCATCTTAAACCTGCTGGAAAACGCCGTTAAGTTTACCGAAGAAGGCAGTGTTGGACTAAATGTTGAGATGGACAGCGCTTCAGGCGAAAACTCAGCCATCCGTTTCAGCGTCTCCGATACCGGAGTGGGAATTCCTGCCGATAAACAGTCCAAAATACTTTTGCCGTTCGAGCAGGCTGACGGATCAAGCACCAGAGACTTCGGCGGTATAGGCCTCGGCCTTGCGATCACATCCGATCTGGTAGACCTCATGGGTGGAAAAATATGGGTTGAGAGCGAAGTTGGCCGCGGCTCGACATTCTATTTTACGATTCCAACCGCTCAATCACCAGGAAGAATAAATAAGCAGGCAGCCTGAAAGCTTCAGGTGTCGGGTATCCCGGATTCGGGGCCGGTAGGCCGATTCGTTGTTTCGGAACGCCCTCGTCCCGAAACCCAAGTTGCTATGTGGTACTAGGTCGGATTTTTCTGAATCCCGACCTTTTCTTTCCCGGGCCTGATTTTACTACCTTGTCATTCCCGCGAAAGCGG
>DJHI01000124.1:0-5351 GCA_002431715.1 Armatimonadetes bacterium UBA5829
AGCAGATTCCTCGTCGTTCCTCATCCTAAGAAACCGACCGTTTCGGGACTAAAAGTCCCGAAACACCACACCAAATCAAATACAAGATATCAAATCACAAATACTTAATCAGAAAGGTTGCGCCCTCACCCCTACCCTCTCCCCCAGGAGAGGGAGTGGTTGGTTGCACTCTGATGCCTGATATTGGATACCAAACACCTTATACCTGACACCTGACGTCCGGCACCAAATACCTACCTAACACCCATAACCCATCATCCGGCGTAGACATCCTGGTGAAGAGTTTCCGGTTTGGGGAGAGGCGACTCTTCGGCGAATTTAACCGCTTGCTCGATCTCATTTGCAACTTCCGTCTGGATTTTTTCGATATCTTCGGGCGTAAGAGTGCCATCTTCCAAAAGCTTGCCGCCGAACTGGACTATCGGGTCGCGCCTGCGCCACTCCTCGATCTCCTCTTTGGTTCGATAGGTGCCCGGATCGGCCACTGAGTGGCCCCGGTATCTGTAGGTGATCGCCTCGACAAAGGCAGGGTGCTTCGTCTCCCGGACCTGGCTGATCAGCTTATCGGCCATATCATGAACGGCGAGAACGTCCATGCCGTCGACTGTCTCGACATTCATTGAATAACACTGAGCACGGCGATACAGGCTTGGAACCGCTGAAGCGCGCTCGACTGCAGTGCCCATGCCATACAGGTTGTTTTCACATATAAAAAGAATGGGCAGGTTCCACAAGGAAGCTATATTCAAAGTCTCGTGGAAGGAGCCTTCGTTAATTGCTCCATCGCCGAAGAAGCAGAGGCATATCTGGTCGCCGCCTCTATAATTGATCGCAAAACCTATACCTGCTGAGATGGGAAGACCGCCGCCGACTATCGCGGTGCCGCCCAGGAAGCGGCGGTCGACATCGAAGAGGTGCATGGAGCCGCCTTTGCCGCCGGATACGCCCGTCGATTTGCCGAAAAGCTCTGCCATGACCTTGCGCGGAGTTGCGCAGCGGCCCAGCGCATGGCCGTGCTCGCGGTACGCGCCGATTACGTAGTCATCGGGACGCAAAGGCCACATGAACCCGCTGGCCACAGCCTCCTGGCCGATGTAGAGATGCAGGAAGCCGCGGATGTTGCCGTGCTCATACATCTCACTCGCCTTCTCCTCGAACTTGCGGATGGTGGTCATCTCTCGGAAGATGTCTATTTTGTCCTGTTTGGTGAGCATAGATTAGGCCTTCAGCAAAACATGCTGAAGCAAAGCCGGGATGACTATATTAGCCGACAGGCTCAGCATGCTGCGTTGTAATATACATTGAGAAGTTGAGTTCGTTTGTTTTGGTTTTCCCCATTAAAAGTCCGGTCAAACCTGTTGGGAGGCGTGGTATGAACTTCTTACCAGCGGCCCTGATTCAACATACCCAAATCCCATATCGAGGCCTGCACTTTTTAGTTGGGCAAACTCATCGGGGGTGTAGTATTTTACGATGGGGATGTGGCTTGCGGATGGGGCAAGATACTNNTGCCCGATTGTGAGGATATCGCAACTGGCATCGCGAAGGTCGCGCATGGTCTCTACTATCTCGTTCCACTGCTCTCCGGCGCCGATCATGATGCCGGACTTTGTGCGCACTTTCGGAGCAATTTCCTTCGAGTGCCTGAGGAGGTTGATGGAGCGGGAATAGACGGCCTGAGGGCGCATCGACGGGTAGCACCGCTCGACTGTCTCTACATTATGGTTCAGAATTTCCGGCTTGGCATCTAAAACGGCGGAAAGAGCAGCTTCATCACCTTGAAAGTCGGGGATGAGGACTTCAACCGTGCAGCCTGTGCCGGATTCGTGAATGAGCCTGATGGTGTCGGCGAAGATATGCGCGCCGCCGTCGGCAAGGTCATCGCGAGTTACGCTGGTAATCACCGCATGGCGCAAACCAAGGTATTTCACTGCGTCGGCGACTCTGCGGGGTTCATCTTCATCGACCGGGCCGGGCTTGCCGTGGTTTACGGCGCAGAAACGGCAATTGCGTGTGCAGGTGTCGCCGAGAATCATAAAAGTGGCGGTGCGCGCATGCCAGCACTCNNACTCGCCTATATTGGGACAATTTGCGCTCTGGCAGACAGTATGGAGTCTCGCTCCCTCCACCAGCTGCTTTACTTGCGTATAATTCTCACCCTGTGGGGCTTTTGCTTTGATCCAGTCGGGACGCCTTAAGCTCATACAAACTACCTTACATGTTACGTTCGATAACTATTTTAGCACATCGGGGCCTGTTATAGGCGATGCGCAGCGCTGGATTTTGGGCAGAGGGCGATCAAGCGGCCAGTCGATTTCGTATTCTATGCCGGGAATCAGATCGAAGACATCATCCGCAATATCAGACTCACCATCTATATCCAAACAGGCTGCCCATACAAATGTGGGAGAAGAAAATACCGCTTTATCGCCTCTGCGAGTGACGGATATATCAGGCTTTGCGAAATTCAGGTCTTTATAGCGAGCTATGAAGCGTCTGTTTTGAGCGATAACATGGCCGTCTTTAATAAGTAAAGAGAATGCACCTGCATTTTCGGCACCTATTTTCTGCCATTCGGCCAGTTTAAACTCACCAATTAGTGTAGAGGCGTTGGGAGCAAGAACCGCCTCCGTATCTTTATCCATCGGCAGGCCGCCATGCAGGTCGAAGAGTCCGAACCGGGCTGTGCCGCGCCATTCGGCGAAGGTATCGTTTGCCCCGTAAATCTTTACCGAGTCACCATCAACGACAGGGATCACATAGATATTCGAGAAAGCACGGCGGACGGGATGATAGGCCAATTTTCGCCTTAGGTAGTAGTCGATGATTGTCCAACCGTGGGTGGCCGGCCAGGAGTCGTTATACATCCAGAAGATCGCGCTCGATGAGCTGAACATCCGCCTCCTGAAGTTGTCTATGTATTCCTGGAGACCCTCGGACTGGATGATTGCGCTGTAAAAGGCGTAGTCTTGCAGGCTCAACTTATATGGATCGAGCCCCAGCCAGTCCGTAATTGCCCGGTAGCAAATCCCATTCTGCTGCCAGAAATTGCAAGCGTTGTCATGAAACTCCCATGAGGGCGAGCGTAGGTTTCGCTGGTCTTTGGGAAGGAACTGCTTGAGTGTGGCAGGAGATGAGGCTCCTAGCAGGCCTCCCTCATTAGGGAACCGGCTGACATTGTCTCTATATGCCCAGAAATCCGTGCCACTGCCGCCAAGTGAAACGTCCCACGGATGCTGATCGCCCAGGGCCTGATCGTTCGGATGCTCATTGTTTGGAGAATACGGCGAACTCGGCCAGTATGGACGTGAGGGATCTTCACGCTTTACTATCCGTGGAATCTCCATATGGTAGAGCGCGTAATCGGGGTGCGATTTGACCCTGTCAAAACCCCAATCCCAGGCGCCAACTTCGAGTTCGTTATTACCGCACCACACGAGCAGGCTGGGATGAGCCGAAAGGTCGCGAGTGATAAATGTCACCTCGCGCCTGATGGCATCCAGAAACTCAGGGTCATCTCCCGGGTATTTTGAACAGGCGAACATGAAGTCATGCCAGATCAGGATTCCCAACTCATCGCATGCATCGAGAAGAGCATGGTCGGCGTAATGCGCCCCACCCCATATTCGAAGAGCGTTGAAGTTGGCGTCAGCAGCAATCTTAGCCAGTCTTCGATAATGCTCGGCGTCCGGCCGGGCATATATCATATCCGGCGGGACCCAGTTGCCGCCTTTGGCAAAGATTGGTTGGCCGTTGACCTCCAGTATGAAATATGAGCCCTTTTCAGGATGCGGATCTTGATTTATTCGAATGCTGCGGATACCGGTGCGGCGAATCGCGGAATCGACAACACTTCCGCCTATTACAACCTCGCACTGAACGGTATATAACGGCTGATCGCCATGAGGCCTCGGCCACCAGAGCTTTGGATCAGATATTCCAACTTTGATCTCATGCTGTGAGATGCCCGCAGGCAGTTCCACTTCCCGCTCAACGACTGCGTCAGACTCCGGGACTAGAACGCGGATAAGAGCTTTGACCGGCTCGGGCTGCACACTTTCAACAAAAGCGCGAATATGAATCCACGCCTTTTTGTGATCATCAGCGAGCTCGGGGTAGACAGTCAGCGCATCGATGCGGGCTGAGTCGGCCCACTCAAGGCGGACACCCTTCCAGATTCCGACGTTGATCAGGCGGGGGTTCCAATCCCACGAGAAGCTGTACTGCGGTTTACGCTGCCATGCGCGTTTGTGGAGCATATGATCCAGAGACGGATGGAAACCGGCGCCTGGCTTATCTGAGACTCCATATAACCCGCTTTCGATCCACACCGCCAGCACATTCTCGCCCTCTCGCAAGTTTCCCGTCACATCCAGCCTGCAGGGAACATAAGCGTTGGAATGGCGGCCTATCTCGGTTCCATTTAGATAGATAATCGCATTGAGGTCGAGGCCGTCGAAAATGAGCCATGCATGTCGGGTCAGAGCATCGGCAGGAACGCTGAATTTTGTGCGATATACCCACACCTGCTCTTCAACCCATCGCGCCGACTGGGCGTTCGTGCCGTAGTTACAGTCCGGTATGAGACCCGCTCGTTCCAGATCGAGATGAACCTCACCGGGCACGTTTGCGGGTATGAATGTCCTCTCATCNNAATCAGGATTGCCGTGCTGGCCGTCAAAGCCTTTAACCTTCCAGGTCACATTCAGGCTCAAGCTCGATGTCAATTCGCAAAACCTCTTACGTTAAAATTTTCACCCCATGGATTTGTATCAGCCATACCGGAGGAATCGATAAGATCGGCTATTCGATTGCGCCAGGATTCGAGCTGCTTAGGATCATGGGAATAGTGCCCCATGTCGCTTACCAGGCTGTCGGGAACAGCCAGAGCCTTGCGCGCACTATCCAGCCATTTTTGCTCACTGCCGGTCAGAGCATCGCCTTTGGCTGTATACTTTTCTATGATACTCTCCAGGATTTTCGAGTACGCAAAGTCCTCCATGCCGTCACGATAGTTTTCCAGCCTTATGGTCGGCACGGGTTTGCCTCCGGGCCCGCAGCAGAAGAGAGAGCCGTCGCCGTTATATTCGGTGAAACTTCTTGGGTTCCAATTTGTAAACGGGCCGAATGTGATCGGCTTATTGCCGTTCCAGAATGTAAGCGAATAGTATAGGAAGCCGTCCGGCTTGAATTTGGCGGTCATGGCACCCATCAAGAGGCGCGCCTCAATGGCATCGTATTCCACAAACAAGTTGGCATACGGATTGTGCGGGCCGCAGCAGACATACCACCAAACCTTCTTCCCGGCTGATCTGGCTGCGGCGACCTTGGTCGGGTCATAGTCTGGAGTT
>DJHI01000124.1:5402-6323 GCA_002431715.1 Armatimonadetes bacterium UBA5829
CATGCATCGATGGATTTCATTTCGCTGTTCATTCCATAACTGAGATCGACTGCGGTTGTCATAAGCAGCATATCCGGGTAGGCCGCTTTCAGGGCTTTCATTGTCTCGGCTATCTCAGCGAATTTCTCGGACTTTGCCTCATCGAAACCGTATATATATGCGTGATCGAGGATTCCCATCTCCTTGCATTTTTCGTATATCGGCATAAAGTGATCCACGCTCTTGCCC
Source organism: Armatimonadetes bacterium UBA5829 (assembly GCA_002431715.1). Classification (GTDB taxonomy): domain Bacteria; phylum Armatimonadota; class UBA5829; order UBA5829; family UBA5829; genus UBA5829. Next base: position 5,631 of record DJHI01000124.1, read on the forward strand.
GCGTTATCTATATTGCCGAGATTGAACGCAACAAGCCGACCCTGATCGTGCAGATGCTTCAAGATATCGTAATCAGGCGGCCCGGGCTCATATAGATGGTCGAAGTCCATATAATAGTCTGCAAGAAAATCGGCATAGGCGTATTTCATTTTCTTTTGCCAGTTCTCCTCGCCGATAATCTCCTTTATTATGCGATCCTTGGACTCGCCAATAAGAGCCGTTATGGCTGTGGGAATGGGAGTGCAGTCCGGCAGGGTGAATGAGCGAACCTGCAGATTGACACCCAGCACAACGGGCTTGGCTCCCTGAGCGGAGACAGTCAGTTTGCCTTTATACAGACCCGGAACCTGGCCTTTTGGGACTTTTACACGGACCCAGAACGTCTGAAGGTTCTCCCAGTCGATATCAATGGGGCCGAGAAAGTCCAGAATAGGATCGGGCCACCATCCGACATATGAGACTTTATAGCATGGGGCTTTTGTCCTGACATAACCGACCACGTCACAGTTTATGTCGGCGGAAGGCAACACATCGCCGCTTTTGGAGCGCAGGTCGGAGACACTGACCGTTACACCCTTAAGGGTGCTGATCCCCGATGGAGTGACGGCAATCTGGAAACTCTCATTCTCATTGCGAGCGGCGCTTATCGAGATCGTCTTTACCGCCTCCAAATCCACCGGCACATCTCTGGGA
>DJHI01000328.1:0-2497 GCA_002431715.1 Armatimonadetes bacterium UBA5829
CCGCCGACTGCTCCTAAAAGCGCCGTGCCGGAGGCTATTAAATCAGCTACGCTGTCATTGTCATTCTGATATTTTTCAAGTTCCTGCGGAGACCAAAGCTCCACGCATCGACCGCGGCCATATACAACCACTTCGTCGGTGATTCCGGCGTAGCGGCGATGCTCCGGTGTAAGCTGGACTCTGAACTGGCCATCCGCGCTTGCCGTGACCATCTCACCGAAGAAATGGCGATGGAGCCGAGTGACATGCGGGTTCAATAGAAGTTCGAGCGGCCCGCCGAAGCTGTTTAGCTGCTCCTCGAGCTGGGTCTTCCACTCCACCGGAAACACGCACAGGCAGCCCAAACCCTTCGTTATGATGAACTCTTCACCGAGCTCATAACGAAACTTCTTGGGCATTACGAACCTACCCGCCGAGTCCAGAGAGTGTGCATATGACCCACCGAACATTTCTTAGTCTCCCGCGATTCCAATCTCTCTCAGCCAGATCTCCATCAAAACTCCAACTTCTACCAAGGAACCGCTTTTTATCGATTAGCTACCCCATCAATACTCCATGAAGTTGCCAACCGATCAGATAGTGAGAGTTTATCAGCAGGAAAACTCTTTGTCAAGGGCTTTTAAGAAAAAAGTTGGACTTTTTTTGGTTGAGAAGCTTTTTGTGCGTAAAATTCTCCCGTCTTATCTGTGACGAACATCTGTTCGATTGTCGTTTTTGTGCTTGGAAGATGAGTGCGGAATGTGAAAAAATACCGCTCCGGGGTTGGAGCAGCTATTATGGATTTATAGTAAAGATGTGAACAACAGCTTTAGAAAGATCGTGCTTTTACTCCCCTTGGATCATCATATACCGTAAAACCGCCGTTAGGATTACGCCCAACAGCATGGAAATCGCCGAAGTAGCGGAAAATATCACTCTCTTCTATTTGGAGTTCGCTATATACTTCCAGTGCAAATCCGGGCTCGATACTGATACCCTCAGTCGGTGTCTCGGGAACAATTGCGCCCAAAAACATTCTAGGCCTGCTCAGTGCCTTTTCTGCATCATCATTATGGAAAAGCATATTTGCATAAACTTGCATAGTAGTCTGAGGGATACCGTTTCCGCCCGGTGTTCCTAGAGCCATGATCGGCTTTCCTGAAATATCGAGCGCAAGTGTTGGGATTACAGGAGCGAAATAATGTCCAAAAGGAGCGACTATATCAGCGCGAGTTGGATTATCAACGTTCATCCAAGCCATGCCGTTGTTCATCAATACTCCTGTCCCGGGTATCATAACACCACTTCCAAAGCCATGATCGAGAGTCTGAGTAAGACAGACATAGTTGCCGGAGCTGTCGCAGGCCGAGAGAGATGTAGTGTGCATACCATGACTGGGAGAATGAGCCGAATGTTTGCAGTGGAGATTATTGACAGCTTCTTGCAAAGCTTTTTCTTCAAATAATCCCGCGATGGTCTCGTCGGTATTTGGATCGTATGGCTGCATTTTACTCAATAGTTCATCACTGCATTCCTGCATCTTACGCGAAACGGAGGCTATTGTCTTTGCGGCATCAAGTTCTCCTGGTTTAAAAGAACCGTAATTTAGTCGTGAAAGCAGTTCGAGTCCATACAGAAGTTCAAAGCCTGTGGATTCGGGCGGTGGGACATGAATCTCAAAATCTCCAAATCTGTGAGAAAGCGTTCCCTGCCATATAGGCTTATAAGAAGCAAGATCGCTTTTTCGCAGGATTCCGCCCGATTCTCGGAAGAACCGGTCCATTTTCTCAGCAAAATCGCCATGATAGAAAAACTCCGCTCCGTCTCTGGCGATCTGCTTGAGAGTTTGAGCGAGTTCCGGCTGGTATAGTCGATCTCCCGACTGCCATGGCCTATCGGAACGAACAAAAACACTATGAGCTGACGGATGGAAATAGTCTCCCATCCAGTTTAGCCCGCCAGCCTCATGCGCGCACAGCTCAAACCCATTTTTTGCATATTCTATAGCGGGTGCAAGTAGCTCCTCTGAAGATAGCGAACATTTCTCTGAGATCAGAGCAAACCACCCGGCTACCATACCGGGAATCATCGGTGACATGACACCCCTCAGTAGATCTTTACCACTAAGGTCTTCAGGGCTGGCTAATCCGCCAGGCACTTCCATAAAACAGAGGGAACCGGCCTGAGCTGTTTTGCTATCGTAGAAAATACAATAGCCTTCCCCTCCAAGACCTGAATTGCCCGGCTCCACTACTGCCAGTGTAACCGCCGAAGCGATAATAGCATCGAAAGCATTACCGCCGGAGGCTAATATCTTCATCCCAACTTCTCGCGCTTCAGAGGTGGCTGCTGATACGGCACCTGTCGAATGACTTTGATTCATGATTCTACCTGCCGATTGTGATCTCTATTACAAGTTTAGGGACGTAAATTACTTAGTTCACAATCTATATAGAATCAGCACCTGTTGATGAATAATGAACACTGTAATAAAGAGCCTCCAGGTAAGATACCTGGA
>DJHI01000328.1:2540-4204 GCA_002431715.1 Armatimonadetes bacterium UBA5829
GGTAAGATACCTGGAGGCATAATAAACAATAAAATCCTTGATGAACAAGATACGGAGTTATTTGGAATTTGAGATCAGACCGGCTATACGCTTCTCATATGGTTCTATGGCGGGAAGGTCATCGACCGGGCTGTTCAGATAGAAATAGGCTGTCGCAGACCAATCGTCGCTTCGCTCAAAAGTGCCATTTTCTTGGCCGGCTTTCACGATCTCGGGAGTCAATCTGGTCTTGCCGTCTCCGGTAGCGAGCAGCGTGAGATCCGGGTGGGTTGCCAGATGCCCGATCATTCTTTCCTTATAGTAGTAGCCTATCTGCTGGATTGTCACACGGATATCCNNTTATCGAAATAGATCGGGTCGGGACCGTGCATTCTATAAAACGCATATTGGCTCTTGCCGAGGTCGGATATAGTGCAGCCGTGCCATAGGTCAGAGTATACATCCATACCATAACCGCTGGAGGCATAGTCCTCCGTGCCGGTGCCGCACAACGTGGGATTATCAGTGTCGTCGTCGATATAAGCCTTGAACTCGCCTTCGCCCCACCACGCCCATGCGTTGTCTTTTCTGTTGACATTCACGCCTATGCAGCAGCCGAGAAAACGGCCTTTGCCTGTCACTTTTGGCAGAATCTCAAAATCTTGGCGTATTGTGGTAGGGTTCTCGTGGTTGAAGTGCGCATGTAAATAACCGGTATCATCACCGTGCTTGTCGCCGATGGTGTAATCGACATCGTAATAGAAATCTCCCGCCGGTTTATTCGATTCGTTGGTTACGGTTATCTTGAAACCCTTCTTGAAAGGCATGGGAATACGGCAGTTGAACGAACGGCCTTCGGGATTATCGAACCAGGCATTTTCAAAAACCGCCGTCTGACCGAGCGGCTGGCAGAAGAAATCGCCCAATGGGGCTTCCACAGCAGGTTTTTCTGCTCCATCCCAATACATACGAATGACAAGGCCCCTTAGCTGTTCGGGGTTTCGATCACTTATAGTGACCCAGATTCTGTGCACAGTGCCGCTTGTATTTTCGGCATGCGCGAGCACTCGACTCCACCCAGGTAATAAGCCGCAGCACGCCATACCCTTGCGACCGAACTTTTCTCTGCCGCCCTCACCCTTCTTGCCATCCTGATTCTCCATACTCGCCCATCGAGTCTGGACGCCATCCGGCAGCTTATACATCGGCCCGTCGTACTGGGCAATACACATTGAAGGAAGCGCCAATATACCGCAAACAGCAGCTGCAACCAGACTTATATATTTCCTCATTAACTCTGTCTCCAATCAACCTTTGATTTATATGTAAGCCTACCTGGATTCCGAGACAATACCGACCATCCGTTTCTCATAAGGCTCTATGGCAGGAAGATCGTCTACAGGACTGTTCAGATAGAAATAGGCGGTCGCGCACCAGTCGTCGCTGCGCTCGTATGCTGCAAAATCAGGACCGGCTAATATATTCTCAGAAGTGAGTTTTGTTTTACCATCTCCAGTCGCAAGGAAAGGTACATCAGGATGGGTTTCTACATGCCCGATCATTTCTGACTTAGCGTAGCAACCTATCTGCTGCATAGTCGCGCGGAAATCCTTGTCGAAGTAGATCGGATCGGGGCCATGCAATCGATAAAACGCATACCGGCCATTATCGAAGTCGAATATTGT
>DJHI01000328.1:4217-5182 GCA_002431715.1 Armatimonadetes bacterium UBA5829
CCTCCGTGCCGGTGCCGCATAGTGTGGGATTATCGGTATCTCCGTCGATATACGCCTTGAACTCACCTTCGCCCCACCACATATCTGCGTTGACTTTTTTGTTAACGTTCACTCCTATGCAGCAACCGAGGAAACGCCCTTTGCCGGTTATCTTGGGTAGAATCTCAAAATCCCGGCGTTGTGTGGTAGGGTTCTCGTGACTAAAGTGCGCGTGGAAATAGCCCGTGTCGGGACCATGTTTGTCACCGGTGGTATAGTCTACATCATAGAAAATACCAAGCTCCTGCGGTGACTCATTACTTGCAGTAATTTTGAAACCATTCTTAAATGGCATTGGAATACGACAGTTGAATGAACGGGCTTCAGGATCATCGAACCATGCATTTTCAAAAGCCACAAATTTGCCGAGCGGTTGACAGAAAAAATCACCCAAAGGAGCTTCGACAGCCGGCTTTTCGGCTCCATCCCAATACACTCTGATTACTATACCCCTCATCTGTTCGGCGGTTCTATCTCTTATGGTGATCCATATGCGGCGTACGGTGCCGCTCGTATTTTCGGCATGCGCCAGCACAAATGAGTCGCCAGGCGAAAGAGAACGCGCCGGATAGCCTTTGCGACCTAAGTTTGTCTTGCCACCCTCGCCCTTCTTGCTGTCGGGGTTCTCCATGCTTGCCCATCGTGTCTGGACGCCTTTGGGCAGCTTATACATCGACTCATCCACCTGGGCATTGCACACGGAAGAGAGCGTCAATACGCTGCAAGCGGCGGCTATAAAGAAGCACACAAACCTCATCATGAACTCTGTCTCCAATCCGGTCCTGAAAAATTTATAGCTCAGATTAGCATTGATGAGGATAGGGGTCAATATAGAAAAACGAAGAATAATAAGTAAAAAATCGAATCAACAGCAATCGGAGATTAAAATTCCCTATATATGTAGGTCCGGGATTCAAATCCCGGAC
>DJHI01000328.1:5251-6069 GCA_002431715.1 Armatimonadetes bacterium UBA5829
TCTCCCCCAGGAGAGGGAGCAGTGCAACCAACAATCCACAACTCATAACGAGTAACTCTTATTTCGACTTCGATTTAAGCTCGTTGAGAGTCTTTTCTAAGGCTTTGACCTGAGTGCCATATTCGCTCCAATCGCCGCGTTTTTGAGCAGCTTGAGCGGCATTGTATTGCGTGACGGCCTGGTCGATAAGACGTTTTACATCCTGACCTATGGCAGCACCGGAAACGCCCGGAGACGGCTTGGCTGCGGCTGGTTTTCCTGCAGCGGGCTTTGCTGTCGGCGCAGGCGCGGAGATTTGCTGACCCACTACATCGGATAGGGCCTCGGCGAGCGTCGGCTGCATGGAAATTTTATTTCCAAGTGAGACGATTACGCGCTTAAGCTCAGGGATTTTTGTACTCGTTGATTCGAGATATACCGGCATCACATAAAGCAGCGACGATTCGATCGGGACAACCAGTAAATTTCCGCTGCTGACTGAAGACCCCAACTGACCCCACAGAGTCAACTGCTGCGATATCACGGTATCCTGACGCACACGGGCAGCTATCTGCTGAGGGCCGTATACGTTTTTGTCTCTCGGGAACTGATATAGAACCAGCTTGCCGTAATCCGCCGCATCACACTTCGCGCACATCCACGAAACCATGTTGGTCTTTCCAGCGCGGATGAAGGGAGTCATCAATATAAACTCCTCGCTCTTGCCGTTCGGGAGCTTCATAATCACATAATACGGCTGCATCTCGGTGGCCTCTTCAGCGGTGTCGCCGGTGAGGTCGGCCTTGCCCGCTATCTCCCAGAGGTCGCTGTTATTATAA
>DJHI01000328.1:6086-8387 GCA_002431715.1 Armatimonadetes bacterium UBA5829
TGGTGATAACGGCGATATACGTCCGTCTGGATCTGGAAGAAGTCTTCAGGGTAACGTATGTGGTCGCGCAGATCAGTCGGCATCTGCGAGATTGGCTTGAAGACCGATGGGAACATCTTTTTGTATGTCTGAATAATCGGATCGTTCAAAGGTTTCTCGATAATATACGGTTGGACTTCGCCTGTGTATGCGTTCACCACTATCTTGACAGAGTTTCTAATATAGTTAAAATCGGTAGTCTCCGTGCTCGAATAGTTGGAATATGGATATGAATCGCTCATGGTGTAGCCGTCCCATATCCAGTAGAGACCGCCGTATGCGGTCACCAGATATGGATCGCGATCGAAGTTCAGGAAAGGAAACAGCATTCTGACCCTTTCATTTATCTGCCTTGCATAGAGGATCTTGCTACGCGATTTCAAATTCTCGTTCAGGAGAATATTGATATCCTGGAATCTAAGCGCAAAGATGAGCTTGCGGAAGAATCCCCCAATTCCGACGCCGCTGCCGCCCTTGAATGTGGTCTCGTGAGACCCTTTAGCGGTCGGATAGTCGAACTCCTTGGCGCTCGTGTCCACAAACACGTAATTCTCGGTGGCGTCGCCGAAGTAGACCCCCATCCTTTTGATCGGAAGATCGACCGTGGTCTGTGGAGGAATGTCGCTTACAAAGAAAGCAGGCATTCCCTCTGAATCGACCTCGTTAACCGGGCTCATACAGAAGCCGTAGCCGTGAGTGTATTGCAGATGCAGGTTGATCCATGTTTGAGCGTTTGTAGACAGCAGGTTTTGATCGAGTTCTCGCGCAGAGAGCCAAACCTGCCTGTACTGACGCTGGCCTGTCTTTTTATCGGTGAGCCAGTAACGATCTACATCGACATCCCTGAAATGGTAGTACTGATTGATCGTCTGAATCTGATTATAAGCGCTCTGGAGGTGATCCTGATCCCAGAGGCGGATGTTTTGGATTGTGGTATCGTTGGCCTCTATTTGCTCGGCTGAAAGCGATGACTCGGCTGCGAAGGGTCGGGCTGCAATCTGATCCAATCCATAAGCCATTTGAGTAGCCTTTATGGCNNGAACGTCCGCATAGCCGGCTCCGTCGATAAGACCTCCCCTGTTGAGCATAAGTTGATACATACCCAAGCGGTAGCCCCAAGCCTTTAGGAAGAACATCAGGGCGATGAGAAATCCGATGTGCGCTTTTACACCGGGCGAAAACTGAACTCCATTGCCGATAACCTCTATCGCTTCATCGGCATAGTGAATTGCAATAGTGGCGACTGCTGCCACAACAAGAGCAACAAAAAGCCAGTTATAGATATACATCAAAAACGGCAGTTTGAAGACGTAGAATCCGATGTCCATCCCCATCTGCGGATCGTTTATTCCAAATGGAGTGGCATGAATGTATTTAAGCCATTCCTCCCAATGTGCCGTAGCCGCTAAGCCGACAAAAACCGCCAGAACAATGCTGCCAAGGAATAACACGAGGCCGATGCCGCTTCTAGCAAGTCTGCCCAATCGCTCTAAAAGTTGCTGTTCGAGTCCCATGGGTGATGGCGGAGGCGCAATACGGCGGGCATACCAGAGGTTGCCGTAGATAATCAGGAAGAAAAGCAGGCCCATTACGCCGCCGAGCGCTGCTTTGGTGAGCAATATTTTAGAGAATATTCCGCCGAAACCGAGATTCTTGAACCACAGCCAGTCAGTATACAGGCCTATCAGCACTCCACCAAACACGAGAAGTATAAAAAGAATCGCAATCAGGACAGGCCAGAAATACGCTTTAACTCTACTCATATCGGAACCTCCATAACATCTTCCACGTCTTACCAACCAGACGCGGCGATTATACCATTTACCCAAACTCAGAGCAAGACGAATTCAGGGTTGGATGTTGAGTTTTTGGTATTGGGGATAGAGGAAATCGCGGATTCGTGGGTAACACTGGCGGCTGTATGTGCCGATAATAAATATGGCTAAAAGCCTGGCACTTTTGCAGGGGAAATGAATGGAGACCGAAATCTTCGCTCTTCACTCTCCACTCTTATCTGTTATTTGGGAGGTTTACTCCAAATGCAAGCAATAATTCTGGCTGGTGGAAAATCCACGCAGCTTCATTGCCATATGTCGGACTGCCCAAAGCCGATGACGCCGCTTTTCGACAGGCCGGTTATGGAACATATTATCGGACTGCTCAGAAAAAACGGGATCAAAGATATTGTCGCCGCACTCTCGCGTGATTCCAAAGATATCATAGACTACTTCGGCGATGGCAGCAGATGGGGCGTGCGCATTC
>DJHI01000328.1:8426-9298 GCA_002431715.1 Armatimonadetes bacterium UBA5829
GTGCGCATTCGATATTCCATCGAAAGTAAGCCTATGGGAACCGCAGGCGCAGTCAAACAGGCCAGAAATATGATCGAGGGCAGGTTCATCGTCATTCACGGCGATATAGTGACCGACTTCGATCTTAAAGCCGCCATCGCCAGGCATGAGAAATCATCAGCGATCGCCACGATTTTGACTGCCGATACAGACGACCCGACACAGTTCGGCCTTGTCGGCCACGATGAATCGGGTACGGTGACTAGAATAGTTGAGAAACCGAAGTCTGACCAGGCTTTCACGAACACCGTATCGACCGGCATCTATATCCTTGAGCCTGAAGTGATAAGCTGCATTCCATATGACCGCGTATGCGACTTCTCAATGCACGTTTTCCCCGCGATGCTTGCTAATATGGAACCGATCCGCGCGATGTCGCTGCCCGGCTACTGGTGCGACGTGGGTAATCCCGGTCATTATCGAAGTCTTCACTTCGATGCACTGACCGGCAGACTCGATCTCGAACTTGCCGCCACTCATATCGGCGAAGGCATATGGATCGGCGAAAGAGTTATGATCGATCCGTCGGTAGAACTGGTGGGGCCGGTATATATAGGAACAGGCTCCAGTATCGGCCGCGGCGTAAGGCTCGGCGAGCGCGTAGTTATAGGTGAAGGGTCTGTAATAGACGATCACGCAGTAGTTTCACGAAGTGTGATCGGAAGCAAGTCGTTTATCGGTCGCAACTCCCATATCAGCAACTGCATTGTGGGTGGAGGATACAGCGTCAATGAGGATAACAGCCTGGCGGATCAGATGATTATCTCCGATCTGCATTACTCCAGGCCGACTGTGGAGAACTCCCCCACTCTTCCGATAAGGCCTTCAAAAAA
>DJHI01000059.1:0-1075 GCA_002431715.1 Armatimonadetes bacterium UBA5829
CGGAGCCTGTAGCCCTCAACAGTTACCTGTCTCTGCGCAAGAAGCTCCTTACCAAACTGCCTTACGAAACCATCAAGGCGGACGCTTCGTCTTATATCGGCAAGGTCTTCGAGGTCAGGGGCAGGGTCGCAGGTTTTTCCAAAAATGACGAAAAAGGTGGCTGTCTGATTCTTTCAACAGACAAACAGGGCTCGTTTTTGATCAATACCGAGAGCCTGCCGTCCGATAGCACCGGCACGGACCTCGCGTGTCTGGTCCGCGTGGGAGAGGGCTGCAAACACTCACTGTCCGATCTCAGGCTGGTCGCCTGCACCTATGATGTAGACTTCAAACGCTATGAAGAGAGCAAAAGGAAAACGGAAGAGGCGAAAATAGTCAAAGCCGAGACTCAAAGAGCTAAGTCCGCTTCAGGCAAGGCTCAGGAGACAAAAAAAGAAGATGCAAAGCAGAAGCTATTGACGTCGGAGCAACTGGTTGAAGTATATAAAAAGGCTATAAAAGGCTTTAACAAGAAACTTTCCGATTCACAGGCGGACACTATAGCCAAAAGCGTGCTGGGATTCAGCTATAAGTATAAAGTCGACCCAAGGCTGGTATGCGCGGTTATACTGGCCGAGTCTCACTTCAAGATCACTGCAACCTCGCCTTGCGGCGCGCAAGGGTTGGGTCAACTTATGCCCTCGACGGCCGCGGGACTTGGAGTGGATAACGCTTACGACCCTGTCGATAATATATATGGCTCTGTGCGATACATAAGGGGCATGCTGGACAGAATGGCCGGCTCAAAAATGTGGAATGAGCTTACATGGAATGACCTTGCGCTCGCTCTGGCTGCATATAATGCCGGACCCGGAGCAGTGAAAAAACACGGTGGAGTGCCTCCATATAAGGAGACTCAAAACTATGTCCGCAGGGTAGTATCGATCTACAAGCAGCTCTGTGGAGTTAAGTAAGCCGGATGGGTGGAGCAGTTCATGCGCTGATAGGCGCGGCAATAGGTTCTTTATTGGATAATAAACCCGGAGCGTTCGCTGCCGGAATAGCCTCGCATTTAGTTGCGGATGCACTGCCTCAC
>DJHI01000059.1:1083-7597 GCA_002431715.1 Armatimonadetes bacterium UBA5829
CCATGAACCGGCAGTGGAAGTCGGATTGATGGCCGCGGCGATTGCAGCTGTTGCAAAATTGCGTGGGGTCGATTCACCCGAGTTCTGGGGAGCTATTGGGGCGATCACACCTGATGCCGAGCATGCGCTTATGCTTTCCGGATTTATTAAGCCCGAGCAGGAAATATTTCCGACTCATATTGAAAATGGAAGATATCANNATCACGGCTCCGACAGCGGTGAACATCTCAGCCAGGCTCTGATCGCTCTGGCAGCGGCATGTGTAGTTGTGATGAAAGATTCTAAAAATGATTCCTGACAATTGGAAATAACACGCTGGAAATCACTACAATATAAGTTGTGTATACTCTATCTACGCAAAGAGGAAAAATATGAGATTAACTTTGGTTTCAATATTGATTGCGATGCTTATGGCAACTGCGGCTTTTGCTCAGACGGAGAAATCTGCAATGGACCTGCCTATTTATCCCGGCGCTGAGACAGGGATGGAGGTCAATATGAGCAATGAAGACATCCTGCCTATGGCTAAGGCAATGCTGCCGATGCTTTCTGGCAAGTTTGGTTCACTGCTGGATAAGATAGATGTGCAGGATCTTGCCGATGCAATGAAAGATGTAAAACAGATCGAGTTTGTCCAGCTCGATGTTAACGACCCCAAGGTGACCGAGAAGGACATTCAGGGATTTTACGCAAAAAACGTCCCCACCGGCGAGTGGAGCAGAGTGCTGTGGCAGAACGCGGCTAAAAAAGGCACATTCGCACTCTACGCACAGAAGGATGTCGAAGGCATTTATGGCTTCAGAACGCGCTCACTGGTGGTAGATGGAAAGAGTGTAAAACGTATAGAGGTTGCAAAGGTCAGCGGCAAGATAGATTACGTAAAGCTCCTGCAGATGGCCGGAAAACTGGGATTTGGAAAATCGTAATCACCATAGCCTTCCAGCCCATTCCAGATCAAGAAAATAGCCGTCCTCTTTCTCGGAATTGCCTATAATCCAGGCTGGATTAAAATTCCAGCCTGTGGCACCCCCAATGCTTAGCCCGATAGAATAAGCATTACCTGGACCAGTGATATAATCAGCCTGGAAGATAACCAACTTGCTGATCTGCTTATCTACGCCGAACNNCCGAACATGCCGTTTATCTCGCCCGCCGTGCTGATAATCCCAAAGTGCAGTCGAGCTATAAGAAAAGTCTTATAACCAACAATAAAAGGTTGAATTGCCAGACCTGCATTGAAGTTCTGCACGCCTATAGCAAACGCAGGTACGTATCGCGATTCTTCTAAAAACCTGTATTTGCCATTTATAAGCGCATCACCGCTACTTATTATCGGGTCTATTCCGCACTCTGATCTGTTTCCTATCCCGACCTCAGTCACAATAGCGCTCTCTGATATCTTTGCAAAACCCGGCCCAAAGCTTAGAGTCTGACCACCCAGGCTGAAAATCCCTGCCGGAAGAGTATCGGCTGTGGGGATCAAATTCAATCCGGTCGAAGTTGCATGAGCCGGTCGCATGCCAACTGTAAAGCAGAATAAAATCAACATAAGGTACCGGCTCATGCTCATCTCACAACTTTCTAAGTAATTCACGGTTGGTNNGCTTGCATATCACTATGATTTTCATATCAATAAAACCACAAACAACAGTGCAATTTACTACGTCAGATTTCCGTAGGAAATGTGACTCTTTTCTAACCGTAAATTGCTTAGCCTTTTGTCTTTCTGACTTTTCACTCTATTTTCGTCGCCTGAAACCTGCGCAGACCCGTATATCCTCCCGTTACTACCAAAAAGCTCCCAACTTGCGGCTGCTCTCCCGGCCAAATCACATTGACAGAATAATCTGCATCCGACAGTGTGAAACCATCGGAGTCTATGCCTGTAACTCTGCCCCATGTCTTGACCCGAAATCCCGAAGCGCTGTCCAGCCGGGAGATGCAGGTTCCAAACGGCTCCAGTTCGTAATCGGCGCCGGATGCTAAAGTCCAGGACGATGCCTGCAGCACAGTCATTCCGTCTGCACCTGTCGAAGTGCCTGTTATCGATATCAACACACTTGCCGGGCTGCAGCCGGTAATCCCCGATATTGGAATGGTGGCGGATCGATCCGTCTCTTCGATCCAGACCATATCGCCGTCCGAGCAGCTTATGACTTTTCCCGTAAGAGTGACGGCTGATCCCGGTGGAAGCATCTTCGCATCTCCGATTTTTCGAAGTTGATATGATGGCCCGATAGAGTAAGCCCCCATTCCACTGCAGCAAGAGTCCGACGAAAGGCAAAACACATCGCGCTCGGGCATTAGAAACATCGGATCGACGAACGTATTGGCGTAATCGGCGGGCATCGCCTCTATCGCCCCACCCCAGTCGCCGTTTTCGTTTGCATAGAAGTCGCAGAAGACAAATGTAGTAGTCGAACTGCCGCCGTCACCGTAGACTCCGCCCGTATCGGGAGCCGAGTTATACGCAAGGATGCAATGATCGAACGCAACAGGACCGCCGCGATATGTGTAAGCCGCGCCGCCATTTGTGGCAGCGGTGTTATACACAAACGTGCAGTTTTCCATGCGAGCCTCAGAATGAAACGGACAATAAAGCCCTCCGCCGCTTGTCGAGGCCCAGTTACGGGAAATTTCGCAGCGCTGGTGGACTGGGTAAGCGTGATACTCCACGACCAGCCCGCCGCCGTTCGGCGCGCTGCAGCCTGTTATGGTGGAGTCTGTCATCTCGCCGGTGGAGTATTTATCGTGATATACCCCGCCGCCGAGCTGGGTTGCTTCACAGTTTTCTATGCGGCAGTTGCGTATCTTGACATTGGAGTTGATGCAGCATCGTATGCCTCCGCCCTTATCGGCGCGCCCGTTTTTGATTGTAAAGCCGTCGATTATGGCCCAGGCGCCGGTCGATACATCGATACATCGCCCGGCTTTCCGTGCATCTATTACAGTCTGAAACGCGCCGGGTATTCTCTGATCAATAGAGGTTTCATAGCCGAGGAATCCGCCGTAGACATTCTGATAGGACGTCAATGTTATACGCTCTGGATATGTGCCTTCGCGAACCCAGACCGAGCCGCCTGTGCTTATTGAGTTCAGCGCGGCTGTTATGGTTTTATATGCATTTTGCCATGATGAGCCGTCATATATCGGCCCGGTCGCTCGAGAATCGACGTATACCACAGCCGGAAAAGCAGGCGACGCAAGAAAGATCGAACAGCAAATCATTAAGATTCTTATCGACATAAATAACCCCGTATTTTTTACCAACATAATGCCCGGTTGCAGGGCTGATAAAACGCCGTTTCTCCTGTATTGGGAAGGGGTAAAGGATACAAATCGGTTTTTATACTGTATAAACGGAGGTCATGAAAATGGCAGGCGCGGGGACTTTTGTAAAAGAGAAAATTTGTCATACGGCTGATAAGGCCAAACAGACGGCAAGCAAGGCGGCGGATAAGATAATGGAACAGGGACAGGTTGTCGATTCGGCTATGTCCCTACCGGAGAAGACTTCTGCCCGGATACTCTTCGGTCTGAGCCTTGGCTCCATTCTGTTATCGCTGGGGCTTTTCGCCGCCAGAAAAAAAGAGGATGCAATTTTCGTAGGTCATTGGGCACCGACATTCCTCGCAATCGGGTTGTTCTCGAGGTTAGTCAGCGCAAAAGAACGAAAAAGACGTTAATTAGAAAAATAAAAATATAACAGGCGAACATAACTATTTCCAGCTGCGTCTATATAAGTACATTACAAACCCTCTCCTTTCATTTCCTTTCTTAGCAGCCCGCGAAAGCGGGCTGCATTATTCTTCCATGACCGTCCGCATTCTTGACAGTAGGTTCCCATTCGCGGTAAATTGTTGACGGCATAAAGCAGATGAGGATTTCAACTTGATCAATAAAGAAGATCTTATCAACCTAACGCGCGATTATGGCGGCAACTGGGGCGTAAATCATTCAGAGCGACTGCTACACCTTGTCGGTATGCTCGGTAGAGATATAAGCTATGATCAGGAAGTAATCTGGCTTGCTGCTTACCTGCACGATTGGGGCGGCTATGAGAAATGGGCTGTTCCCGGTGTGTGGCATGCCGATAGATCGCGTGAAGTAGCTGATAAATTCATTTCGGAGCAAGGGTTTTCAGAAGATAAGAAACAGCTTGTGCTCGAATGCATCGAATTTCACCACGGCGGGCCCGAAAACAGGAGTATTGAATCAATCCTGTTTGCAAACGCCGATGCTCTCGATCTGCTCGGAGCTTTGGGGATGCTTCGTATATTTGCAATGAATCCGAGAAGCCTCAGGAATGGGTATGAGGCAGCGAAAAAATATCGAGAGATGTCTGTTGCAGCGATAACCCTTGACAGCGCTCAAGAGATGGCATCGGAGAGGCTGGCTGAAACGGACAAGCTTCTGGAGTTATTTGAAAAGGAATCATTCGGGATTTTCTAAGGCAGTTTGATGGCAGTTTCAATGAAAAACGCTGATTACAACGATCAGATTCAAAGCATCAGTCTCCTCGGCATTAAAGTCAGCAAGATAACTATGACCGATGCGCTTAGTGCCGTCTCGAATTTCATAGAGAGCGGTGTGCCGCATATGATCGTCACTGCCGATGCCTCCATGATCGCTCGCGCTCAGGAAGATGATGAATTAAAAACGATTATCAACGAAGCTGATCTGGTCACACCGGATGGCTCAGGAATAATAAAAGGCGCCCGAATCCTGGGAACTCCTCTTATAGAGAGAGTTAGTGGGGTCGATCTTGCAAAAGAGCTGTGCCGGATGTCCGCGGAGCAGGGATTTTCCATATATTTCCTGGGAGCGGAACCGGGAATAGCTGAGGCGGCGGCAGAAAATCTCGCAAAGACCTTTCCGGGAATGAAGATAGCCGGGACTCATGACGGTTATTTCAAGCAGGATCGTGACGCGGAAATAGCCGGTCTTGTAAAAGCCTCCGGCGCAAAAGCGCTGCTGGTTGCCATGGGAATTCCAAGGCAGGAAAAATTTATCAAGCGTTATATGCAAGAAATGGGTATTTGCGTCGCTATAGGTGTCGGCGGGTCGTTTGATGTATTTTCGGGCAAGGTCAAGCGAGCGCCGGTATGGATTCAAAACCATGGGCTCGAATGGTTATATCGCCTGATCAAAGACCCAAGCAAGATATCAAAGGTGAGCGTGCTGCCTAAGTTTTTGATGATGATATACAGAGAGAGAATCTTTGGAAGTAAGCAATAAAGAAAGTAGTCGAAAGGATTTATAATGTCTGATAACAGCGTTCTTATAGTTGGAAGTGTGGCGCTCGATACGGTCGAGACACCGCACGGAAAGGTCGAGCGGGCTCTCGGCGGCGCGGCGGTATACAGCTCCGTAGCGGCAAGTTTTTTCACACCGGTGAGAGTGGTCGGAGTTGTGGGAGAGGATTTTCCCAAAGAGCATTTGGATTTCCTCGCGTCGCGCAAGATTGACACAAAAGGAATTCAGACCATCCCCGGAGGCAAGACATTCCATTGGGCCGGTTCATACGAAGGCGACATGAATCAGGCCAATACAAAGCTCACCGAACTGAACGTGTTTCAGAGCTTCAGCCCCGAGCTTCCACAGGATTATAGAACATCTAAATACGTCTTTCTTGCCAATATCGACCCGGAGCTTCAGCTAAAGGTGCTCGATCAGGTGCCGGACGCTAAATTGGTCGCCTGCGACACGATGAATTTCTGGATTTCAAGTAAAAAAGATTCTCTGCTCGAAGTGCTCAAACGGGTGGATATTGTATTCATCAATGATGCAGAAGTCAGGCAGCTTACGGGAATCGTAAATATCACTCGCGCAGCAAGCGAGATTCATAAATTGGGACCGAAATATGTGGTGGTCAAAAAAGGCGAGCACGGTGCAGTGATGTACTGCGGTGAGAGTATATGCTTTGCAGCGGCATCTTATCCGCTGACTGAGGTCGCCGACCCCACCGGCGCAGGCGACAGCTTTGCGGGCGGATTTATGGGCTATCTCGCAAGTACCGGCGAAGTCAGCGATATGAATATCAGGAACGCGGTCATTTACGGCAGCACACTGGCTTCATACAACGTGCAGGACTTCAGCCTGGGTATGTTCAAAAGACTCACTAAAGATCAGATTAATCAGAGGTATAATGAATTCAGGCAGATAGTGCATTTTGAACCGATGGCATAAATGTTAGTTTAAGCCAAAAAGCAAAAAAACCAAAGAGCCAGAGGATCCCCTGGCTCTACTTATTTAGCCTCTGGAGAGTCCTTCGTAATCTCCTTAGCCGCCTCTTTCTTAGGTTTTTCTTCCTGATATTTCGGAGTCGTAAAACTCCACTGAATTGGAGGCAGACCGTCTGAAGTAGTTAATGAAAGATCATATTTGGTGAGTTTATCTATAGCATCACTCTTCCCGGATAATTTCAAAGTCGCATCGCTATTTTGTAGGAAAGCACCGTTTTTGCGAGTGATCAACTCGCTGATTTGCTTCCATTGGCGCTCATTTAAGGTTG
>DJHI01000060.1 GCA_002431715.1 Armatimonadetes bacterium UBA5829
AATTCTTCGAGGAAATGGTGGGTTAAGGCGGGATATGGCTACACGCAGTCCAGAACATATGGCCTTACGAAGATTTCCAAGACCAATGTCTTTTCATATACCCTGGATTCTGAGTATCGCCGCGACAGGAAGAACGGCTATGATTTCATTTCAGGTTTGATGAATTTAAAATACCCCAGCACATACAAAAACCTTCCTCATGACGTTTCGGGCTATTATATGTTCTCTGTCGGCCGCGGCAAGACGATTTCCAAGGGCATAGAGGGTGAAATTGCTATTGCGCGGGTGACGGTGCACAAGGAGACAGTCGATCGTCATATAGGCATAGTCTATGCTCTAAGGTTCAACACTCCTTTGAACTCATCGACCACTCTCAGCAGCGACACACACTTTGTCGATCCCTGGACGAACAATAATCTTGTGGACTCTCGAATAAACCTCACATACAAGCTTACCCAGTCACTCAGTATGAGGCTTACATACGCGGCAAATAATATCGTGGGAACCGCGCTATATAGGTCGGACTGGGATAGATCAGTCCGCGTCGCGCTTGTCTTCAGCAGAAAATAGACTCAGGATGGTTTTATATAACCTACCTGTCGCCAGATACTATTACTAAACTGGGTCAGGATTTCAGAATCCTGACCCACAAAAAGCTTCTTTGATTTTGCATAGAGTCCTTGGTTGGGCTATTGGTTATGCTTCGTAATATCCACAAGATTGCATGTCATTGTTATTGGGTTTGAGGAGGCGTTCAATCTGCCCCTTACCGATACAAAGTCATCGTTCGATATTTCAGAGTATCCCGGGCAAATTACTCTGACCGTGGTTCCCGAGCCGTCATTTATGTCGAAGTAATTAGTGCTCGTGTTTTCTACTTTCCCCCAAACCCTGAAGAGGAAATAGTCATCGGCTGTTTTGGATACTGTGTCTTTCAAGCCGAGCCCGTTTATGCCCACAATCTGAGCAGTTCGATAGCTCTTGGTTGAATTAGTTGCTGCGTTGCCGACCTCATCTCTGGCAACGACAGCGACGGGGTGAAG
Source organism: Armatimonadetes bacterium UBA5829 (assembly GCA_002431715.1). Classification (GTDB taxonomy): domain Bacteria; phylum Armatimonadota; class UBA5829; order UBA5829; family UBA5829; genus UBA5829. Next base: position 1,044 of record DJHI01000060.1, read on the forward strand.
CCCGAATGTCGGGTCTGCGTCGATATATCCAATCCAGTTGGTGCCGGAATAGGTCAGAGGCGTATTATTTGCAGTGACTGAAGTGACGCCGACATTATCCGACGCGCTGGCTATCACACGCACTGAATCACCTCTGGCAGCCATTGTAGGGTTGACAGTTACCAAACTGATGACCGGCAAAGTTGAGTCGCTGAACCACGCGCGCAGCGCCTCGATTCGCTTGCCCGATCCGGGAGTCCCCGCCGTAGCTCCGTTCGATACGACGGATGTCCATCCGACATCTTGAACGTAGGCCTGATAGCTGACCGAATACCCAGAGCCGACGGTTATCTCAATGGCGTCTACATTCTGAAATATTCCCGTGGTTCCTTCCAGCGCTCCATTTGTAACCCAGTTCTGCCAGCCGTAGTTACGCATATAAGCTCTGTATGAGACCGTGGTATTCGGAGAATACATGGCAAAGCCTTCAAGCCTTTTGCCGATAGTACCGGCATTCGCGCCGTCCGCAACCCAACTCAGCCATCCTGAATCTTGAATATAGGGCACATATTGAATGTGATTACCCGATCCAGGGTCGGGCCGGGTCGGAATCGGTACCACGGGGTTATAAAAGCCCTTCAACACTCCGCATCCCTTGGCATTCATGGCATTTATCATGTCCGAGTTGCTGTAGTACTTGTGCTCGCCGAGGTAAGTGCCGGGGTCGTCGCAGATGAGGTAATTGTCATTGTATCCGACCGCTGCAATGTAATGGCCTCCGGTGTATGAGTAGCCGCGATTACTTAAGTAACCGGCCTGAACGTGAACGAGCACCGGGTTTCCGGCAGCGATCTCGTTTTTTACATTTGCGAGTGTGGAGGTAGTTCTATAGACAGTATTCAGGTGAAAATACCAATGCGCGGCGCTGACGAGTTGGTCCAGACTGGTTCCATTCGGGTCATTTCCATCCGTGTCGCCTCCCAAATAGCTCCAGATATTTATCATATCCTGCGGTGTAGGTGTTCCATTAGCGCGAGACTGCGCAAAGACATATCGGCAGCACATGGTTAACGAAGCGGGTCCGCATGATCCGTGCCCGCACGTGTCGTCATTCCAGAACTGCTTCATAAACGGCACGCTCAGTATCACATCGGTTGCAAATGCGGAAGAAGCCCCAAGCGCCAAAATTAAAACAGCCGAAAATACGATCAGTAAATGCCTGTTCATGTTAATCGCTCCTCACTCAGACTAAGTAATTCACGGTTGGTCGCTCGCATATCACTATGGCTTTTAATATCAATAAAAACCACAAACAACAGTGCAATTTACTACGTCAGATTTCCGTAGGAAATGTGACTCTTTACTAACCGTAAATTGCTTAGGATTATCGATTCGGAAAAATGAGAGAAAATCTTACTTACGAACAGGCCATCGGCTATATGGATGGCCTGTTGAAATTTGGAATGAAGATGGGTCTGGAGAGGATAATGGCTCTCTCCGAAGCTCTGGGCAGCCCGCATAAGCAGCTCAGAGTTATCCACATTGCGGGCACAAACGGCAAAGGCTCCACCGCTACGTTCATTCAGACCATTCTCAGCGAGGCCGGATACCGTACGGCGCTTTATATGTCTCCATATGTACGAGACCTTCGCGAGAGGATACAGATAGACGGCCGCATGATAGGCAAAGAGGAATTCGCTGATATCATCAGTGAGATCAAACCTGTCGCTGAGAAAATCGGACAGACCGAACTGGGGCCTGTTACCGAGTTTGAAATGAAGACGATGGCGGCTTTCCTTTACTTCGCCCGGCAGAGGGTGGATTTTGCCGTTATGGAAGTCGGAATGGGCGGCAGGTTCGACGCAACTAATATAGTGGAGCCCTACGTCACCGTCATCACCAATATCAGCCTGGATCATACGGAGCATTTAGGTGATACGGTCGAGAAAATTGCCTTCGAGAAATCCGGGATTATCAAGACCGGCAGCGTTTTAGTAACAGCCGTAGATGACGAACAGGCTTGGCGAGTGATACTTGATCGAGCAAGGGAAGAAGGCGCTGAAGTATGGCGAGTCATCGGCTCACATGCAAAAAAATCCGGCTCTCCATCCGCCGATGTTCAGTTTAAATATATTTCCAAAGAGGATGGATTTTCTATCCGTGGGCCCGAACTGCAGATCATCGGCCTGAAACCGGGCCNNCCGCGACGGCTATCGCAGCTGTGCTCGCGCTTGAAAAATACGAGGTTCGTATACCCCTGCAGGCCATACGCGCCGGGGTTTCGTACGCTTATATTCCGGGGCGACTGGAAGTGATGCAGGATAATCCAAAGCTGGTGGTCGATGGGGCGCATAATCCTGCCGCTGCGCGAAGCCTGGCTAAGGCCGTGCGGGAGAATTTCAAATACGACAGGCTTATTCTGGTAGTGGGAATGCTCAAGACCCATCCGTGCGAAGGAGTGCTTGCAAGACTCGCGCCCATGGCCTCAACGGTGATCGTCACGCAATCCACCTGGTCGAAAGCTTTGCCTGCTGAAAAGCTGGCAGTCGAGGCGCGAAAGCACTGCGATAATGTAGAAACGATCCCAAGTGTGCCCGATGCCGTAAAACGCGCACTTGAAATAGCCGAAAGGGATAATTTGATACTGGTCACGGGGTCGTTTTATACTGTGGGAGAGGTAGAAATCTAAAATGACACAAGACACGAAATCCTTACGGGAAGAAATAATAAAAGCCTGCCTTTATCTCTCTAAAATCGGGCAGTTTACAGGCACATGGGGCAATATTTCGGTGCGAGTCGAGGATGGGTTCTTAATAACGCCGTCGGCTGTGGATTATATGACTATGCAGCCCGAGGATTTTGTAGTCGTCTCTATGGAAGGCAAGAAAATTCGCGGCGAGAGAGTGCCTTCGTCGGAAACCGAGCTTCACAGACGTCTGCTTATTCTCAGACCTGACATGGGAGCGTTTGTGCATACCCATTCGCTGTATGCAACCTGCATGGCATGTGCACAAGAGACTCTCCCGGTGATTGTCGAGGATATGGCGCAGATAATAGGCGGAGAGGTTCGATGCACGCACTATGCTTCAGGCGGCAGGAGCAAAGACCTCTCTGAAGAGGCCTGCGCAACTATAGGGGATGACTCGGCTGCCGTATTGCTTGCAAACCATGGCGCAGTTGTAGGCGGACGGAATCTCGCCGAGGCTGTCAATGCATGCCAAATACTTGAAAAGGCTGCATTTATCTATATAAATGCCGCGGCAATTGGTGGGGCAAAGCCTATTCCGCTGGAGCTTGTAACTGAAGAGAGAAACCGGCTGCTCTACAGGTATGGCAAGGAAGATGTTACAAATCTTTAGAAGCTGAGGGCTGTCAGCATATCGCCGAGGTTACGGGCCATGAACTCGACGGCACTTACGGCTCTGGGATAATCCATACGGGTTGGGCCGAGAACGCCGATCGACCCCGCTGTGCGCCCGTTGATGCGATAGGTGGTCGCTACGAAACTGCAATCGCGCATCCCGTCGAGCGGGTTCTCAGAGCCTATTATTACGGTAACATCTCTGTGGCCGTATACAGTGGAAAAGAGCTTATAGAGCGCACTTCTCTCCTCCAGAATCGATAGAACAGCTTCNNGGCGGTGCGCGTCCTTGAACTCGGGCTGCTGGACTATGTAGCTGGCACCCTCAAGATGGATATCGGCCTCTTCTGAAGGGCTTGCCTCGCGCTTTAGAAATCCCACAACCCGGCTGAGCAGGTCTGCCGTCCATGAATCTTCTATCGACGGTATATCGTCTGATGAAGTCACATCGGCTATTGTCCGGCCCGAAAGCATGCTCGATAGATAATTGCCGGCACGGATACTATCGATCTTTGCTGTCGCGGGATCGAACTTAATGATATCGTGGATAACCCTGCCGTTATTCCGCACAACAACAACAAGGATTTTTCCCTGCCCCACTCCGGCCACGCTCACGCAGCTTATTACGGCGTCTTGATAAGCCGGATGGGTCGCGAGGCAGGTATAATGAGCCAACTCGGATAGAATACGGCAGGTCTGCTCTATTATCACATCGATCTCGGTCCGCCTCGGCTCCATTCTGCCCTTAGCCCGAGCGGCCTCCTGTGTGTTTACAGTCGGATCTTCCATCAGTTTATCAACATAAAATCTATAGCCGAGATCTGAGGGAATGCGTCCTGCGGAGGTGTGCGGCTGATGGAGATAACCCATCTCGGA
>DJHI01000098.1 GCA_002431715.1 Armatimonadetes bacterium UBA5829
CCGAACTCAGTCGAAAAATAGTGGGTGAATACGCAAGCAAGAGTATCTCAATCTCGGACGGGGACGTATACACCTTTTCCGAAGACGGACTGATCGAGTCGGCGGTCGTGTTTGAGAAGTCTATGAGGCAGGCCGCGCGCTTCCATGGGATGGCGAAGACCAAGCTCGATGAGTTCGACCTCGAAATTTCAATCGATGAAGGCAGCAGAGACACGACAGCCGAGGATCATCTGTTTGTTGCGGAGTTTTTGCATCGCAACAATGTCAACTTCACCAGCCTTGCACCTAAATTTCCCGGTGAGTTTCAAAAGGCCGTCGATTACAAAGGCGACCTCAGTCAACTCGAGCGCTCATTCAACATACATGCCGAAATTGCGCGCATGATCGGCGGCTACAGATTGAGTATGCACTCGGGGAGCGACAAGTTCAGCGTCTACGAAATGTTCAGCAAGGCGACAAGAGGTAATTTTCACATCAAGACTTCAGGCACAAGCTGGCTTCAGGCCGTCAGAACAATTGCACATACGAACGCGCCCCTATTCAAGGAGATGTATCGGATATGTCTCGATACTCTGCCTGAAAGCAAGAAAGCATACCATGTAGACATCACTCCCGCAGACTTCCCCATTCTACCTCCGCACAATGTTGAGGCATTTATCATTGAGCCGAACGTCGCGCAGCTCTTTCATATCTCATATGGCGCTCTGCTGGAAGCCAGACGATCTGAAATCATCGACACGCTCATAAAGAATGAAGAGCAGCACTATAACTTCGTCAAGGAGCACATCAAAAGGCACCTTGATCTGCTGTTCATCGATTAAGAAAAACCCAGCTAAACTACTAACTAAACCCACATATTGCAGCGTCTATACATATAAGTTGCGGCTCACAGTCTTCATTGTACAACCGAAGGAATTTGCATTCTGTAAGGCAACGTGTTTATGAACATTTTCATCAACCAAAGGAGATGGCAGCAATGTGTAACAAACTGTGGATGTTTGTAACATGTGTATGCGTAGCGGCAATGGCCACGCAAATCGTGATGGCAGATGAAGCACCTGCGCAGACAATCACATGCGAGAGCGGAGAAGTCGTATTCTCAGAGATAAAACCTGAGTATGCAAAAGCTCTTCTGGCGATTGCTATTGAGGCGAGACGAGTCTATGCCGAAGACTTCGGCTTCGACATGCCTGCGAAACTCACCCTGAATATTCAGAAACGGTCTGACGGCAGAACCCGGCTTTGGACTGATGGCAATTCCCAGATGTTTTTAGAGATAGCTTCAGTTGAAGACCTCGCTCCGCCCAGTCAGAGCGGTTATTTCAACATATATGGGATGTGCCATGAAATCGGTCATATGGTCATGTACCGAAAAGCTAAATTGATCGGCATGCCCGAAGGATTGGGAGAAGGTTGGGCACATTATGCTGGCTCGGTGGTTACCGACCATGTTTATAAGAAACTGGGACAAAATATCTGGCCACAGCCATATAACTATTCGGAGACCGAAGGGGTTGCCAGGCTTGCCAAGCAGGCTAAAGATTCTGCTGACACCAAGGATGCTTCCAAGCGAGTTGCACTTTTATTCTATCAGACTCAACAGAAATACGGCGAAGAGAAGGTTATGGCCGCGATGAAGACAGCACTCGATCAGAAACCGTTGGGCCAGCAAATTATGCCGCTGTTTTCAGACGCACTCGTCAAACTCACAAACGATGAATCCGTCCGCACCCTGGTTCCGGATGATTTACTTAATCCAAAGGTCAAATGGGACGTCGCAGATAAAGCGATCAATGAGGAGACGACACGAGGACAGGTCAGAGTCGATGATGATACGGGCTTTACGCTAAAATACGATGATGGATCCAGTGATAATATGATAAGCACTTCCGGTTCGGGGCATGCTGTCATGTTCTATGCTCCGGATGGTTCATGGGCAGTCGACTCAATACGGCTTTACGGCTCTCGCTATGGCACACAAATACCACCTGATGAAAACTTCTATATATTTATCTGCGATCAGGACTTCAACGTAATAAAGACCATAGAGAAGCCATACTCCATATTTGAGAGAGGCGACCCGAAATGGTATACGATGAGCTTTGATCCGGTTAAGGTGCCGAGAGGATTCTATGTCTGTTTATATTTTAATCCTTCTGCGACAAAGGGGGTTTATGTGTACTACGATACGGATGTAGCTAAAAGTCATTCACGAAAAGCGCTGCCTTGGACGTTCATAAGCGATCTCAAGGAAAAGCAGGATTGGATGATAAGGCCCCATCTTGTAAAGGCTCAATAATAAAGCAAGCAGGCGGAGCAAATGCTCCGCCTGCTATATTTTGTAACTCGCACCAAACGTTTGGCTAGATGAATTATTTCCTTCTCAGCCTCTTAAGACCGGCAACGCAGCCAAGGCCAAGTGTGCCAAGCAGCATACTCATAGGCTCGNNCAGTGTCTTACCAAAAACACCAGTTCCACCATCGAGTGCATGTGTTGAAACGACGCACGGCGAATAAATGGAATAGTACCAGAACTTAACTGTTGTAGCAGTCGGCTCAGCACTCCCCTGCCAGAGGTAAAGTACACTTGAAGTACCGGAAAATGTCGGACTTGTATACCCACCGTCATTGCCGGCATCATAGAATGAGTATCTTACAGGATTACCGATACTGAAGCTGTGCACATAATCGTGCGGATTGGCCGGAGTCCCCTGTGGACTAACCGATGTGAGCCAGTACTCATAGCACCACACAACATCATCAGTTGTTGAAGCCTTTGCATTCAGTGTCAGTGAACCAAGATCGCCCGTAAGGATCGTATCTAAAGTTACGACCTGGCTTGCAGATACCGACACAGCAAGAATCATCATCAAACCAAGAGCAATTGCGATAACGACTTTCTTACTAACCATACTTCCACATCCTCCTTTCCTTACAATTAATGCACGCCCATTTCGCCATAGCTAATCGACCCGGCGCACATAACGGCCAGTTTACTATTGTGGCCATAAACACCAGACCACAATCTGCCCGGCTCATCTACTGCCAAAACGGGCATATAGCGGCCAAGCTACTATATGAGGATAGCTGAGTTTGAAGAAAATGTCAATACTAGAGGTAAAAAACAAGTAATTCTAACAGGGCGAAAAACTGCCGGACTTTGCTATGTGTGCGAGCAAAGTCGGCGATATGTGCATTGTGTGATCTGCGGACATGTTTGCTTATATGACGGAAACAGAAATTGATTACTTAAATATCCACCAGAGAGGAGACAGTGTCTGGATAGCGTTCCACAGATTCGGTTTTTGTTTGTGTTCGGTTACGTATATTACATCACCGCGCTTTACCAGCGGTTCATCGGCATTACCACTTATTACTTTTGTCAGATCGACATTAATAGTTTCTCCGACTTTGCCTTCAGGACCGGAAGCATGCATGACCGTAACCTGCCGGAGATCACCGACATTCGTTACTGCTCCGCCGGCAAGACCAACGGCCTCGGTGAGTGTAAGTTTCTTTTTCATGGGATATGAACCCGGTTTGTTTACACCACCCCAGATTGTGAAATAAGATACTTCTATCTCAGGAACATATATGGTGTCGCCAGGCAAAAGAGCAATATCAGCCGTCGGCTCACCAGCCATTGCTTTATCGTATTCGATCTTTATCGGATCGCTTATACCTTCTCGTTTGACAGTGATTTTTTCGGTGTCGGCTTCAACAGTAACTCCACCGATCAGACCCATTGCTTCACGAAAAGTCATTTGGCGCTTGAGAGGGATCGGACCGGCTTTTGCTACCTGCCCGAGAGCCATTACAGTTCCTACCATATCGACTCTTGGTACACTGACGGTATCACCGGACTGCAACGGCTTATTCATATCGAGATCTTCGCCAGAAAGGTACTTAGCCAGGTCAAGCGGGATTATTTCATCGCCTCTTCTTATCTCCACATGAGATAAATCGGCTGTGTCATCATAGCCGGCCTGCGCGAGAGCCTGCAATACTCGGTCACCAACACCGACTTCGATGAGGCCACGCTTGGTAACCTGTCCTACCACGAAGACCTGCATTTTCGCCCGATCTACGAAAGCAACCGTCACCTGTGGATTAATAAGCACTTTGGTGAGCGATTTGGTGATGATCGCGGAAGCCTCGGATGTGTTGAGTCCCACAACCTTTACTGCGTCCACCATGGGCATTATGACGCAGCCTGAATCGTTGATCTGATAGGTCTTCGAGAAATCCTTCTCGCCGTCAACGGTGACATCGATTATATCTCCAACACTCAGTTTGGAGCCGTCGGCAATGACATCGGCAGGGAAAAGTAAACCCAACAATCCGACTAAAGCAACTAACATTATGAAGTTGTTTCTCAATGCGTTCGCCTCCATAGACCAAGCTCTATGACTATTATTCCCGCGCATGGGCTTATAGTCAAGCAATTTCTTTGGTTCACGAATAAATAACTTTGTCGTTTCACAAATTCATTGACTCTTTACTGCCTACTGCATTAATGGGTAACCATAGATTAAGGATTGTTATCATGCAATCTTATTTAATACTGTGAATACGAACCGGATGAGCTGGAAGTTCCCGTGCTTTGGTGCGCGCTAAGGGAACTATATCAGATTTAATGGGGGTTTTGTAACACTTGAACGAAGAGCAGTCTAAATCTCGACTGCGCATGTTTTTCATGCAACGTAAGAGAGCTATTATAATTTTTGGAGTCATTTTATTACTGTGCATCGGCCTGTTTTTATGGTGGCTTTTGACTCATGGTAAGGAATCGACGGATGATGCGCAGGTGGAAGGACACATCGTCCCTATAAGCCCTCGTGTTGCAGGCTATGTATCCGACATATACGTAGATGATAACCAGCAGGTCGACAAGGGTCACCTTTTGGTTTTACTCGATCAGAAGCAGTTTATCGAAAATGTTCGTAAAGCACAGGCCAATCTTGCGGCAGCAAAGGCACAGGCGGCCGCGAGCGGTGAACAGGTATCCGTGATAGCAAAAACAGCTCCTTCGACTCAGGAGCAGGCGCAGGCCGCGGTAGATAGCGCTCGGGCTAATGTCACCAGCGCGCAATCACGGGTCAATGAGGCAAAAGCCTCGCGGCAGACAGCACTATCCCAAATTCGA
>DJHI01000317.1:0-6054 GCA_002431715.1 Armatimonadetes bacterium UBA5829
GAACAAGTGGAACAGATATCAGGTATTACCATTTCGACGCTCTCGGCTCTACTAGGTTGTTGACCGATTCAGATGGTGATGTTACCGACAAGTATAGCTATGATGCCTATGGTTGTTTAATCTCACATGATGAGTTCACAGGCTCTATCGACCAGCCGTATCAGTTTGTAGGAAAATTGGGCTATTACACGCACTGGATGGAGCCTGAGTTCGGGCTATTGCAGCTTGGGGTGAGATTTTATGATACGGAGACGGGAAGGTTTACGCAGAAGGATCCGATTCAAGATGGCATGAACTTTTATGTTTACGCTGAAGCGAATCCAATTCTATCTGTAGATCCCAGTGGATTACAGTGTGATTTTGGAGCATTGTGTATCGCTGACCGTATTGGAGATGCTCTAGCATGCGTAGACAAATGGAGTAACTGGTGGAAGAAAAACCATCCTTGGAGCAAAAAGAATCCTCCCAAGTACGGCAGAAACATGGATAAGGTTGGTCACTGCTTCGTTACATGTAAAGCGATTAAGGACTGCGGCATGAGTAAAACAGGTGCGCTTAGTATAGGCAGAGTTAAAGAGTGCGGGGATTTCTTTGGTAAGACAGGTTCAGATGCAGATGATATGAAGGCAAACAGATTAGGTGCCAAAATTGCCGGACAATCCAACTCTAATTGTTTGCCCGACTGTCTCAAAGCGGTGCAGAAGGAATATGGTGGGATACCAGTCAAGTACTTAGGGCATTGGAATCCACGATGGGAGCCTAGATGAAAGATCACAAAGTAACTAAACTAGTATGGGCTAGTGCGATATTGGCTTTCTTGCTAACTGTGGGATTTGCGCTGACTAAATATCGAAATTATAAAATTGAGACATTTATGGCACCATACAATGAACTCGTAGATAGCGCAGCAGGGGAAAAAGAGGCAGTCGCACAGCTCGGGAAGCCTAATGAAGTAATCACAAGCAAAGCTGCATTTAATAAATGGACCAGAGATTTCAAACCACTCACAAATGAGAGAATACATTTCGAGTATAAGGTCTTGGTATATTGGGCTGATCCTTGGGACGATGGTGAAGGCTATGTAGTCTACTTGTTTATTGATCAGCATCACATTGTCAGACATGCGGTCCTAGGTGGCTAGTTAGTTTTTTGGGCGTCTCGAAATACCTGGCCTGATGAAAGCCTGATTGTTATGTGCTCGGCTCATCGATGGATTACTATCACTTNNNNATCAGCCGTATCAATACGTAGGTCAATATGGCTATTACACCCATTACCAGGAGCCTGAGTTTGGGCTGTTGCAGCTTGGGGTTAGATTTTATGATCCGCAGGTGGGAAGGTTTACGCAGAGGGATCCTATAAGAAATGAGAGTCTAGTGGCTTATGGATATGTTGGTAACAAACCTTTAGTGCTTATTGATCCTGACGGACATAAAGCTATCAAACTATGTTATTACCCGGGTGGAGTACTTGGTTCTGGATCACACGCTTGGATTTGTCTTGGCAATAGCTGCTGGGGTCTTCACCCAAGTCCGAGTGCTCCAATAGCCACTTGGCCTGGTCAGGTTCAGAATGATCAATCATATATGGATGGAAAACAAAAATGCTCAACAGTTATTGTGAGTGAGTGTGTATATGATTGTCTTCAGCATAAAATTGCGAAAGCAATGGCCAATCCACCTCTTTACAATGGACTGAGTATCGTTGGCATTAATTGCGCACGTTGGGTATCTAATTTACTCCTAAGTTGTGGCTATTCAACCATTGGCACAGATATTCCATCAGACATGCCGTGGATAGCTAGTCAAGCTAATGATGGACAAAATAGCAATCTTGCAGATCGCTGGTGTGATTGTGCTCGAAAGAATGGATGGAAATAGTGTTAAATCGCAAAAAACTGACAAAGTGGATAATTGTAGCCATATTTATCGTGGTAGTAGTCGTTATCATTCATATATCCCATCTCTTACTGCTTGGAAGGCGAGAGTCATTACCCATGTCTCAATGCCCAACAGTTTTGGGCTATACTGATGGATATCGATATCACATTATTAGTGGTAGAAGCAATTCTGAAACAATATTGTCAATACCATTAGGAATAAGCGTGAAACGGTTTCTTGGTCTAGTGAGAGGTCGCTCGACAGAAGTTTATGTGATTGGCAGTAATAGAGTCGGCGTTATCGATACACGCATAATAAGCATCATCAACGGGATAACAAAGGTAATATTGGTAGCACATAATGGTGATGAATCGTGGAGTCTATTCAACGCTTCGCTTTGGAAGGATAAAATCTTGATTCCTTCTGTAGAGGGAGGGCAACTTAGAGCATATCTATATGATCTGAACGGTCAGAAACTAATGCAGAAAGAGTTCCATTTACCTAACGGAATACGAATAAGAGATGAAGTTAGTAGAATCGAAATTTCCGATGCTGGATTAGCAGTAACTGATGTTTTCGTAATAGGTCGCGATGCAGCAGAAGTCTATCTATTCGACAAGAACGGTAAACCAATCAGTCGACTAGGAAATGGCACTTCTCCAGTTATAACAGCTGACGGTAGTCGAGTGGCCTTTGTGAAATGGTATTCGGATTCCGGTCGTTACAAGGCTGTAATATATGATGTTATAAAGAAAAAAAGTAGAGAAATAATAACTTGGCGGCCTTTACGGTTTCGGGATGCATACCCCTTGCTAGGTGGTTTACATGCGGATACTTTAAGCGAATTGCAATGGTCTCCCAATGGGAAATGGCTAGTATGTGGATTGAGAAGGGAATTCTCAATCACGGGATTGCTTTTGATCACTCTCGATGTAGAATCAAATCAACCAAAGCGATGTTATCTGCCTGAGATTGTAGAAAGTGGACAATGGGTTGTTTTAAAACCGTAAAATGCTTCATACTCGTGGTGTGTTATCCGAGAGCCAAATGGCGCATTGATTGCCCGAACAAGTGGAACAGATATCAGATATTACCACTTCGATGCTCTTGGCTCTACTCGCTTGCTGACAGATTCAAGTGGCAATATTACTGACAAGTATAGTTATGATGCTTATGGTTCTCTGATTTCTCACGATGAGTTTGAAGGCTCCATCGACCAGCCGTATCAGTACGTAGGGCAGTACGGTTATTATACACACTACCAAGAGCCTGAGTTCGGATTGATGCAGCTAGGGGTTAGGTTTTATGATCCGCAGGTGGGAAGGTTTGGGCAGATAGATGAAATATTAAGAGTTGTATCAAACTACATGTATGCAATGGATAAACCAGTAAAGCTTGTCGATCCAAGTGGCTATGATAGCTGGCTTGAAGACCATATATCAGGTAGTGGAATGATATGCGTAGACTCATCATGTGAAGGATCACCTGCATGGAAAAAAGTATCTGGAAAAATGCAAAATGCTAAACAGCTAGGCAGATCAGGGAGTTATATACGTCTTCCAAATCCGCCAAGCAAATGTAAGGGTAAAACTCGACACAATTGTGCTGAAACTGATGGTGTAACAAATATCCCCTCATCTGTAAAAATAGGAACCGGTGTACCGCGGCGACCAAAAGGCAAGGATGATTTGAAAATTCGCGGTGGAACTACTTGTACATTTAAATGCACTTCATCCACGGTGACTGTAACCTGTATCGACCGTGGAGGCGGCATATGGCCTAATCCTATATGGGGTAATTACTGACGACTTTTTAGGAGGCGACAATGTTAGAGACCATTAGAGGCTGTAAAAAGTGGCTAATAATTGTATGCGATTATTTGATAAACATATCACCGGTTATATTTGCTGCCATAGCACTGTATTTTATATTCCTGGTGATTATTCCGTTTTTTTTTCTGGGTATTTATGCCATACCAGAAAAGCGTCTCTTTCTAGAGCAGGTGCGTTATGATCAAGCATTTGGAAATATTGCCGGTGTTGTCGGTGTGTTTCTGGGACAGACAGACGTGCTATCTTTTATATTGACTCCAGTTTGGTTGTTAAGCTTGATAAGTTTGATACGAACAAGAAAACCCTGGATTGTTATCACCTTACTAATTGGACCTCTTCCAATCGCCTATTTTGCAGCAGGGCCATATGCAAATGCAATGCAGGAATGGTTAATATATCTTTAAGATGGCTAGTCTTCCTGCTCAAATAACCTGTTATGCTGCTGCTCTGGGCACTTGGGCAGGCGTGGCCATCAAGTGCATAAACAAGAGACAAATGCTTATGTGGATGCGAATATCATATGTGTTTTTCTATTCTGCTGGAACGGCTGAGCAATCAAAGTGGTGAAGAAAGCTTAGCGTAAGTTCCCGCAACTTTTGCTAGCGCAGGAACAAGAATCGTGAGTGGGAGAAATTCTTAATTCCAAGCAGCCTGTAAGTTGGCCTGGGATGCATAAATGGCAGAGGCGATCTGACATCCGTGCGCCAGGGCTCCGGCACGACAGAACTCAGGAGTTACACCTACACTGATAATGGCCTGCTATCAACTGCAAATTACAACAGCCGCAGCATCGAAAATTTCTGGGATGCCAGTGGTAACCGGGTGAGGTTTGTTGCGACCAGTGGAACACATACATTTGTATATGACATCACGGCGGGCAATCCATCTGTAATAGATGAAGATGGGGTATACTATATTCGAGAGCCAAATGGTGCATTGATTGCTCGTATATCCGGCACATCCACCAGCTATTACCATTTCGATGAACTAGGTTCCACCAGGCTTATTACTGACGGAACTGGTACTGTTACCCACAAATATGCTTATGATGCCTATGGTTCATCGATATCATATTATGGACCTGCTAATAATAATCAGCCGTATCAATACGTAGGTCAATATGGCTATTACACCCATTATCAGGAGCCTGAGTTCGGGCTGTTGCAACTTGGGGTTAGGTTCTATGATTCGCAGGTGGGAAGGTTTACGCAAGAAGATTTAGCGCGAGATGGATTGAACTGGTATGCATATTGTAACGGGAATCCCGCGAGCTATATAGATCCTAATGGTAAGAATGCAGCTTGCGTCGTTATGGGTACTATCGCAACAGGTGTAGGATTAGCTGTAGGAAGTACAGTTGCAGTACCTATAATTGTTGGAGCTTCTCTTGTTGTGGGGATTATTGTACTGACAGATGGTGTCGAGCAAATTGCTGAGGGTGTTCAACAACATAATAGGGAAAGAAAGAATCGCCCACGTTGTGCTGATTGGCCATTTAGTAGCTTTGAAAAAGCATTAAGTTGGGCTAAAAAGAAGTATGGACCTTTAACAAAATCAAAGGGCCCTGAACCAATAAGAAAAATGCCTTGGGAAGGGGACCATTGGACCTACAAGACGAAAAACAAACGTCCTGTAACGATATCTTGCGTAGATTGCCCTGGTTTCGGAAAAAAATGTATGGTGAAGTAGCTCACAATTAACTTTTCAAGGAGAAGAGGCTGTTTCAAAAGTCAATTTACTAATTTGTCTATGCCATGTATAGTAACATAGACTTTTATCAATCTACGGTTTTTGATTTTTGAGTCAGCCTCGAAACATATCATAGATATGTCAAATGTTATATCTTTACCAAAGGCTCCTGTTGGCCGTTTGTTTATACGAAGAGAAAGCCCAAATTCGCCTAACAACTGGGAATTCTTCAGTTTGGCTTATGGACTAGTTTCTATACCAACCGATGTTGATGTATGGTTTGACGTAGGGCCATGGCGTTACTCGCAATTTATAAATATAGATGAATGTCTTCCTTCCTTGTTATTTTTTGAAAATGTTAATTTAACAAGATTGAGCTTGAATAGGCTAAAAAGCTCGATTACTGATGAGAGTTTGCAATTCGTAAAAAATCTTTCTAGCTTGGAAGAGTTGGATTTATATTCTTCGAATATCAGTGGAAATGGGCTGTGCTATTTGCAAAAACTGCCAAGCTTACGCAAATTAGACTTATCAGAAAGCTCAATCACAGATTCTGGGTTATCTTATCTTGCTGATGTGTCTGTCCTGAGGAAACTTATATTGCGAGATACCGCTGTATCAAGTTCAGGTATAAATAACCTAGTTTCGTTGGA
>DJHI01000317.1:6094-7634 GCA_002431715.1 Armatimonadetes bacterium UBA5829
AGGATAATTTAGACATGCTAAATGTTAATGGTTGCACTGTAGATCAGTATTTTATTAACGCTTTATCAAAATTGCACGCATTGACAAATTTAAGTATGAACGGTGCTGATGTTGTTGCTGCTGCTGATTTGTCTCCAATTTCCTATTTGCCAAAAATAGCTTCACTCATGATAGGCATGACGGGTATTTCTGATAAAGATTTTGAGACTTTACATTCCACTGACTCACTTGTTGAGTTACATGCATGGGATACGAATATATCAAACAGTTCTCTTGAAAAATTGAACATATTTCCTAATCTTCGAGTTTTAAATATTGCGGGTACAAAAGTATCGGATTGTGGTCATCTTATTATTGACAACGCTCCCACTTTGAAAGATATTGATCTGAGTGAAACGAATGTTACAGACGAAACAGCAAAAATAATATGCAAGAAAAAAGATTTATGTAATTTATCTTTATGCAATGTTGCTGTGACCGATATTGGTCTTAAACAAGTATGTGATCTGTTATCTCTCAAGAGTCTTTGGCTAGCAGGAACTCGAGTAACCGACAAAACATTCTCTGGGATATCCGTATTGCCAAATATCCGTGATTTAGATTTTAGTGGTACGGGTATCTCACGTCCTAATATTCGAGCACTAGCATCTAACATTTTACTAGAGCATCTTTCTTTGACTAACACGAGAATTGGTAATGCTGACATGTCAGCTGTAGCTGACATGTCTTCTCTTCAAAGTCTAGATGTAGGTTACTCTGATATCAATACTGATGATCTTTATTGGCTGTCCCAGCTTTTTGCACTAAAGAGCCTTAATCTGAGTGGACTAAATGTTCCCAAGTCTGCGTTTGGATATATTGGTAAGTTGCCCTCTTTGCAGAACTTATACCTGGCTCAATCTAATTTTGAAGGATTGCAACTAGTAGAACTAGGTAACTGCAAGCAGCTTACCGAGATAAATATTGTTGACACGAGTGTAACTGAATCAGAAATTAGTGTATTTGAAACTGCATTACCAGGGTGCGAAGTGCTAAATTGATGATTTAATATACTGCGGGAATGGCTGAGCAACCGAAGTGATAAAGAAAGCTGAGCGTAAATAGCGAACGCTCGAAGGCAACTTTATTTACCTTCGAGCGTTTTTTTGTTTCTCAATCCGCTAAAATATTCCAACAATTGACTGCAACCAATTGCGACCAAACTGCAACCATTTTATGCCGCGGCTAATCCGGCTTGAGTCATAATAGTGGCTGAGTTTGAGCTTAAATTACCATCCAAAAAATGTATGCTCAATCGAAACTCACGCTCGCCATTCGGGTTCGAATCCCGGCCTCTCCGCCATTTTTTGTGCCTCTTTTTCTCCTCGAAATTCCACTTGCTCGGCGAGAGACCGGGCTATTTTTCGATTAATCTTGAATGTCGGTTCCTTCGGCAAGTCCCATCAAGTCCCTCTCAGGCTCCATTTCTTTAGCGCATTTAGGACACCTGAGTTCCTTGATCCACTTAAGAGCGCAGTCAAACGATACTATCACTGCAAGC
>DJHI01000317.1:7642-17077 GCA_002431715.1 Armatimonadetes bacterium UBA5829
ACATCATAATAATAGTCAGGGATGCTTTTACAAAATCCGCATCGGGCCCGCGCATAATGCCGAGCGTATATTGCAGTCCTGAGGTCAACACAGTCACCGCCATATAAAGGAACGGGACAAACGTAGTGAGAGCGTATGCCCGCTTGGCAGACTTCCGCAGAATATATGTGGTGCCTATAGCCAATGCGATGACGCTCAAGAGCTGGTTTGCGATTCCGAACATCGGCCAGATCGTGTTTACCGTGCCGCCTTTTAGCAGGTAATACCAGGCATAGGTGACCAGGAAGCTTGTAAAGATCACGCCCGGCAGCCAAGTTCCTTTGCCCAGCGGTTTGTAGATCGGGCTGAGCATCTCCTGCACGATAAATCGAGCGACTCGAGTGCCGGTGTCGATTGTGGTCAGGATGAAGAGAGCCTCGAACATAATCGCAAAGTGATACCAATAAGACATCAGCCCCGTCATACCCGGCAGCTTGCTGAATATCCTGGCCATACCCACCGCAAGCGTAACCGCGCCGCCGGTTCTGCCGACCAGAGTCTTCTCTCCCACCATTTGTGTAAGCATGGGCAAATCTGTGACGTGTTTCCCGAAGTCAGGGAATTTCACTATGTTGGCATTAATAGCGAAATAATCGTTCTGGAAGAGCGTGCAAGCTGCGATCAGAGCGAGAAGACCGACAAATCCCTCCACAAGCATACCGCCGTAACCTATAGGCAGCATATCATTCTCANNATTGCGTCGTTGCAGGCATCACCAGATGAGGATGCACTACAACGATACCAATGGCGAGCAGTGCCACCGTTCCGAGCTTCATATAGGTGGACAGATAGTCTCTCGGGCAGAGCAGCATCCATACGGGCAAAACAGCCGCAACGAAGCCGTAGGTCGGCAGCGCAATCTTGAGAGCATCCGGAGAGAGAACGAACCAATGGGCTACACTCTTTGGCAGCCAACCGCCACCTATTACGCCTGCGATAAGCAAAACTACACCGATGATAGTTGCTTCAGTGATCTTTCCGGGGCGAATCTTATATATCCACTGGCCCATCAGGAAAGCTATCGGGATCGAACAGGCTATGGTAAAGACTCCCCAAGAGCTTTCCTGCAGGGCATTGACCACCGCTCCCGCAAGACCGGCCAGCGCTACTATAATAATGAAAAGCACCGCGAAAGCAGTGCACCAGCCCGCTACGGGTCCCAGAAACCTGTGAGCGATCTTGGATATCGATTCTCCTCTGTTTCTTACGGATGCATAGAGGACGATATAATCTTGCACGGCTCCTGCAAATACGGCGCCGATTAAAATCCATATTGCTCCGGGCAGATAGCCGTATTGAGCAGCAAGCACGGGGCCGATCAGCGGGCCTGCGCCTGCAATAGCCGCAAAATGATGACCAAAGAGGACATATTTATTGGTGGGGTGATAGTCCTTGCCGTCTCGGAATTCATATGCGGGGGTTTTTCTTTTATGATCAATAACGGCAACTTTCGCCGCTAAAAACGCGCCATAATACCGATAGGCAAGCGCAAAGACACATAAGGCAATAATTAGGAGAGTAAGCGCATTCATTGGAACCACCTGGTTAATTGTAGAGGTTTTCTACATGATTATCTCGCCGTCCGGCGGATGTGTCAACCAAGGTGTATTCCAGAGGACTAAATGCCGACTAGTTAAGGCTGGATGCCACCATTTTGCCGATGATGAACCCGAAGATGCCTGTTCCAAAAGCGGAGAATAGCATACATCCCAGTGAGTAAATGCCATATCCTGAGATCAAACCGGAGATCAATCCAAAAACAGCGCCGGTTATCGCTCCAGCAAGCAGACCTTCGTTTTCTGCTCCGCATGTCAAACCTATCCAAAGGCCGACTATCGCCCCCACAATCCCGCCGTTAAGAATTGCACCCAGCATTATAAGTGCAAGAGTTCCTAGTGATTCACCAGTAGCCATGGCTGCAAGCATTGCTAAACCGCCTCTTATCAGGAGCAGGAAACCAGCGCCACAGATAGCGCCATAAGCTACACCTGATTTTATATAGCTTTTGCGTCTTTCTTGCCATTCTAGTTCTTTTTGGGCTTTTTCAGCTGAGAGATCGGGTGGAGCTTTGGGTGCGGACAGTGTTGAAAAATCGGGCATTACACCAATTATCTCGCTTTGAGACATGGATGCCTGTTCCAGCACAGGCGCGCCTACAACCGTTGGTTCCGGTGCGGCGGGGGCAGCCGCAACAATTGTCGGCTCCTGTACGGCCTCAGTCGATGTCTGAATTTTTCCAAGAACCTTTTGCAGCGCTTCCTTGGCAGGGGTATATGTAGGGTCCAGATCGATTGCAAACTGAAACTGCTCCTGAGCCTCCGAATATCTGCCTGCACCATCATAGGCGAGGCCAAGATTGTAATGCGCCCTGGCTGATTTCTGAAGCTCAAGAGATTTTTCAAAAGCGCCTATACTTTTACTGTGTTCACCTGTCTGTGAATACGCCATTCCAAGGCATGAATGAAGCTGCGGATCATCGGATTGGGTGAGTAAAACTTGTTCGAGCGAAGTAATTGCTTCATCATATCGACCTGACTTAAGATGCCCGATCGCGGTTTCTTTAGACACATTATCTCCAGATAGTCCCATTCTCGACTCCCTTAGCTGTTTTGTTTTCTTAAGTGTGAATAATAATGATATTATATTCTACATCCTATCCCTGCTTCCTTCTTTTTTGCCTCAACTGATTCTATATTCTCCGACTGCTAAAGTATTTGCTTTCTCGAAAGAATTGTGCGCTCATAAAATATTGCAGCCATTGACAATGTCGCCCGGTTCGGTCACAATATCTTCAGAACTATCTATTGTGAGGAAATCAATTGTCTGATTATGATATTTTAGCCTGGCAGACGCTCCGCAGACCGCCGCTTCCCGGCGAGCTGCCGCCCGATGTGCCTGATGTTCCTTTGAAGGCCCTTACCTGCCGGAATGCTATAGCGTCTCTTATGGCGCTCGTCACAGCTTCGAAGCCCGTAAAGGAAGCCCGGCTCATATTGTCCGATCTGTCCTGCCCTGGAGGGATAATTCCGGCCCAGGCCGTATCGACATACCTCGTCGGAACCGTGCCTGCGCCCGAGGTCGGCGATATTTGCGACCCGCTTTATTCGGTCGATACATTCAGCATAGACAAATCCGCCGCAATATATTTGAATATAGCAATTCCTAAGGGCATTCCAAAAGGGAATTATCTGGGATTGGCGATTCTGGAAGCTGACGGCAAACAGGTGGCCAGCAAGTCTGTTCAGGTCGAGGTTGCCGATGTTGATCTGCCTGATGTGCATGATTGGGAGTTTTATCTCAGCATCTGGATGAACCCGGGAGCAATCGCGCGGTATTATGATGTGCCGATATGGTCGGATGAGCATTTCGAGCTTATGAAGCCATATGTCAAAGATCTGGCTGAGCACGGGCAGAAATCCGTCATAGCGCCGATTGTAGCCAAACCCTGGATCGAGCAGACCTACACGCCGTATCCGAGCACGGTGAAATGGACCAGACGCGGCGACGATTATGAGTTCGATTTCTCAGTCTTCGATAAGTATGTCAGGCTACATGAGGAGTTCGGCATCGAGAAGACGATCCACTGCTATTCGATTGTTCAGGGGCCTCGCGAAGAGGGGAAGAGCCTGATCACGTATACTGACGCCGCCACAGGCAATCAAGTCGAGATGATGACCGATGTATGCGATGCCGAATATACCAAGGCTTGGGGCGCGTTCTTTAAGGCATTCCGAAAGCATGTGACCGAACGCGGCTGGATGGACAAGGTATATATAGCATTCGATGAGAAGCCGAGCGAGGTTATGGAGAAGATGCTGAACTTTATTGCCGAGCACGCTCCTGATTTCAAAACAGCTCTTGCTGCGAACTCTCGAAGCGATCTATTTGTGGGCATGAACGATCTTTCGCTCTCCGCGCCGTTCGATGAGCGTGGAATAGCCGAGATGGCTCCACCGGAGAGGAGCGCTCTCGGGGTTGCGGAACTTCTTGACCCGGATAATGTCTGCGCGGCCACAAAAAAATGTCCCGAAAAGACAATTACCACCTACTATGTCTGTTGCGGACCCGAGTTTCCCAATACATTCGCGCACTCACCTTTGATCGAGTCTCGCATGATGGGGTTCTTTGCTATTCAAGGTGGATATGATGGCTTCCTTCGCTGGGCCTATAACGACTGGTCTGAAGCTCCCTATGAGCACATTCAGTGGCAGGCCCATATAACTTTCCCGTCCGCGGATACTTACTTTGTCTATCCCGGTGAGAACGGCCCGGTCACAAGCCTGCGCTGGGAGCAGTTAAGAGAGGGTATTCAGGACTACGAACTGGCTATGATAGCCTCCGAGAATATGCGCTCTTCCGAGGAGATGGTGGATTACGAGCAGGCCATCAGCCTTGCATGCAGAAATGTGGACGGCAGGGAGAAATCCACCGGTGACATCGAAATAGCCAGACGGCTCCTCATTCCAATAGCTGAACATCAGAATGAGTGAGAGTTAAAAGTCACGAAGTCAAAAAGTTAGAAAGCTAGAGAATCTGTAAATATAAATCCCTCCAGGTATCTTACCTGGAGGGATCGTTGCATTTAGTGTCTCTTAAATATGTTCTTAGCGCGGTTGATGACATCGTTCGTTTTGTCGACTTGATCCATCGCCTTGTCCGCTTCATCGACTACATTAGTGTTATCATCATCGTTTTCTACTTCTTCATCTTCCTGATCGTCTTTGTCCTGGCTCTTCTTTATCTCCTTCGGATTATCGGAGCTTTCTTCATCTTCATCCATCTGCATGCCTTCACCGAGAGTCATGCTCGCAGTGGATCGAATTATAACATTGGTCTCTATTCCACTTTTTTCCTGAATCTTATCCAGTCCGAAAGCAGTGATCATCAGCATCGGGCTCTGCATGCCTTTAAACACTCCGGCTGGTATGCAGCAGGAAGTCGCGTCACCGGGCAGAAGGATGCCTTTATCGATATAGCTGTCCAGGTCTGCTTTCTTGATCGCCTTGTACTGCAAATCCATAGGGACATCAGGGCTGGAACTTGATGTCCAGGTCACCATCTCATTGCCACTTGCTGCAAATACCGTCAATAGATAAGCTTTTGCATTCGGCACGCTTTTCCACTCGATTGGTATGGCTTTTGAGACGTTAGCGCCCTTGCTACCGGGCTTTACGATATCTATCGCAGCAAGAAAATCCTGGTTGTTCTTCAGGAATACAGTCGTGTCGCCGCAGAAGTTGGTCACGAGATTGTATTCTCCCGGGCATTTTGCCTTGTCATCAATACCTTTGAAGTCGTCATACGGCCAATAACCGCGTGTGTTGTCAAAGCTTAAAGTCTTGCTCATGCTCTTCGGCATCTTGCCTGACTTAAACGCCTGCTGGTTCGCCATTCCCATCGACTTTGTATCAAGCACTTTCGGTTGCCCTTCGGCGATACTCTCTCCGCAGCCCCAGTAGGTCTTGATCTTCATCTCAGTGGATTTGGACGTGCTGTCGTCTTTTCCAATTGCGCCCTCTGATGGCTCGGCCTCCGACGGCATGTCTATACGAAGGTTCACTTTTGGCCCCAGTTTCAAATCTTCGGGGATTACGCATTCGGCCTTATAAGATTCTTTCGGCTGTTGATCGGTAGTGAGGTCCATGGTTAAGGTCTTCTTTGGCGCATTCATGTCCGGGATGTTCATTCCAGGCATTTTTGCAAGGCCGGACATGCCGGGCATAAACATCCGCGCGGTAGTAATGGTAATTACAAATAATACTTTCGGGTCCATAACCCACCCTCCTTAAGCTTAAAAGCTGAACCATTCTACCATAAAATAATCAGTTATGAGTTGTGAGTTATGGGTTGTAAAGAATTTCGAATCCCTCTCTTGCTTGGCGGGAGAGGGTGAGGAGGTATAGGTTAATAAAAAGGGACGAGATATCATATCCCGTCCCATCTACTTGAATGTTGAGTTTTATGCTTACTCTTCGTTACTGCCGACCCCGACAGGTTCCAGATCAGACTCGTCTCCATCCACGGCAGTTTCTTCCATATGAGGCTTCCTGGAAAATATCCTTAAAAGACCATGCCAGCCATCGTCCACAATCGTATAAACCACTGGAATGACTACCAGAGTGAGCATAGTCGATATAATCAGACCTCCGATAACCGCAATCGCCATCGGCGCTCGGTATTCAGAACCCTGATCCAGCGCGAGGGCTGTCGGCGTCATACCACCGATCATAGCCAGGGTGGTCATCATAATAGGTCTGAGTCTTGTCGGACCTGCTTCAAGCAGCGCATCGTGTCTGCTTTTGCCTCTGCCTCGCAGGGTGTTGGTGTAGTCGACAAGCAGGATCGCATTCTTTGTAACCAGGCCCATGAGCATGATAATACCGATCATCGCAACGATGCTCATGCTGTTGCCTGTCACAAGCATGGCCAGGAAAGCGCCTATCATAGCCTGAGGCAAAGTGAACATGATGACGAGCGGGGTCAGGAACGACTCGAACAATGCGCCCATCAGCATATATACAAGCACTATCGCCAGCGCAAGAGCGGAGAACATGTACCCAAAACTCTCGTACATAATTTTCTCCATACCGCCGGTGCCGATGGTTGTTCCGCTTATCTTTCGCATTGTCTTCATCTTCTGCTCAATGCCCTGACTGACATTTCCCATCTCAGCGCCTTTGGCCAGGTTCGCGGTTACATATACGACTCTCTGCCTGTTCTTTCGGTCGATCTTAGGAGGCGAAAAATCATATTTCACTTCAGCGACATCACGCAGATAGATCGGTGCTCCATCTTTATTGCCGATGATCATATTCTCCACATCGGAGCTTTTCTCTCTGTCCTGCTCGGCAAACTGGACCCGTATCGGGTATTCCGTACCGCTGTCACGAAGCTTGGCGGTGTCGTCACCAGCTATAGCAGTTCTTGCGGCTGATGCAACCTCAGCGGTAGTCATGCCGAAATTGGCCGCGCGGACCCTGTCGACAATGATTCTTCTCTCGGGCTTACTCTCTTTGTATGAAATATCGACATCAACAGCCCCCGGAACGGTTTTAACCACATCCGCAAGGAGTCGTGCCTGAGCCAGTATGTTGTCCATATTAGGCCCTTGAACTTCTTTTTGGAGGGAGTTGCTGCCGTGTTCCGCATTTGCGGAAACCGATATCAGCTCAGCGCCCGGCACCCTTGCCATTTTCTGAGACAGCTCATCGACTATCTCTTCAACACTGCGGCTTCTGCGCTTCTTATTGACCACTTTTACCTGAATTCGAGCGTATTGAGGCCCAATTTCAGCTCCAAAGAAGCCGCTGGAAGCTGCTCCCACATAACTTACATAATAACCCTGTTCGGTCTCTTTGTGTTTTTTGAACCATGTAGCCGGTTTGGACCATACCCGGTCCGAGGCCCAATAAGTGACAGGTTGTAACTCCGGGACATCCTTTAGAATCTTCTCTAATTTTTTCACTAACCCATCGGTTGCTTTGAGAGATGTGCCCGGGGCCGTTCGCAGCGTGACGCTGAAAGTGCCCTCGTCACCTGTGGGGAACATGGAGAACCCAAACGGTAAATATATGACCAGAGCCACAAAACCGAAGACCACCGCAAAGGTGAGCGCGGTCTTCCAGCTCTTGCGGTCGATCATCATTGCTGAGACTAAAAGCCCAATACTTATCAAGGCCACGATGACTCTAACGCCCATCATCTTGCCGTTTGTCGGCATGCCTATTACAAACACGACCAACAGCGAGACAATGCCTATAACAATGGTCATAAACCGGTTATGCAGTGCCCATTCGAGCAATCCGCGATACGCATGGTCGGTGGCAGCGAATCTTTTTTCAAGGCCGCCGAACAGCCATCCGGCTATCTTGTCGATCTTATCCTTGAAAGTCGGTATGCCGCGAGCGTGCCTGCGATCCGACGCCGCATCGTCGCGTTCCTTCTCATGCTCTGTTTTCATCCATCTCGAAGCGAGCATAGGGGTGAGAGTAAACGACATCAACAGCGAGAATGCTGTGGCGACCGCGACCGTTATACCGTACTGTCTGAAGAACTGTCCCACTATACCGCCCATGAATGCGACCGGAATAAACACCACAATATCTACCATGGTGATCGTGATAGCGGCAAGACCGATCTCCGAACGTCCGTCGAGCGCAGCCTCTTCCTTTGACTTGCGCATCCGCAAGTGTCGTTCTATGTTTTCGAGAACGACAATCGAGTCGTCGACCAGAATTCCAACGACCAGCGAGAGCGCGAGAAGGGTCATCTGATTCAGTGTGAATCCAAACGCGTTGATCGGCATGTATGTGGCCATGATCGAGGTCGGAATGGCTATAGCGACAATAAAGGTTGCTCTGGCCGTATGCAGGAACAGGAACACGATCACGACGACCAGCAAAATGCCTTCCATTAGGCTCTTATTGACGCCGTTGAGAGCGTCTTCAACCAGTGTCGACTGATCATCCGTGATTACGGTCTTTACACCATCCGGTAGTATCGGCTTAAGTTCAGCGAGCTGTTTTTTTATCCCATCGGCCACCGAAACGGTGTTTGCGTCGGACTGTTTCTGAACGGTAATAACAACGCTTGGCTGCCCATTGATACGGCTGAGCCTTTCAGGCTCGGCTATGGTGTCCCGAATGGCTGCAATATCGCTGAGTCTGATTGTCGTGTCGGGGTTGCCGTCTTTACCGGCCACATATATCCGAACATTTTTGAGCTCGTCCGCCGATTGATACTCTCCGACGGTTCTAATGGAGTAGTCTCTTGCGCCTTCCTTGATAGACCCGGCAGGTAGGTTCAGATTGTTGTTTTTAACTGTATTGACGATTGTCTGGAGCCCGATTCCATATGCCTGCAGCCGGTCCTTGTTTACGGCTACTGAAATTTCGCGCTCATCACCGCCAGTGACATATACGGATGCAACTCCGCCGATCTTCGCCAACCGGTCCGTTATAGTGTCGTCGGCAAGGATTCTCATCTCCTTGGATGATAATGGCCCGGCCAGACCGATTGTCATGATCGGTTGTGAAGCTATGTCGAGTTTTAAGATGGTAGGATCATCGATATCATCCGGCAGGTCGGACTTGATTGCCGCGACCTTATCGCGCACATCCGCCGCGGCAGCATCCAGATCGGTTCCAAGCTCGAACTCAATCACTACCGTAGAAACGCCATCCTGCGAAGTGGACGTAACATTTCGCAGGCTGCCGACAGACCCGACGGCCTTCTCAATAGGTTCGCTGACCAGGGTCTCGATTTCATTTGGTCCGGCGCCGGAATATGTCGTTAATACGGTTACATATGGAAAATCGATCTTCGGATCAAGCTCGCGCGGCATCTTCTGTCTGGCCTGAAAGCCCAATACAATAAGAGCCAGCACGAACATGATTA
>DJHI01000075.1:0-1190 GCA_002431715.1 Armatimonadetes bacterium UBA5829
AGTTCATGCATAATAGATAAGTGACAAACACTATCGTCTATTCCTCAAATATGAACCGGAGATTCCTATGACTTTTTCAAGATTAATTGCAAAACCCTTTCTTGCGATCATCATTACGGCATTTTTATCCTCAACTGCAATTGCTGCGGACGAGATCAAGAGAGAGACAACCACAGCAGTTGAAGCAGTAAGGCCCGCGCTTATAAGAATACTCATCGTCGCAGCCGATTACAGGCAGGGCAGAGAGATGAAAGCAGAATCGTCGGGCAGCGGCGTAATAATCTCACCCGAAGGCTATGCAATCACAAACCACCACGTTGCCATGGACGCTGAAAGGATCGTCTGCACCCTTGCCGATAAGCGTGAAGTCGAAGCGACACTGGTCGGCACTGATCCACTTGCCGATATCGCGGTTATCAAGCTCCAGTCTCCCGATAACAAGCCATTTCCTTTCGCAACTTTTGGAGATTCATCGAAACTGGGTGTAGGTGATCGAGTATTTGCCATGGGCTGTCCTCTCGCTTTATCGCAGAGTGTGACAATGGGCATTGTCAGCAATACTGAAATGATCATGCCGGGAATTTTTTCTTCGGATGATTTTCTTCTCGAAGGCGAGGATGTGGGCTCGATAGTGAGATGGATCGGCCATGACGCCCTCATCAGACCGGGCAACTCCGGTGGTCCTCTGGTTGATCGCAACGGCTTAATTGTAGGAGTAAACGAGATTAGCTACGGCCTGTCGGGCGCCATACCATCCAATCTGGCCAAAGAAGTAGCCGAACAACTGATTAAAAATGGAAAGGTCACTAGAAGTTGGCTGGGTTTGGAAGTTCAGCCGCTTCTTGAGTCATCGAGAATGGATAAAGGCGTCCTTATATGCGGAGTGATGGACGATTCTCCCGCTAAAAGCGCCGGCTTCAAGTCGGGCGATGTGCTGATCAGCCTTGACGGGAAGGAAGTAACAGCCAAGTTCAAGGAAGAGATTCCGCTATTCAATCAGTTCGTCGCCGATCTGCCTGTTGGAAAGACCGTAAAAGGGGTTATTCTCCGTGACGGAAAGGAGATGACACTCGATGTAGCCACAGCCGAGCGTCAGAAAGCTGAAGGCAAACAGAATGAACTAAAGAACTGGGGTATCTGCGCATCTGATATCACCTATCTGGTATCCAAAGAGATGCAATTGGATTCGC
>DJHI01000075.1:1222-1889 GCA_002431715.1 Armatimonadetes bacterium UBA5829
GTGCTCCCCAGTGGACCCGCAGGCTCTGCAAAGCCGCCTATACGTGAAGACGACGTCATACTTAAGGTAGGCAGTGAAAAGATAACCAATGAGAGTGATCTCCGCTTAATAACTCGTAAACTGCTCGATGGAAAAGACGAGCCTGCACCCGTAATCGTCAGTTTTATCAGAGGAAAAAAGCAGTATGCTACGGTCGTCAAAATAGGCAAAAAGGAGAACAGCAAATCGGGTATCGAAGCTCGAAAGGCCTGGCTGCCGATCGATTTACAGGTTCTGACCGATGAGCTGGCCTCCGCACTCGACGTTCCGGGCAAGACAGGAGTCAGAATCACTCAGATATATCCGGGCAGCACAGCCGAAAAAGCCGGGCTCAAAGTTGGAGATCTGATAATCAAATTGGACGATGAACCCATTCCGGCAGATCAAATAGGTGATGAGGAAGTGCTGCCGAGTATGGTAAGACAGTATGATATAGGCGCCAATGTAAAGCTTGGAATAATTCGCGATGGTAAGCCGATGGATATATCGGTCGAGCTTGAAATGTCACCCAAGCTTGCTCGTGATTATCCAAAATACGAGGATGAAAATTTCGAATTCACGGCCCGTGATATATCGTTCAGTGACCGCACTGAAGGCGATGTTGACCCGGGTGATTCCGGAGTTTTAG
>DJHI01000075.1:1923-2108 GCA_002431715.1 Armatimonadetes bacterium UBA5829
AGTTTTAGTGGAATCGGTAACCGACGGTGGTTGGGCGGCGCTAGGCAATATGCAATCTGGAGATGTGATCTCCGAGATAAACGGCACCGCTCTTTCAGGAATAGTCGATCTTGAAGCTCAGATGAAGAAGATAGATCAGGAGAAGCCAAAGCGGGTCGTATTTAAAGTCCGCAGAGGAATTCACA
>DJHI01000075.1:2159-4001 GCA_002431715.1 Armatimonadetes bacterium UBA5829
CTTTAAACCATTGGAGAAAAGATACATGAAACGAATTGCATTGCTCTTTGTAATTTTATGCGTCACCGCATCTACTGCATTATTTGCGGATGATATGGCGGCTGAAGGTCGAAAGATCATCGATCAATATAAAGACGCCATAGTCACGGCCAACCTGGTGCTTGAGACAAAGGTTTCGTATCAGGGCGGGTCCGATAAGGAGCAGCATAAAGTCGCTGCTACTGCAACAATGGTTGACCCTTCCGGCTTGGCTGTAACATCGCTTTCAGAGATCGACCCTACATCATTCTCCTCGTATATGGATCGTGATGAAGGCTTTAATATGACGGTGGATGTCATCGACTTGAAGCTGAAAATGTCCGATGGGACGGAGATTCCCGCTGATATAGTCCTGCGTGATAAAGATCTCGACCTCGCATTTATCAAGGTGAAAAAGGCTCCAGAAAAGCCCTTTACATATGTCGATCTGTCTAATTTCTCCTCGCCTCAGGTTCTCGACCAGTTGATCGTTGTATCCCGTCTGGGAAAAATCGCAAACCGATCTCTCGCAGCATATATCGATCGTATCGGAGCTGTGATAACCAAGCCCAGAACTCTATACGTTGTATCGGCAGGNNCTGGGACTCGGCTGTTTTGCATTTACCCCTGACGGTAAGGTTACAGGCCTTGTGACCATCCGTATGGACTCCGCCAAAGACGACGATGCTTCGACCAACATTATGGGATATGGCGATTCGTTATTTGTCGTTCTTCCGGCTTCCACAGTAGCAAAGACTGCAAAACAGGCCATGGAGGCCGTCCCTGCAAAATAGCAAGTCCATTTCTAAAAATCCGACCTTTTCAAAATCGTCCGGGGATTTCTTCTCCGGGCGATTTTATTTTATTACAGTTTGGATACCACACTTCACAGGGAACGCTTTCCTCAAAGGAGCGTGATGGTATGAAAGCGATCAGCGGAAAGCTCGTAAATATTAAAGCCAAGGGAATCAGCCTTGAAGGCATGCTGGATGTGCCTGAGGATGCGCAGGGAATAGTTCTTTTTGCTCATGGGAGTGGAAGCAGCAGGCACAGCCCTCGCAATCAGTTCGTCGCTCGAAGCCTTAGAGAAGAAGGCCTGGGAACTCTTCTTATCGATCTTCTTGAGCTTGAAGAGGCGGAAGATAGAAGCAAAGTGTTCGATATAAGACTTCTCACAGACCGCCTTATAATGGCAACGGAGTGGCTTGAAAAGAATGAAGACACCTCTGATCTATTGATCGGCTATTTCGGAGCCAGCACGGGAGCCGCTGCCGCTCTAATGGCTGCTGCAAAACGGCCTGAAATCGGTGCTGTGGTCTCAAGAGGAGGACGGCCGGACCTTGCGTTAGATCATCTCTCACAGGTTAAAGCCCCTACTCTGCTGATTGTTGGCGGACTTGATTTGCCCGTGATTACAATGAATAGACAAGCTTACGATCTGCTCAGTGGACCCAAAGAGATGGTGATTGTACCTGGTGCAACACATTTGTTTGAAGAAAAAGGTGCACTTGAGGAGGTTGCACGCCTGGCAGCTGAATGGTTTAATAGATATTTGGAGATAGATTGACGCGTCCCCAATCAACTCGGCAAAATAAAGTCATAAATATTTAATTTAGCACTTGACAAGCAGCCTATTACCCAGTATAATTACCAGTGCTTCTTTTTCTCCTTTCACTACCTGAGTGAGGCTTGGCTGGACGCCCAACGGCCAAGTCACTTTTTTCCGTGGATTCGGCTCGCTATCTTTCCCAGCAGGCCGGTCTTGAGTTCTATTGCCGTTGAATTGCAGACCTCGCTGCAGCAGTAACAGCGTATGCAGCGGTC
>DJHI01000075.1:4016-7022 GCA_002431715.1 Armatimonadetes bacterium UBA5829
ATGATTGCTCCGACCGGGCATACTCGCGCGCAATCCCCGCAGCCAATGCATTCACTTTTTCGTATCCTTGGTACGGCAACAAGCTGCCTCCTAAGGATTTTTCTGATAGGAACGGGTATGCGGTTCCAGTCATTCTGGCCGGATGATTCTTTAAAATCTGATACGGCAACCTCGCTGATCGGTTCTCCTCTTATCTCTATAGAATCCATGTCTCCGCAACCAAGCCCTTGCTCGTGAGCAAGACGAGTGGTATGGATCGACAGAGGCTCGATCCCAACGATTTTACATGCAACCGCATCCAGAGCTACCGGATCACTCGAAGCCAGAATTAGACCAATCTGCCTTGGGCTGCCTGCATTTGGGCCCTCACCCTCCATTGCAATCACGGCATCCATAATGTTGACCTTGGGCTTTACTACCCTTGCAAGATCGACCAGCATCTGCGCGAAAACTTCCCTGTTTTCAGCCGACTGCACATGAAAAAGCCCTTTTCGAATACCCGGCACACATCCGAAGATGTTTTTGATCGCGCCCGAATATGCCGTAAGGCCATGTGTCTTTAGCTTGGAAATGTTCACGATCAGATCCGATTCCATCACCCTGGTCGATATCTCAAACGAGTGATAGAACCTGCCGTCGGGGTTATCGACAGTTGATATATCTTCCTCGAATCGAACTATGGGAATGTCCAGTTCGTCGGCAACGGCTGTCATGCCCGTAATATCGCAGAGTCTTTTGTATTTTTGAGGGTTTTCGCCTGCAAAAGGCGGACTGTCTCCAAGCAGAACACTCTTTCCAGTGTCTTTTACATATTTGCCGATTGCCTGGACTATTGAGGGATGTGTGGTTACAGCATGCTCAGGTGGTCGGGTGGAGAGTAAATTTGGTTTCAGGAGAATATTACCGGCACAAAAATACTCTTTTAGCTCTGCAAGCTCTATCGCTCGATTAATAGCACTTGAGACATTATCTGGGGTATAATCCTGGCATTTAACTATGGCTACAACTGGTCGCATGCTAAACATTATCCCCGCACTTCGAGTATCTCATTCGAAGCAATGCGCAGGATATTACCGCAATTACAGCGATCAGGGAGACTGGAGTAGTAACAAGATCGACTACCACATTGAACACGCCGTATGGTGGATGGACACCGGCCGAATAAATTTGAATGGCTGCAATAACCATTCTACCGCCAATTGCTCCTATTATTATCGATAATCCGGTAATGGCGACAATTATTCCCCCACTCCGCCGTCCGATAAGTTTCAGGATCAACTCACCAACAAACGCTCCGTATATACAGGAAGTAACTATTATAAATGCGCCACCGANNCCGTCATCAGTCCGATAACCGATGCTCTAATTATTCTCTTATGCTCACCCATAACTCAATGAGTATATCAATGAGCATCGGATAGGTCAATAAAAATGGCGTAACTCATTACCATATGAGTTACGCCACAAATTATTATGTAGCCTTAGCCTATCTTTACAGTCGCCTGGCTATATGCCGGAACGGTAACCGTAAGCGTATCTCCACTAAGCTTGGCCGTATTCTTGACCGGCCTTTCGAGAATGTCTGTCTCTATGGCTTTAGCGCCCTTCTTTAATAGCCCGTTGATCTTGATCTTGGCGGTGGTCTTTTTGCCTGTTGTCTCGAACATACGAATCACAACAGCGTCGGAGTCTTCCGCCTTTTTGATCGTCGAAACAAACACATTCGGCGTTAGAACTTCGACAAAGCTCTTCTCAGCAGGCAGGCTTCCTTTCTGGACCGGAGCACTTACTACCATCATCGGCGAATTAAACTCTTCCCCGAGTTTCGTGGCTTCTATGACATCACAGCCGCCCATGTGCGCAAGAATCGCAAATTTAATCTCATGATCGGCTACTTCAGGCATCGGATCGGGTTCATAACTCGATCTGACCAGGGAAAGCCTGAGAGTGTTGTCGAAGCAGGAATGCCCGTATTTGGAATCGTTCACAAGTGTGATCCCAGCCTCGCCTTTATCGATCTCACCCGATACATCAGCCCATTTAAGAGCCGGAATCTCCTGCATGGACTGCGGTTTCCTCTGGCTGCCGAAAGGAATCTCATATGTCGCTACTCCCGGCTTTGCATTTAGCGGGAATGCCGCTTTGAGCATGGGAACACCCGTTTCAGGCGTACCGATTTCGAGCCATCGCGTATTAACTTTGAAATCGACCATACGCGAACCCGCATTAAGGCCAATCTCAACGAAAATCTTTGAGCTTCTATATTTGAATTCCGTGCTCACTGCGACCCTGTTCGGCCCGTTCTGCTTTACGTTGAGTTTTCCACCCTGTGTGAACGGGTGACACTCGGGAACCTGACCGATGAGCCATGATGTCATCGGATGAGGGTCTTCCTGATATGCCTCGATCAGGCCCAAAAGCTTACCGTCAGGCACGAAATCATATCCGGTCTTTTTGTCGATCAGATGGCGGACAGCGCCTGATCGATACTCCACTTCGACCTTTAGATATTCATTTTCCAGAACGCAGCTATCCACGGCGCCATTTAACTGAATTCCATAGAAGTCCACAGGGCCGCTGAGCCTGGTACCTTCACCTTCAACCGGCAGCACCGACTCGTCGATGGCATACACCTTATAACCAAGGGCGGGAACATCGGCCTTAAACGCGATCTTTGTGAATTTGTGCCCCCAATAGTCGCCAGTCTCCAACACTTGACCTTTGACTTCCTTACCGTCCGAATCTCTAACCACCACCCGATCGGGGTCAAGGGGCTTATTCCAAACCTGGGCATACACGGTTTCTGACCTCGGCCAGGGCTTGGAATTGTATATCAAGACAGGTTCGGCATCCGGCGCGCCGACATTGGCTGTTGTGACACTGCCGGAATAGTATGAGCTTCCGACACCGGCACCCATACCGTCTCCCATGCCGTCTCCAAGCCTGCTTGGTTTCATTTTAACGGCGGTCTCGGTATCAACACTGGATGCAAGTCTGCGAAGCGCC
>DJHI01000075.1:7032-7254 GCA_002431715.1 Armatimonadetes bacterium UBA5829
CCTGATTTTGGTCGAGCCTGCAATCGCCTGAATCTCCTGGAAGAGTCCCTGTGAATACTCCTATGTGGCATGAGCACCGGAGCCCGGCAGAATATCGTGGAAGTGACTAAATAGAGTACTCCTCCATCCCTTACGCGCAATATCGCTCGGATAATCCATTCCATCTACAGCACCTGCAATCAGTGCCAGCGTCTCCATCTCAGGCAAGATAATCTCACTGAC
>DJHI01000075.1:7263-8867 GCA_002431715.1 Armatimonadetes bacterium UBA5829
AAGTGTAGCAGCCTTCGAAGATGTAGTTCATATCACCGTCGAATACAGGCAGCTTTGGATTCGCCTTTTCAACAGCGTCAAAAAACGCATGGGTCGAGCTGAACTTTACTGTCGGGAAGATCGGCCATTTGGCAATTTCCTGAGCTTTTCTTAAATCATTACGTGTCGGGCCTCCACCGTGATCGCCGACGCCAAAGGTATACATAAAGTCCTTCAAGCCGTTCTCCTTGACATAGTCAGAAAGAACTTCGCCCATATCCATCGGGTCGATGGGGCCGTTGTAGACATATTTATCGCGATCCTTAAAGGCATAGACCTCGGAGCCGTCTGGTGATCGCCATTTGAAGAGCCATTTATCCGGGCCGGTGCGATGGAAATAGTAACGGTTCACTCCACCCTTATTCAAAATAGACGGAACGGTATATGCATGGCCGAAAGTATCGGGAGACCAATCAATCTTCACATCTTCCGGCTCGAAACCAAATTTCTCCTTTAGATATTGCCTTGTATAAAGCAGATGGCGGCAGAGAGACTCGCCTGAGATGATGTTCTTATCACCTTCGACCCATGTGCTCGCAGTGATCTCCCATTTGCCCTCTTTGACCCGCTTCTTTATCTTCTCGAAGATTTCAGGGCAATACTCTTCCATTGCGATATACGTGGAAGCCTGGCTCTGCGAGAAATGAAAATCGGGGAACTCGTCCATCAGCTTATCGACCGTATAGAACGTATCGTGCGCTACGCTTACGGTCTCGGGCCACGGCCACATCCAGTTCATGTCAATGTGCGCATGCCCGCAGCAGTGTATGGTGTATTGCTTGGCTGTTTTGCCGATAGGGTCGAGAATTTTCTCAGCCTCGGCGACCAGTTTTTCCTCATCGACTACCTTTCCGGCGGTCAGTCCTTTATTTACCACCTCGGCAGCCTTAAGAATCAAATCTTCCCATTTCTTCTGGGAAAGCGCTTTTGCAAAACGCTTCGCGAAGTTTACCTCCGCCCTAAATCTCTCCAGCGGGCTGCTCTTGGGCCTGTCGATCTCATAGAGCAGTTGATCCAGTCTCTCCTCAAAGGACATTTTTACACTCCAATATCAAAGTTAGAGATGTTTTTAGGGATAAACCCTGAGCCCACTACGACAATACGCTGCATATTCCTTCTGCTTTTTTTTGACACTCATCGACTCTTTCTGTATAGTAAATTCGTGGCTGATTACGAACATCTGAAAAACGTCCTTTCCAAGATGGGAGGAGTTGTTATAGGTTACTCTGGAGGAGTGGACAGCACTCTTCTTGCAAAAGCAGCAACCGACGCCCTGGGCGAGGCCGCTGTTTGTGTATTGATAGAGTCCTGCCTCGTTCCCGGTGCCGAGATAGATGAAGCCGTAGACCTTGCCGACCGCTTTGGATTCAATCTCACAAAGCTCAAGGTCGATGTCCTTTCTCTCGACAATGTGGCGGATAATACCCCCGACAGATGCTATCACTGCAAGAAAGCTCTCTTTAGTAAACTCCTGAATATTGCAAGAGAGCGAAATATAAAATTCGTGCTCGATGGGTCAAATGTTGATGATGAGTCTGATTTCAGACCCGGTTCCAGAGCCAACA
>DJHI01000082.1:0-4978 GCA_002431715.1 Armatimonadetes bacterium UBA5829
CATTCCCGCGAAAGCGGGAATCTAGACACTGAGCTTACTTCGAAGTGACGGTTTCTGGATTCCCAATCAAGTTGGGAATGACCTGTAAGCTGTGATTAGCAATCCGCCAGGTAATTCTCTGCTGTTTCGGCTGTGATAATGCCTTCGTCTGCCATTCTTTTGATCTCATCGCGCATAATCAGGCAGCCGTCGGGTAGGGGATTTCTGCGAGACAACAGGTCTCCGCCTTCAGCTATCGCTGTTCTCATCTCATCATCCGGCACCAATACTCCAAAGGCTGCGACACGTCTTCCAGTTGTTTTTGGCAAAAGCCGTGGGCTTGCTACGCATCTTAACACGCTTGCCAGAATCTTCCGATTGAATACCCGCGTTTGTTCTGGAAATACATCGCTGATCCTCTTAATTGCACTCTCAGGTGAATCCGCGTGCATTATCATTATCACCAAATGGCCATTCTCCGCGATAGTCAGGCTTGTTCCTATATCATCAAGGGTTTTAACTCCACTCAGGAAAATAACATCCGGGTCCATATATAAAGACTGCTTCAGCCCCGAGACCGTAGTCGGCATATCGATTCCCATTTCTCTTTGCTGCACAAGGGATTTCTTTGGGGTCAGCCGATACATAATTGGCTCCTCAAAGGTATGAATATTCTTATTCATATTAGTGTTGATATAATCGATCAGGCTGTATGCTATAGTAGATTTTCCCGAGCCGACCCGTCCGGAGATTATTATAAGCCCTTTTGAAGACTCTGCTGCCTTCAATAATCCTTCAGGTAGTCCCAGCATCTCAGCAGAGGGTACGCTCGTCGGAATAAGCCGGGTCGATATTGTTATTTCACCAGATACAAGACCGATACCTGCGCGGGCTGCGATCTCACCGATAGTGATCGATTTAATGACCTCACCTTGTGCTATTTTTTCAGAGTCAGCTTCCGGAACGATTGCTGACGCAATCGCTTTAGTCTGATTTGCAGTCAGTGGAGCATTGTCTGTTCGCTCCAGCACTCCATCAATGCGGATCACCGGAGGTTCGCCGGGGATCAAATGCAAATCGCTAGCGCCTCGTGAATGCGCCATCATAATGAGATTTTCAAAATCGGAAAATGATGTGTTAGACATGTGCGTCTCCTCTCTAAAGCGGGAATCCTGGTTCTTTTTGCTCTTTGCTGTCCGCCTCTTCGCCGGTAACATAGCCCAGCAGCAGATCATAAAGCTTCGCCCTGGCGTCAAACAGGCGTCTTTTGACTGTTCCCAACGGCACTTCGAGCTGATAGGAAATATCCGCACAGCTCATTTCCTCCAGGTAAAATAGCTCGGCNNGCGGTGTCACGCCCAGTGCTGGGAAGCGATTGCAGCGCATGACGCACTACTTCTCGGAGCTCTTCGGTTTGCAGATTGCTTGGAATTGATGCATCTGCATGTACTAGATCGCTTTGTGCTGTCGGAAGCTCACGGCGTTTTCTTGTGATGCGCCCGGCTTGCGTGCGGATAATCTGCCGGAACCATCCCGGGAATGCATCCGGCTCCCGCAGGTCACTCAGCCGCTGCAGAGCGACTATAAACGCCTCCTGAACGGCATCTTCCGCCAGATCACGATCATCTATAATCGCTGATGCAAACTCCAGCGCCCAGGGCCGAAAGCGCCGTATAAGCTCCCTTATAGCTTCTTCATCACCGGTTTCGCAGATCTTAATGAGATCTCGAAGCAGCATCCCAATGGACTCCCATTTACGTTTTACATATAAGAGCCGCCATCAGTCTGCAAGGTTCGGCTTTTGTGGAGGCATTTTATCTAAGGAGGTAATAAAAGCCATCTTTCTTCTGGATTTCCACAGGCGTTGAAAACAGCTCAGAGAGAACACTCTCCTTAATCAACTCTTTCTTCGAACCATCCGCAAAGACCCGACCATTCTTTATCATGATGATCCTGTCGATCTCAGGAATTATGTCGTGGATATGGTGCGTGACCATAATAATGCTCTTGCCGGCCTTGGCGAGTTCGCTGAGAGACTTCAGGAACTTCCGGGTAGCCGACGGATCGAGCGAACTCGTCGGCTCATCGAGGATCAATGCCTGAGGGTCATGTACCAGCGCCCGCGCGATCAGCATAGCCCGCGCCTGCCCGGCGGACATATCGGTCATCGACCTATCAGCCAGATGGCTAATATTCAGTAAGTCCAGTATAGAATTCGCTTGGTCTATCATATCTTCCGTAACATATTGATACGGAAACAGGCCGATACTGCTGAAGAATCCCGAGACCACCATATCCCTGCCCGATATCCGCCTGTTGCATATTTCCTGCAGATCGGGCGACACAATCCCCAACATAGACCTGAGTCGGCTGACATCCCAAACAGTCTCTCCGAGTATCTTAATAAACGATTCTGATGAGTTTTGAATCGGATAACACTCCCGGGTTATCAGTTTTATCAAGGTCGATTTTCCCGACCCATTCGGCCCGATGATTGCCGCATTCTCACCCAAATCCACACTAAGGGTTATATCATTCAGCGCCGTTGTTGTCCCACGCTGAGCGGACACATTCGAAAACTCCAGTAACGGCACTTTTTTCTTTCTTTGCATTACTACTTCTCCAATAAAATAAAGCCATAGTTATAATTAGCTCTTATCTGGATTTCCGGAGGCGCTGAACCGGCTTATGCAGGAGGTCTTTGGCAAGAGAACTCAATGGATCTTTCTTATCATTAGCGACTCTGGTTATATAATTGCTGAATGCCTTCAAGCTATCCTCAGTGGAACACAATATAAATATTGGATTGTTTTCATCGCAAGGAGGAAGATGAAGTAACTTGTAAACGATATCATATCCTTTGGCCGATATGTCTGCTATATGTAATACTCCACGTGGATGCTTTACTATAGCATCCTGAGTCAGACATACTATTATTTCTCCGATGGCAGCATCTCCCTTTGTTGTTAGTATGTCATGAAGAATCTGAAAGTCATGATTATGCTCATAAAGTGCATATAAAAAGTCAATACTGAGGTCTTGGAAACAAAAAGGTTCCTCGGTGCTTGATCCGATTTTCCATTCCCACCAGAATGCAGCGTGAATAAGATAATTACGCGAAACAATATAGCTCACGCCATACCACGCACATACATAGTAGGCGATAAAGCGCTGATATGTGCCCCATTTTGTTTGTTTGGCAAGGGTGTTGAGAACGTCAGCCCGCTTATTGACTGGTGCCTGTTTTATCTTGTCTCGCAAAGACACAAAATAAAGCTGTTCAGGCCAAGTTTTTCCTTTACTGTCAAAACGCATGAGCTTCTCAATAGTAGTAAGCCCACCTAAGTCAGACAAATCAGGGTTCTTTTCAGCTAAACATACACTGGAGATGCACAGCATAAGTGATAGAAAAAGTATAACTGTCTTAGCCATTACCGCCTCCTTGTCTCCAAACCCAACACCAAACACCCATCACCTAAAAGGCTCAGATGCATATCTTCTCAGTACCAGTTCGTCAGTCATTGCCGCGCCATTTTGAGTGCAAATATAAACCGCTGCCTGTGCCACTTCCTCGGCTGTCATCCATGCCGGTGAATCTTCAGGCTCACCGCGGTCAGCCCTTAGATTGCTCGAGAGTCCCGTCAGCACTCCACCAGGGCTGATCACATTCACTCGAATGCCGTATTTGGCTGTTTCTATTGCCAACACCTTCGATAGACCGACTAATGCGTGTTTGGATGTGCAGTAGGCTCCCTGCTCGTCATAACCGCGCCTCCCGGCCATCGACCCGATATTGATTATCCTGCCGGATTTACGCTCCATCATCTGTGGCAGCACTTCTCTGCAGGTAATAAAAAGGCCTCGCACGTTGGTGCTCATCACATCGTCCCACACTTGGGTGGAGGTATTTACAAGTTTGTCCAGGGTAAGAATCGCTGCGTTATTCACAAGCACATCGATAGGCCCCAGTTCGGACTGCGCCTTTTTTACCGCTGCCTTTATGGAATCTTCCAACTTTAGGTCCATGGTAACCGGCAGAGCTTTTCCTCCACCGGCAGATATCTTTTCACAAATCTCATAGATCTCTTTAGTTGTTCTTGCTGCCGCTGCGATAATTGCGCCTTCGGCTGCGAATGCTTCTACTATTGCTTTACCTATGCCGCGTCCCGCTCCGGTTATGAACGCGACCTTGCCATCCAAAATTCCCATCATGCCTCCAGGTTTGTATATCTGCCGGACATGGTATCTCAAATCAGCAACGCTTTCAATGGCTAAACCATCAACGGAGGTGCCGGAGTGAAAATATATAAGGCTATCATATTGGCATTGGTTTTTGCAGTAGTTTGCAGTTCCGCTTGTATGGGTGAAGAAAACAGGGGGTTTTTGGATAATCCTCCTGTTTACCTGACCAATGA
Organism: Armatimonadetes bacterium UBA5829; assembly: GCA_002431715.1. GTDB lineage: Bacteria > Armatimonadota > UBA5829 > UBA5829 > UBA5829 > UBA5829. Next base: position 4,395 of record DJHI01000082.1, read on the forward strand.
GTACGATTTTCCTCTAACCGGTCTGGGGACCGTAATTCCAAATCCGGGCGAAGCAATCCCTGCTATCGAGACCTCTGTATTTTCATCGAACCATGCAAAACTTGATGGAGAGACCGTTCAGCCCAATCTCGGCACAAGGTTTGAATCCGTCTGGATCGGCGGTCTTTATGGTTTCAAGAACAACTGGGGCGCCGGGCTCACAATACCTGTCCAGCACACAGCTATCAGAGGCCAGATCGGCGGCGAGCCAGCGACTTCAACAAATACGGATCTGGGTGACCTCACACTGATCGGCAAGAAACAGCTCTGGAGCAGAGGTCAGACTGAGAGTCTCGTTGCAAGTGTCGGTCTGAAGCTTCCCACGGGAAAGGACGACTCCACATTCGATCAATCCAATGCTGTTACAAACGGCTATTATGTGAACGACCCCCAACGTATGCCCTTGAGCTGGCAGGCAGGAACCGGCACGGTAGACGGTTATCTTGCCCTGGCATATAGCAAACTTCATACGCGTTTTTCATATCAAGCCCTAGTCGCTGCCAGGCTCAATTCGAGCGGTGATGAGGATGTAAAGATCGGAAATA
>DJHI01000082.1:5005-5388 GCA_002431715.1 Armatimonadetes bacterium UBA5829
TATGGATTAGCTAAGATGGCAGCGGTGTCGCTTGGCCTTATACTCCGGACTCAGGGCAATGACAGCTATCCCAACGCACCCGAGGTAGGTCAACCCGCGCTTGCGGGAACAACGCAGCATGGCACAACGGTTTATCTGATACCGGCCATTCAGATACGCCTTGCCAACCTCGTCTCACTCGGCTTTGCCTGGAAATACCCTATAGTACAACCCGATGACGGCCTGGTGCCCGATGTTCTAAGCGGATTCATTATCTATCCGGGCTTTTAGGTATACTTACGGTGTATGGCGCTGGGTGTTTCGGAACTTCGGTGAAGTAATGAGGAAGTAATGAGATGGTGGTTGCCCTTTTGGTGTTGGTGTGTTGGTGTTTCGGGACTTCA
>DJHI01000082.1:5414-8772 GCA_002431715.1 Armatimonadetes bacterium UBA5829
CTTCAGTCCCGAAACAAACCTACCCTTGTTCCAAAAGGAAAATTCCGTAATCAGCGAGTATGTTGGGCGCAATACCGACAGGCTTGCATATATTTTCGCCGATAACCAGATTGGTCTCACTGATGATTTTTAGCGAGTGCTCTCTACAAAACCGCCTGAAATCGGCTATCGTAGTGAGGTGGATATTGGGCGAGTCATACCAGTCGTACGGCAGACGGCTGGTTCTCGGCATCGTTCCTCTGAACATAAGCTGAAATCGGACCCGCCAGTAGCCGAAATTCGGTATGGAAATGATACACTGCTTGCCGACTCTGGCCGCTTCCATTATTAGAAAATCCGGCCTGTGCAAAACCTGGATTGTGTTGGTTAGGATCACATAATCGACACTTCGATCATTAAAATCCGCAAGGCCTTCATCGAGGTCGCCATGATAGACAAACAATCCCNNTGCATTCCTGAATAGCGGTATCCGCCAACTCTATACCCTGCACGCGAGCGCGCTTTTCGAGCTGGAGAGCCTTAAGGAGGTCACCTTCGCCGCAGCCGAGGTCGAGCACACGGCTGCCCGGCTTTACCAGATCCACAATCGTCTGATATTCAGGCCGCAGCGCAAATGTGCCGTGTGAGTTTGTCAAGATTTCAGTATTCATCTTCGTGTCCATTCAATGGATCCGCATATTCAAGGAAGTTGACTATCAACCTGCTCAAAGAATCCACCTCCAGCAGGAATGCGTCGTGACCATAATCTGATTGAATCTCAGCATAACTGACATCCACATTGTTTCGCCTGAGAGCCGATACAATTTCCTTGGACATATAAGACGGAAACAGCCAGTCCGATGAAAATGATACCACCAGAAACGCTGCTTTGACCCCTGCCAGTTCCTTTTTCAGGTCGCCGCTGGGCTGAGCTAGGTCGAAGTAGTCCATCGCCTTTGTGATGTAGAGGTATGAGTTTGCATCGAACCTCTTGACAAAGACATCTCCCTTATAGTTGAGATAGCTCTCCACCTGAAATTCGGTCACAAAATCATATTCAGGGTTATCTTTATCCTGCAGGTTGCGTCCAAACTTGGAGTGCATGGATTTATCTGAAAGATACGTAATATGCCCGATCATTCGAGCTATACTCAATCCGCCGCTGGGAACGTTGTTATCAGTGTAATTGCCCTGCTGCCAGTTATTGTCTACCATAATCGCCTGTCTGCCGACAGCATCGAACGCAATGGCCTGTGGTGAAAGCCTCGCGGTACTGGCGATAGGAATAGCCATGCGCATCATATCAGGATACGTAACAGCCCACTGCAGGACCTGCATTCCGCCCATGCTTCCGCCGACTACACACATCAATTGACTGATTCCAAGGTAATCTATGAGAGCTTTTTGAGCGTGAACCATATCCGGGATAGTCACCATAGGAAAATCGAGCGCATATGGCTTATTTGTTTCTGGATTAATCGACTTCGGCCCTGTGCTGCCTTTACATCCTCCGACGATATTGGAGCAAATCACGAAATACTTGTTCGTGTCGAACGCCTTTCCGGGCCCGATCATATTGTCCCACCAGGGCAGGCTTCCATCATCAGGGTCATGAACACCAGCCGCATGCGCATCACCGGTCAGAGCATGGCAGATCAGAATGCAGTTACTCTTATCGGCATTCATTTCACCGTAGGTCTCATAGGCGAGCGTAATCGGCCCGAGTTTCCGCCCACATTCGAGTGCAAGCTCATTCGGCGACTCGGCAAATGTAAAGTATTTAGTTTCGACTATCCCTATGGATTCGGTGTTATTGGTGATCATATGGCCTTTTCTGTATAAACACAGGAATGGAGCATCCTGAATTCCATCTGAGCATCCTGAGCTCAGTCGAAGGATGCAGTTAAGTGTATATAAACTGCAATCTCATCGCGTGCTTCGACAAGCTCAGCATGCTGGAATGGCTATATCATTTCTGCGATTCTTTAAGCGCCTGGTCGATATCCGTCAGGATATCATTTATATCTTCAATGCCTATCGAGAGGCGAATAAAATCATCCGTAACTCCCGCGGTTGCACGCTCCGCTGCCGAAAGCTGCTGATGAGTCGTGCTCGCGGGATGAATCACAAGCGAGCGCGAATCGCCTATATTGGCAAGGTGCGATAACAGTTTAACAGAATTTATGAATTTAATCCCAGCTTCATAACCGCCCTTGATGCCGAAACCGACCAAGCTGCTGCAGCCTTTGGGAAGATATTTCGCAGTCAACTTATGCCCTGGATGACTCGGCAGGCCCGGATAGTTGACCCAGTTCACGAATTCATGTGCTTCCAGGAATTTAGCAACAGCCAGAGCATTGGCGCTGTGCCGGTCCATTCGCAGCGAGAGCGTCTCTATTCCCTGCAGGATTAAAAATGCATTAAACGGGCTCAACGCCGGCCCCATGTCTCTCATCGCGCTGACTCTCAGCCTGGCAATATATGCCGCGTTTCCGAATGCTTTGGTATATGACAGCCCGTGATAGCTGGGATCAGGATCGACCATATCCGGGAAGTTGCCGTTCTTCCAGTCGAATTTGCCCGAATCGACCACGACTCCGCCCAGTGACGTACCATGCCCGCCCATCCATTTTGTAAGCGAATGTATCACAATATCCGCTCCCCATTTGATCGGGTTGCAGAGATAGGGCGTAGCAACGGTGTTATCTATAATAAGCGGGATACCTGCATCATGAGCGACTTTCGCTATGGCNNGCTTCAATATCCAGGACATCGAGCTTCGGATTGCCCAGCGTTTCAACATAAAGAAGCTTCGTTTTAGGCGTCAGAGCCTTTTTAAAGCTGTCAGGGTCGGTGTCATCGACAAAGATTGCGTTAATCCCGAGGCGTCGAAGCGTCGTATTGAAAAGTGTGTATGTGCCGCCGTATAGTGCGGCCGATGAAACTATGTCATCTCCCGCTTTAGCGATATTAAGCACCGCAAGTGTCTCAGCAGCCTGACCGGACGCCGCAACTACGGATGCAATCCCGCCTTCCAGCGCTGCGACTCTTTTTTCAAGCACATCGAGGGTGGGGTTTTCCAGTCTTGTGTATTTATAGCCCGGCTTTTCGAGAGCAAATAATTCAGCGGCGTGTTCGGTGTTCTTGAACATATAGGATGTGGTTTGGTAGATGGGGACAGCACGCGACCCGGTAGGGTCCACTTCGTGACCTGCATGTAAGGCGTTGGTATCAAATGCGAACTTATCAGACATAACTTCCTCCGAGGGTGACCGGCCGGTCAAGATAATGCACGGTTGGCCGCTTGCATACCACTATGATTCATACCAGTAAACCACAAGCAATCGTGCAATTTACTTACGTCAGATTTCCGCAGGAA
>DJHI01000082.1:8813-17278 GCA_002431715.1 Armatimonadetes bacterium UBA5829
AGGAAATGTGACTCTTTACTAAGCGTAAATTGCTTAGTTGAAGGATATCATTTTTGGTCCTTCATGTCTATATAGAACAACTTAAGCTTTCCGTCAAAAATCGTGATTGTGAGTTTGGCGGCTTTTGCGGAAGAATCTATATATAGATGTTGGAATAGCAATCTCTGGAGGCTTGCATGTTTGGCCGTTCTTCTGGAAAGATAGACCTTCCCAGTATGCCAGCTACACTGGCTCGTATCATTCAAATTTCAAATATTCCCGAAGCCACTGCGGAACAACTCTCAAGAGTTGTAATGCTGGATCAGTCATTAGCAACAAAGGTGCTCAGATTGGCAAACTCGGCTTACTTTGGAAGAAGACTCAAGGCTGAGACTATCACTGAAGCGGTTGTGACGCTGGGNNGGTTCGGTAAGAAACCTTGCCGCGTCGGCATCTGTTGTCGACGCTTTGTTTCCAAAAAGAATGTTTCCCGGATTTAACTGGCAGGATATGTGGACCCATTCAGTCACCTGCGCGGTGGCTGCCGAGGGGATTTATTCTTGTATGGCAGGCAATTCTCAAGGGAATAACGAATCCGCGTTCCTTGCGGGACTTTTGCACGATGTCGGAAAACTGATCATCGCACGCGCGCTGCCGGGACGGTTCTTGCAGGTCGTCGAAGCTTGCAGAGAGTATAATTTTGAGATGGTTCGGGCTGAGAACAATATTTTGAGCACTAACCATTGCAAGATTGGTTATGATCTTGCTGCACAGTGGGATTTCCCTGAGAAAATCAGCGCAAGTATAGGCTATCACCACTATCCTGAAGATGCATGCGAACATGAAGACCTCGCGAGTGCAGTAAATGCAGCCAANNCCAATATGCTTGCTAAACGGCTTGGCCGCAATTACATTACGGGAATTTCAGTCGATATCTCACTTAGTGATGTAGCTGAAGCGGCTAAACTACCTGCTGAGGATATACATTTTGTAGTCGAGCAAGTTCGCCATAAGCTCAAACAGTGTGGTGAACTGCTTGCCTGGGGCGACAAAATGCCTGGGCAAAAACTAGCTGCCTGAGTTCATATCAGGGTTCGTAAAAGTTTTTCAGAAAAAATCCCCACATATCGAAGTGATATGTGGGGATATTGTTTTTACACTGTCTACGCTGCCTTCTCATAGATGTCATCATGAAGCTGGTCGGAAATCTCATCCTTAATCATCAGAATTCGTTCCATAGATGCTTCCATTGCGGCAAACACCGTTGGTGAAAAATGCAGACCGACTTCGGCCCCCATCATTTTCATAGCCTCCTCGTGAGAGTAAGCTGCCTTGTAAGGTCTANNAACATCAGCTACCGCTGTTATTTGAGCTTCAATCGGAATTTCGTCTTTCGCCAGCCTGTTGGGGTAGCCTTTACCATCCCAGCGCTCATGGTGATGCAATGCGATAGCGGCAGCCATTTTTATGAGGTCGTTGTCTATGGAACCGCTGTCTTTCGAAAATGCCGAACATATCCATAAGGAACAGGTATCGCCATGTGGATGAGCCAGAATCTTAGCGCCGATCTCGCAATGTTTTTCCATAATGGCACGTTCTTCGATGTTAAACGGCCCCCGCTTTTTCAGCACCGCATCCGGGATACCTATCTTGCCGATATCATGCAGAGGGCTGGTCAAAAATATCTGCCTGGTTATATGATCTTCCAGTCCAAGCTGTTCCGCTATTGCTCTGCAATAGTAACCGACCCGCAAAACATGATTGCCTGTGCCTTCATCACGATACTCTCCTGCTTTTGCAAGCCGCCAGATCATTTCAAGCCGCGATTGCTCCAACTCAGCAGTTCTCTCTTCAACCCGCCTCTCGAGCTCATCGTGTGCTTTTTGCAGTTCCTGCTCATTCTTTTTACGTTCGGAGATATCAATAAAGCTTTCGATGAGCCTTGTCTGACCATCAATGACGGTGCTGACCACCGTTTTTAGAACCGGTATCTCACTGCCATCCGTCCTAAGCATTATACGCTCTGAGTCATCTACTGATTGCTTGAGGTCGGTTATCGGGCATTTGCCTATATCAGCCGGGCAGATGAAATGGTGGCATGTATGGCCAATGATATTATCTCGTAGTGCGCCGATCATCTCTATTGCAGTATCATTGGCATCAACTATGATATGCGTGGTGGGATCAACAATAATTATTCCTATCCGCACGGAGTTTAAGATCAGCTTTAGTTGTTGCTCATTATCGCTTAAGTTGTTGGGGTTAATTAATTCTGCTTTGCTGCGTAAGGTCATCTTTTATTAGTTCCTCTATAAAAATATCGGAACACATTGGCATTCTCTCGAGGTTGACCGGTGGAATTCGTGAGGTAATAAGAGGTGATTTTGTATGAACTAAATCAACAAATAATAGGTTACAGGCAGCAGGTAACACTGCTGCCTGTAACCTATAACCTACTTGAGGTATTCTTCCGTCTTTGCCGCAACCGATTCCGGCGTGAAGCCAAACTTTTCGGCGAGCACCTTATACGGAGCGGATGCACCGAATCTATCCATACCGATAATCAGGCCTTCATCACCGGCATACTTGTCCCATCCAAACGGGATTCCTGCCTCCACGATCACTCGTTTCTTAATCGACGGCGGGATCACGCTGTCCTGATAAGTCTTATCCTGAGACTTGAATATCTCCATCGACGGCATCGAGACCACTCTTGCCTTGATTCCCTTGCCTGCCAGTATGTCGGCCGCGCCAAGAGCGGTACCCACTTCTGAGCCGGTCGCGATCATGACAACGTCGATCTTATCAGCATCCCTGACCACATAAGCGCCTTTTTTGAGCTGCTTGGCCTTTGCCGGATCATCGTTGACAGGACTCAAATTTTGCCTTGTGAGAGCCAATACGGTCGGACCGTTCTTATGATTCAGAGCCCATGACCAAGCAATTGCCGTCTCCGCTGTGTCTGCCGGACGAATCACGGTGACATTCGGGATCAATCTTATCGATGCTATCTGCTCGATAGGCTCGTGAGTCGGACCGTCCTCGCCGACAAAGATACTGTCGTGTGTAAACACATAAACCACCTGCTGCTTCATAAGAGCGGCCAGACGGATGGTAGGTCTCATATAATCGCAGAAAACGAGGAATGTTCCGCCGTAAGGAATCACTCCGCCATAAACAGCCATTCCGTTCATTGCCGAGCCCATGCCGTGCTCGCGAACGCCGAAGTGAATGTTTTTGCCGAGCGGGTTCTCTTTTGAGAAATCGCCGCCGCCTTTGACATCGGTCTTATTGCTTGGGCAGAGATCGGCCGATCCTCCCCAAAGCGACGGAACCAGCTTAGCCAGTTCCTGAATAATTGATCCCGACGATGCTCGGGTAGCGGTGGGCTTCTCGCAATCGATATTTGCAAGGAGCTGATCTTCGAGGTCAGATGGCACTTCCTTGCCCATCATCTTCGTCCAGAGACCGGCAAGCTCAGGGAATTCGGCCTTGTATTTTCCGAACATGCTCTGCCACGATTCATAATCACCTAAAAGCTCTTTTGCTCGTGCAGCGAAACGCTCTTTGACTTCATCCGGGATATAGAAAGGCTTGTCGACGGGCCATCCGGCGCACTCTTTTGCAGCTTTTGTTTCATCCGGTCCGAGTGGTTCGCCGTGAGCCTGTGCAGTACCGCACTTATTTGGAGCGCCGTTTGCGATTGTCGTATGAGCGATGATCAAGCTCGGTTTGTCTGTTTCAGCCTTGGCTTTGGCAAGCGCTTCGGCTGCCGCGGCTCTATCGTGGCCGTTGATTGCCTGCACGTGCCAGCCGTATGACTCGAATCTCTGCTTTACATCGTCCGAATAGGTGAGGCAGGTGCTGCCCTCTATACATATCTGGTTGTCATCATAAATGGCGATGATATTGCCAAGTCCGAGGTGACCTGCCAGGCTGCATGCTTCATGGCTGATACCTTCCATCATATCCCCATCGCCGAGGATTACATATATCCAGTGATTGATGACCTCATAGCCCGGTTTGTTGAAAATCGCTGCCAATCTGTGCGAGGCCATTCCCATGCCCACTGCATTGGCAATGCCCTGACCCAGCGGCCCGGTAGTCGTTTCGATGCCGCGTTCCAGTTCGAACTCGGGATGGCCCGGTGTCAGGCTTCCCCACTGCCTGAACTGTTGAAGCTCTTCGTATGGCATATCATATCCTGCCAGATGAAGAAGCGAGTAAAGGAGCATTGAACCGTGCCCACCGGACAAAACGAATCTGTCCCTGTTGGGCCATTTTGGGTCTTTCGGGTTATAGCGAAGGAACTTTGTCCATAATACATAGGCATAATCAGCGGCACCCATCGGAAGCCCGGGATGGCCTGATTTTGCTTTTTCTATGGCATCAACGGCCAGAAACTTAATTGTGTTTACTGCGAGATCATCAATTCTCGCATCAGCAATCACTTGCGACATTATAATCCACTCCAAGTTTGTTTATTAGCTAATCTCAAGTATATATTTTAGCGCGTAATGAAGAATGTGTCGATGGAGGCGGTATAACGGCTTAAACCACAACCTGCAAAGTCCCGGTTTTGTGCCACGGTAAATATGGGAAGAATACGGTTGAAGCTTTTGTAAGTATGCTGGAGGTTTGCAGTAATGGCAACTATAGCGGTTGTTTTAGTGGGTGGGCTGTTGTTTCTCACAGGTATCTCAATCTACAGCGCTTTGATGCTCTCAAAGCGAACGGATGAGATGGTTGGAGATTACAGGGAAGAGGACGAAACTCCTTCCCCAATGGTCGTCAGATTTCCCGATTCAGTTCTTTTTACGACGTTTCGCAAGAAAAGCTAATGCTAGAATCGCACAAGTGTATGCAAACGAATCTCCAATTCGAGTATAAATGCTAAGCTTCTTTATCTTCTCAATTCTTCCTGATACGATCCCTTTTTTGAATATTCCAAGCTCCGTTACAATTTTCCCCCGCGGATCAATTATTGCCGATATTCCTGTAGCAGCCCCACGCACGATATACCGTCGATTTTCCACCGCTCTCAACTGAGACATCATCAAGTGCCCGCGCGCAGCCTGGCTGCGCTCAAACCATGCATCGTTGGTAATAACCAGCAGCACCTCAGCTCCCTTTGCGGTCTCGATCCTCGATATCTGCGGAAAAAGCGATTCGAAACAGATATTGGTTCCAACTACACCGATATCCGTCTTAACCGTATTGTGCGTCTTGCCCGCCAACACATCCTGGTCTCGAATTCCATATCGCGCCAGGAACGGCATGTAATCTCTCAGCGGCACAAACTCCCCATACGGCACCAGGTGTACTTTATGATATTCCCCAATCCGAATTCCATTGCTGTTCCAGAAAATCGCGCTGTTATAAGTGAGAGGATTTGAAAAGTCGGGTGACGGCGAATAACCTCCGATTACATAGGTGGTTTTTGTCTCTTTTGCAAGGTCTGAGAGAATTCCGCCCCAATTTGAATCTCTAATGGTGGTCGGGAGAGTGGTTTCAGGCCATACTATGAGCTTTGCGCCGTCTTCAGCCACCTTTCTGCTCATACGGCTGTATTTAATGTAGGTGTCGGCGAGGTAGCTTATATCAGGAACCACATCCTGCGGCACATTACCCTGGATGATTGCTACCTTAGTATCCGGTTGAAGTTCAGAGGACGTTTGCAGAATTGCGTAACCAATTGCGTGCGCGCTTACTAATACGATACCTGCTGCGACAGCCGCGCCCGCTCTTTTCTTAGTGATCGCCTGCGCAAGCAGCAGGTTTACAAGACAGACCACAAACTCAATCAGCCACGGCCCGCCGATAGAGGCGAGTTGCAATATATAAGTGTTATTCGCCTCTATATGCGCAAAACTGCCCCACGTGAAACCGAAAAGTCCCAGTGACCGCAGCCACTGAACAGCCGTCCATGCAGCCGGAACCGCAATGTAGCTCCAACGCCCAATCTTTTCAGGCATAAGTCTGCTTGCTGCAGCCGCGAACACTCCGAAGATGATCGCTTCAATTACCGCAATAGCCACCCACGGCAAATAACCGAAAAGCGATACCCAGAAGAGTATGACTGCGAAGTAGACAAACCCGGTTACAGCTCCGATTGCCACGGCATCACGTGTTCGCAGTCCGCGTATGGCAGCAAGCATCGGTGCCAAACCGACCCAGGCCAGCGGCCAAAGTCCCGGTCTAGGCATCGATGCTGCCAACAGAAGCCCTGATAATATTGCAAGAAAAAGATTACTTTTTCGCATTCTTTGCGCTATAATCTCTCCATAAGCTCATGAACAGACACGGCATTGTAGCATACATTATCTGCTTTATCATAATATTTACGCTGACAGGCTGCGCAAAGTATCCGACTACTCCGGTGCAATCCAGCAGGCAGCTTATCATCACGCTGACCGTGCGGGGCCAGATAGAGCCGGAGGATACAGTCGACCCCAGCTTTTCGCGTCATTATTTCATCGCGATAGATAACGATAACGATCCCAACACCGGCCCTCTTGCAGCCTTCTATCCTCCATACGGAGGTACTGGTTGGGTGACATCGGAAGACGCTCAAGACAGTATAGGCCTGACCTCTTTCATCCAATACGACACCGACAACCCGCTAGGTTACATATACGGTGTTTTGTCCGGCAGCTACTTTCTGAATCGAACTTCACCACTGCCTATTATAAGCGCTCAACTGCTGGATGGAGGCTCGTCGGTTAGGTTCGTAATAGACTTCAGCCAGTTAGCGACTGATGACATTCCCGCGGATGATATTACGCAGCTCAATATCAATTTTATCACAACCAATGCCCTGCCAACAGGAAGCAATCAGTATGTGGAGGGGCGGGAGATCGACGGCCTCGGCCCTTCCGGCCAGGAATACATCACTATTCCCACTACCACCGATCAAATCTTTCAGGACGATGATGAAGACTCACCTAATCTGGTTCCCAGCGATCCCGATCTGGATATCATCCATTGGCAGGTGGAAGTTCAGACTGTATCTTCAGGCTAGACAATTTCGGTGTTGGTGTCGGGACTTCAGACCGATAGGAATGACAATTGCGCAGCGCTCGGTGTATCGGGACTTTAGTCCCGATACGAACTGGCAGTTTGCGCAGCCTGCTCCCTCTCCCACTTGTCGTAAGAGGGTGGGGGTGAGCGGAAAAACTAACGGCGCGATGATTTACCGTGCTTTTCACTGTATTGCTGATGATAATCCTCTGCCTGATAGAAAACCCCTGCCGAGACTATTTCGGTCACAATCGGATCAGAAAATCGCCCGGATTTGCCAAGATTTGCCTTCGACTCAATCGCTTCACTCTGCTGTTCAGGACTGTGGTAAAAAATCACCGAGCGATACTGCGAGCCCACATCCGGCCCCTGTCTGTTAGGCGTTGTAGGGTCGTGAATTCTCCAAAAAACTTCCAAAAGCTGCCTGTAATTGATCTTTGATGGATCATATTCGACCTCAACAGCTTCCGCATGCCCGGTTGTATGCGTGCAGACATCTTCATAAGTGGGTTTCTGAGTATGGCCGCCGGTATAGCCTGCTCTTGTGGATATCACTCCCTTGCCTAACAGCTCACGAAATGCAGCTTCAACTCCCCAAAAGCAGCCCCCCGCGAAGGTGGCTTTTTGAGATGCCTGTTTTTGATGCTCTCCTAGCTTAATGGCCACCGAGTTAATGCAGAATCTTTTGCCCGTGGGCGGAGGACCATCATCAAAGACGTGTCCAAGATGCGCGTCACAGCGTGCGCAGAGCACCTCCGTCCGGTATCTGCCGAGGCTCTCATCAGGCTCGAATCTCACATTGAGTTCGGAAACCGGGTCCCAAAAACTGGGCCATCCGGTGCCTGAATCGAACTTGGTTATACTCTTGAATAAATCGGTGCCGCAGCAGACACACTGATAAACTCCCACCTGGCCTTCCGCCGGCATCGAACAGGTTCCGCTAAACGGCCTCTCGGTGCCTTTCAGGCGAGTAACCTCAAACTGCTCTGGTGTGAGCATTGCTCGCCACTCTTCTTCAGAACGGCATATCTTCTCGACTTTTTCTATCCTGCCGGTCGAGAAATCAAATATATCTATAGACTCTTTTCTACAAGGTTCCATCATTGAAACTCCCGGAATGAGGGTGAACTGGAAGTGTCCCGCGGGGTTGAAATACCCAAAATCTTATATGCTGTATTCAGCGTTATGCGTTCGTCTTGTCAGATTTGGTGATCAGTTTTTTTGAACTCTACCACCTCAAAGCTTGCGCAGTTTCTGAACTTATCTTCAAAGGCCATCAGCCCCGGTGCTCCGCCGGTATGAATAAAGATAGTAGTTCGGTCTGGGTCGAGTTTACCGGCTTTGGCCAGCCCGATAAGTCCGGCCATTGCTTTTCCTGTATATATTGGGTCCAGAATCAGCCCTTCAGTCTGAGCAGCGGTCATAATCGCTCTATTACCCGCTTCGGATGGCTCTCCATACCGCCT
>DJHI01000082.1:17354-17502 GCA_002431715.1 Armatimonadetes bacterium UBA5829
TTCACACCGATAATCGAAGCCGCTCCGCTTGCGTCAGTTGCCGCGAACTCCCGCAGCGGCTTCGATCTACTCGCCACGCTTATACCAAGCACTTCAGCCTCAGGCAAAAACAATCTTGCACCCAGTGCGCATCCGGCAAGAGTCCCTG
>DJHI01000082.1:17555-18148 GCA_002431715.1 Armatimonadetes bacterium UBA5829
AGTTCGCGTATACCATCGACATATCCAAGCGCTCCCAATGGAGTCGATCCGCCGATGGGAATAACATACGGCTTTTTTCCATGCGAGCGCAGCGATGAAGACTCGCGCTCCATGGCTTCTTCCATCTCCTTAACGGTTGCATCTTCCATAAACCTGATTTCAGCGCCCAGCACTATATCCAACAGCAAGTTGCCGTAGAACCTGTCGAACCTTGGCCCACCGAGAAAGAGTATGCATCTATCTATGCCGACTTTTCTCGCGGCTCCGGCGGTCATCCTGGCATGATTAGACTGCGGCCCTCCATCGGTCATAACCACATCGGCGTTTTTACTCAACGCGTCTGCCATCAGAAATTCCAGCTTGCGGGCTTTGTTTCCGCCACCGGCCAGAGTGGTGCAGTCATCGCGCTTTATAAGGAGTTTTCTGAGGCCGAGTTTTTTCGCAAGATTAGGGGCTTCCTCGATCGGGGTCGGAAGCGACGTGAGAGATATACGAGGTATGGCATCGAGTTTCATAGCTTTTCCTTGGTATAGCAACAGAGCTTATTGGCTTTTTGTAAGTATACCCACGGCAGGCTGAAATGGCAATCGTAT
>DJHI01000082.1:18173-18309 GCA_002431715.1 Armatimonadetes bacterium UBA5829
TCGTATGGTATGGAGGGCAAACGCACGTATTCTTTTTATGCCTGTGAACGAAGTAATATTGATCGGCGTTATATCAGATGATGCCCGAAACATTACTTTAGGATTTGAAAATCTTATCTGGGTCAGGATTTCCGAA
>DJHI01000042.1:0-168 GCA_002431715.1 Armatimonadetes bacterium UBA5829
ACAGACAACCCTTTCGTATGCCCGCACGGCAGGCCGATTATTATCAGCCTCTCAAACTGGGAGCTTGATCGCAAGTTTCATCGGATATAGAGAAAGGCAGGCCTATATCTATGCGAATGGGATTCGGAAAACGCCACCGAGGAAAAGTTTCGGGACAAGGGTGTCCCG
>DJHI01000042.1:228-7486 GCA_002431715.1 Armatimonadetes bacterium UBA5829
AGATAGATGGACAAGCCGTTAGTAGCAATTGTCGGAAGGCCGAATGTCGGCAAGTCGACACTTTTTAATCGAATAGTTGGGCGAAGGATTGCAATTGTCGAAGACACCGCAGGCATCACCCGCGACCGTATATACGCCGAAGCCGAATGGAACAGCCGCGAGTTCGTTATGATCGATACAGGCGGGATTTTGCTTAATGAAAGCGATCCGCTTAAGACTGAAGTCACCGTGCAGGCACAGGTGGCCCTCGATGAAGCCGATGTGATCCTGTTTATGGTAGATGCTACCACTGGGATCACACCCGGTGATGAAGATATAGCCCANNCCCAGCAGCTCCGCGGGACCCAAAAGCCGGTGCTGCTGGTTGCCAATAAGGCGGATAACCCCTCTCGCGAACAGGACGCGACCGAGTTTTATTCACTCGGAATAGGCGGACTCTTCCCGGTGTCGTCGCTTAACGGCAGAGCCGTGGCCGATCTCCTCGATGAGGTCGTTAGGGTTCTGCCTGAAGAAGGCAGGGAGCCTGCCTATCCTGAAGACGCCATCAGGATTGCAATCATAGGCAGGCCGAATGTGGGTAAATCGTCGCTTGTAAACGCCATTCTGGGCGAGAAGAGAGCTATTGTATCCGATATTCCCGGAACTACCCGCGATGCTGTCGATACGGTGCTCAGACGAGGCGATGACGAGATAGTCTTGATCGATACGGCCGGTATACGTAAGGCCGGCAAAATTCAGGGTTCGGTGGAGTATTATACGGTCCTGCGAGCGGTTCGGGCTATGGAGCGGGCCGACGTGGCGATGATCGTTATAGACGCTCATGACGGCCTCAAAGACGGCGATAAGCGGGTTGCCGGTTTTGCAGACGATGCGGGCAGAGCGTGTGTGATCGTGGTGAACAAGTGGGATCTGGTCTCCGAAGAGGATATGCGCGAGTTTGCGGCAAATATTCACAGGCAGATTCCGTTTTTGAACTACGCTCCGGTTGTGTTTACATCGGCGGTCGAGGGAACCGGAATAACCGATGCCGTCGATACGGCGATAGATGCCGCCGCAAACCATGCAATGAGGATTCCGACCGGGGAGCTTAACAGGATCATTCAGGAAGCGGTCGACGATCATCCGTATTCACGTAAAGGCAAGGACTTGCGTGTCAAGTATGCGACTATGACCGATGTAAAACCACCGACGATAGTTATCTTTGTAAACAATCCCGACCTTGCGCATTTTTCATATGTGCGGTATCTTGAAAACAGGATAAGGCAGGAGTATTCCTATGAGGGTTCTCCGCTGAGGCTGATAGTCCGAAAGGCGAAGAAGGAGAAATAGTTGAAAACTGCGCTTATATTTGCGCTATGTTATCTGGTAGGAGCCATACCGTTCGGTGTGATAATGGGCAGGCTCCGTGGAATCGATATTAGGCAGCATGGAAGCGGTAATATCGGCGCCACGAATGTGCTGAGAATCCTGGGAGTGGGTCCTGCGATAGTGGTATTCGCTCTCGATGCCGCTAAAGGCTATGCTGCGGTCGCAATCTGCGATGCAATGGGATTTGGGCAATATATCGTTGTGGCTGGCGCGCTGCTTTCGATTATCGGGCATACCTACTCGGTATTTATCAACTTCAGGGGTGGAAAAGCCGTATCGACCAGCCTTGGAGTGATTATCGGTCTGAATTGGCTCATCGCTGCGACAGCGTTCGGCATATGGTGCGTGTTGGTAGCAATAACAAGATATGTCTCCGTGGGCTCGATTCTGGCGGCGCTGTCGGTTCCGGCTATGATGATATTTTGGAGAGCGCAGAATGTGCCGGTGGCATATCAGGGATTGGCCACGTTGGCTGCGCTGGCGATAGCGGTTAAGCACCACTCGAACATTAAAAGGCTGCTCGCCGGGACGGAGCCTAAAATAGGCCAGAAAGTTGAGATCAGGGAAGAAGAGAAATGACAAGCCCGCATGTAAGACTAGCAATGGCTACGATAGACAGCTACATAAGAACGGGACTGATGCCCGCGCTGCCGACCGACACTTCTGAAGAACTGCTTACCACGCAGGCGGGCGTGTTTGTCTGCTTGAAGCGGGATGGGCAGTTGAGANNAGGATGCATCGGCACCATAGAGCCTGTGATGGACAACATCGCGTTGGAGATTATGGAGAATTCGATCAGCGCGGCAACCAGAGATCCGAGGTTTATGCCGGTTGAGGTACGCGAGCTTGACAGTATTGTGTGCAGTGTCGATGTTTTGAATCCGGCTGAAGAGATTCACGACATTATGGACCTCGACCCAAAGAGATATGGGGTGATCGTAGAGTGCGGTATGAAGCGAGGGCTGTTGCTTCCTGATCTGGATGGAGTCGATTCGGCTGAACAACAAATAGACATAGCTCGTCGCAAAGCATACATAATAAATAATGAACCAATCAAGCTCTACCGTTTCGAAGTCCTGAGACACGAATAAACTCAACTATAATATCACACACTGTTAAATAATGGATGTCAAACCCCTGCAATTGGCACGGATTGTGCACATGAGTTCGGTGGCTGGGGGGCCACGAGACCAGGGAGGTTGATATTCATGATTCGCACTGTTTTCGTAGTACCCCTGCTGATAGTTCTTATTGCATCCGGGGCTGTTGCTTCAGTAACCTGGAATGTGCAGACTGTCGGCGACAGCACCACCTACACCTATACTTACCTCAATACCGATGCCACCGATGATCTTATTACGGGTTTCCATGTCTATGCCCCTCTCGACCCCGCGCTGATAACCGGTTGGGATGCCGATATGGGTTGGTTATTGGGTGTTGACATCGACCCTACAGGCGCGTCCGATATCTACTGGTATACGGATGATCCTATGGGTTCCGGCATTATGGGTGGTGACAGTCTCAACTTCAGCATGACCGTTCCGTCCTATACGAGTGTTGTCTACGACTATGTCATTGAAGATTTTCCGGTTACAAACTGGGGCTATGACGGCTTTCTCTGCGGTGGAACGTGGCTTGCTTTGGGGAGTGTCCCGGTTCCGGCAGGCAGCGTGGCGGAGACACCGGAGCCTGCGAGTATGCTGGCGCTTTGTGCGGGATTCGCGGCTCTTATTGCCAAGCGTAAAAAACGCTGTGCACCTGATGAATTAAATAACTGTTAAGCATGCAATAGCTGCGGGAACTCAAAAAGTAGTAGTTTGGTATGAATCCGAATTGCGCCGTTCCCGCAGCATATCAAAAGATAGATTCAGGTTCTATGTTCCAGATATTCCTCCTCTAGGGCGGAGCAAGTCGATTGCTCCGCCCTTAATGTTTTCTCTAAATAAGCGCATCTGGTATAATACGCAAACAACGAGCTGTTGTGGAGGATTGAGGAGTATGCGATTATCTGTGTTATTAACAGCGTTTGTAATTTGTGTTATTGCTGCGCTTCCGAGTTCGGCGAATATCGACCTCGTGGTTGATGGACGGAGCAAATACTGCATTATAGTTGCGAATGAAGCTTCACCATCCGAACACTTTGCTGCAAGTGAATACAAGAAATATATCCAAGAAATGACCGGCGCGATGGTGTGCTATTCTCAGGATGGAACGAGTGTTCCTGAGAAGGCTGTTTTGATAGGTGACTCGCAGGCGCTGAGGTCGCTTGGAATCGATATAGACTTCGAAGACCTTGGCGAGGAGGGTTATGTCATTAAGACGGTCGGCGACAGGCTGATTATTGCAGGCGGCAGGGTTCGAGGCACACTTTACGGCGTATATGGCTTTCTTGAGTCGCTGGGATGCAGGTGGTACAGCCAGACCGTTAACAAAGTGCCGAAAATGGAGTCGATCGCCTTAGGCAATCTGGATATTATAGAAAAGCCTGCATATGAGTATAGAGCGATCCATATATCCGAAGCACGAAACCCCGAATTCGGCGTTCCGAACAGGATGAATGGGAAGCGCGATGAGCCATTCGATATTCAGCACGGCGGCAGCATTTCGTATTACCCGATCTCGCACAGCTTCGACAAGCTGGTTCCGGTTAAAGAATATGGAGAGTCTCATCCAGAATATTACTCGATGATCGACGGAAAACGGGTTCTGGAGAAGACTCAGCTCTGTATGTCCAACCCGGAGGTCGTTAAGATTGCGACCAAGACAATTTTGGAGTGGATGTATGATCACCCTGATGTGAGGGTGTTTTCGGTCGCTCAGAATGACAACAAAAATTACTGTCAGTGCCCCGCATGCAAAAAAATCTATGAAGAAGAGGGAAGCGCTGCGGGTTTGCTTTTGAGATTTATCAACTCGATTGCGGCGGAGGCTCAAAAGGATTACCCCGACAGGATAATCAGCACCCTGGCTTATCAGTTCACCGAGCAGGCTCCGAAGATCACCAAGCCGCTTTCGAATGTGCGCGTTTTCCTCTGCCCGATATACTGCTGTGTTGCGCATCCATTCGAGAGTTGCGATTTTCAGATCAATAAAGACTTCATGCTCAATCTTACCAATTGGAGCAAGTTGACTAATAACCTCTACATGTGGCATTACAACTCCAATTTCTCGTATTATCTCAACCCATTTCCCGATTATTATCAGGCGATGGACAGCGCCAGGCTCTATAAGAGATACGGCGTGAAAGGCATCTTTTGGGAGGGCAACTATAACGGTGGAGTGGGCGAGTTCGGCGCGCTCAGGTCATACCTGTTGGCTAAGATCACCTGGAACCCCGATATTGACGGCAAGGCTGTAATAAAAGACTTTTGCGAAGGCTATTACGGCAAAGCGGCGCCGTATATTCTCGACTACATTCAGATGCTTGAGGATAGAGTCCAGAGTGACACTACCAACCACATGCAGCTCTGGGTGAAGCCCAACGGCTATTTCCTATCTGATGACATAATTGCCAAGGCGGACGGATTATTCGCAAAGGCAAAGGCCGCTGCAGAGTCTCCTGAGGTTCTTGCGAGAGTGAATCGCGAGTATTTGGCGATCAAATGGGTTAAGCTGATGGCTCCGTTTTATGACAAAGACATTAAGGGCAAAGAGGCCCAGCTTACAAATGAACTAAATGAGCTTGTGGACGAGTGCAAAATATACGGTGTTACCCGATCCAGCGAGCGAAAGACGATGGATATATTAAAGAAAGAGGTCGAGGAACTGATTGACAAGTCGCTTGCAGAGAAGTAGATTATTTGCAAATCTAGCTTCTAGCCTCCTCCCGGAACGGGAGGAGGTAGTATTTCATATAGATAAGAGGTTTTGGAACAGATGTGTGTGACTAGAAACAAGTTTCCCTATTATTAATTATATAATTGTTCAGATATCCTGTTTAGAATATTAACTCATGTAGCTTAATACGCATATAATCGGATATTTTACTGTAAGATTGTGTTTTGCGGAATTCAAGCATATTAACAATATCATTATCATCCAGGGCAACGATATAGCCCCGCCCCGCCAACATTGCATCTCGACATGTTTTTAACATTTTATCCTTATCTGTAATATTGCGGCAGATCAACAAGCCAAATTCACCTCGATGATTGCTAAATCTCATTGCTAGTTGATCATATTCAGGATTTCCAAGATCTTTACTGTAATTCTTGCATTCTATAAGTATGTATGGACATAAAATTTTATGCAATGAATATAAATCACCGAAGAAACCTTCTGAACGCATATTATTGGCTACAATGTCAATGCGTTTTCTTCCATCGTTTATCTCTTGCTCTACCGTAAAATTCCGCAACTGTGTGTGGAAAATTGCCGTCAACGCACCTAATATTTCTATATGGTATTTATGCGCGAATTCATTTCCACTCGGTATTTGCCGTAGCTTGTTGATTACCTCATCTAGGTCCACAGTTTTTGGCTGAGGTTGCTTCTTCTCTATGTTTTCATCACTAAGAATTAGACAATTGGATCTGGCAAAATATTTATATTGATCAAGAACGTGAGGGTTATCATCGGAAAATTCAAATAGAAAATCCTTGCTGAAGGGATGCTTTTCCTCAAGGCTTTTTTTAGTAACATACGGTTTTCCATTTTTAAATAAGTGCACCAGCGAAGAGCCTATTCTAATGTTCTCAGCCTGCAAGTAATCTAGGACAAAATGCCGATAATATTGTTGATGATTTAATGCAAGTCGATAACGAACAGCAGCTTTAGGAATGAAAAGCACTCTTGTACCGTTCACAATTGGTAGGTACGCATATCCATTATCCCATCTTTCGTGGTCCGGATTCCAACGAAAACCGCCGGGAACAGAAGTGAGGGGAATGCCGAGTTGAAGACATTGAGTTCTAGTATATTCAAGCAACTCAAGTCGAATGATATTAATAGTCATATCTGATATATTGTCCGGACCTATTCCAGGAATAAAAAGATCACAGTCCGATAGATCATAAAGCTTTCCAGTCTTTACTGCACGACTTAACTTTAAGCGCTCATAAAGTTTTTTTGCTTTTTCTTCTCCGATTCCTGACCCTGGTCTTCCACGGGAAAAACCTAGATGCGCATCATTAGCTTCACCGACATGGTTCAGCATGCGTAGTGCATCAGCTTCACGCTGGTTGTGTACATGGCTCATAAGCGCAGAGAAAAAATGATATACCAGAGCATTGCATTTCTCAAACCAAGGATCACGTTCTACCACAAATGCATATGGATCACAGAAAAGAGGCAAATCAGTGTTCACAGGAACATCTACAAAATCAAGTTCAACTTGTTCTTTGCCAAGATTGAAATAGTCGGATATTCTGATTGGCTGGTTGCTCACTACGTTATTCATACAAAATTGCCTCCACTTTTATCAATCCTGTATAACATACATGTGGCTTATAATATACAATAACACAATAAAAATCAATGAGCTGAGCTTTACATCAAATAGCATATCATAAATTGGCACTCATTACAATTGAGTGCCAATTTATAATATTGGGTTGAGTTGAACAGAAATGCGCATTTTTTGGGTCGGGATTTCCGAATCAGGTAGCCAAATGGGATTCGGAAAGCCCGTCAAATTGTGCGGTGGCGATTCGGANNGATTCGGAAATTGCCACCGAGGTAGGAAATAGCAAATGTCGAATATCCAGCACCCAAAACCTAACACCTATCACCCAATATTATAGTTTGACACTTTCCTTCTGGCTGGATAAAATATATATGATTTACAAGCCCGGCGGTCAGATAATGATCCCACCGGGCTGTTTTGACGCATAACCAGCCTACCAACAACCGACGTCAGGAGGAAACGAAACAAAATGTCAGTTAAAGTTGG
>DJHI01000042.1:7507-7687 GCA_002431715.1 Armatimonadetes bacterium UBA5829
GGAATTAACGGATTCGGCAGAATCGGCCGCTTGTCCCTTCGCGGGATGCTTGAGAATTATCCCAACGATATCGAAGTCGTTGCCATTAACGATCTGTTCGACTCCAAGACCAATGCTCACCTTTTTAAGTATGACAGCAACTACGGCCCGTGGAAGGGAACCGTTGAGGCAGTCGAAGAC
>DJHI01000298.1:0-5083 GCA_002431715.1 Armatimonadetes bacterium UBA5829
ACCTATTCTCGATTATATTATCGATGAAATGGTGGCATGCGGGATCACAGAGGTCCTTTTTGTCATATCGGATGAAAAAACCGCCATACGCACTCATTTCGGCGACAAGCAAAACGGCATCACATTCGACTACACATTCCAGAAAGAGCAAAAGGGACTCGCCGATGCAATATACTGCGCCAAAGACTGGGCATCGGATGATCCGTTTGCAGTTGTGTTGGGAGACTCGATAATCACCACCGACCAGCCCATACTCCCGTTCAAACGAGTGCTCGATACCTATGAGCAGACATGCGCCTCGGGTGTAATAGTCGTCCAGAAGACCCCTCTCGATGAGGTCTCGCGCTATGGAATCGTGAAACCCAAGGATGGTGTCGGCGCCGCATTTGAAATAGACGGGCTTGTCGAGAAACCCCGGCCCGAGGACGCTCCCAGCCAATACTCCATCGCAGGCAGATACGCCTTCGACTCCTCTATATTCAAGTGTATTGAAGACACACCTATAGGAGCCAACGGCGAATATCAGATCACCGACTCCATCGGCTGCATGCTCACAAACGGCGGNNGGCGGCAGGGTCTGGTGCGTGGCGCTAAGCGAAAACGAGATTCGCCGCGATATCGGCACTTTTGAGACCTACTTCGAGGCTTTCAGGTTGGCAATAGCGGAAAATTAGCCGCAATATTGTAACAAGCTTTGTTAATCTGAAGTCACTATAAGTGGAACCAGGTAATTCACGGTCGGTCGCTTGCATAGCACTGTGGTTTTTAATATCAGCACAACCACAAACAATCGTGCAATTTACTACGTCGAATTTTGCAGGAAATGTGACTATATACAATCCGTAAATTGCTTAGCTCGGAGGCCTATATGAAAAAGACTGTGCTTTTTGTCATATCACTTTTCATATTCCCTATTGCTGCTAGTGCTCAGGGTAAAACCACAGCCGATCCCAACAGCGTACAAGCAGCCGTCAAGGAACAGGCCGACCAAAGGCTTTCACAGAAAATCACCTACAGCAGCGGATATAAACGACTTCATGAGGTCACAGAGGATCTTACTCAAATAAGTGGAGTTTATATTGGCTGCGGGCAGAATAAAAAAGACTGGCATGTGCGTGATATCCCGCTTGTCGTCTGTGTGAAGGATATGCCTCTCGGCAAGCTGCTGAGGGCAATCGCCGATGCCACACACACATGGTTTGCCTCAGAGAAGGTGGGTGATGATTCATCGGAAAATTACCTCATTTACAGACGGCACCAAGAAGAACAGAAGATAGATGATTACTTCGATAAAATGCATCAGGCATTGCTAGAGGGTGTGAAGTGGCAGTGGGATGCACTTGCAGCATATGGGAGAATGAATGAGGATGCGGTTCCTACGTCGAAGTACTTGGATGCTGACCAAAGGAGACGCATCTGGCTAAAAGCAAGACTTATTTCTTCACTCGATCCAGAGTCGGATGAAAGAATGCTAACCGGCGAAAACTTTAAGTTCAAAGCCAATGACCCCAATTACCAAAGCATTGTTGCAGAATTACACGAACCAATCAGGCGAATCCAGCAGAATGAACCCCCTAATAAAAAGTTTTTTCCTCTGGACGAAATGGACATGATCACGTTCAACATAAAACTGGTGGATTCAGGCAGCGGAGGAGAAACACATTTAGTAACATCACTAGGGCCAATAGTATCCGGCAACAGTTGGACTCACTATTGTGAGGTATGTACAGATGCAAATCAACTGAACGGCAAACTATCAGGCCTGCCTGATTATCCCAAACAGGTTCATGTGCCGACTCTGGAAGAAGATATGAACAACCCAGAGATGGTTCTGCTGAATCGATACCCTGACCAGTCCTGGGATCATCCCATACTTAAAGATAAAATCGATCTGATAAAACCCGAGTCTATTAGGGATGCCACATTTGCTGACCTGATAAAGGCTGTCGTATCAGCCAGCGGAATGAATATAGTGACTGAAGACTTTACAAGCCATTCATCCTTTGATTATCAGAATATAAATAGACTATTTGCCAAAAACACTACTGTGGCAGATACTCTCACTAATATCAATCCTGAAAAACATATAGTTCACACCGACTATGCCTGGTTTCTTGATGAGAAAGACAATCTGCTGGTCGGATGGGCAGATGATAGAAGGTTTATGAGATGGCGAGAGCATCACAGGCATATGATTGCCGGTGAATATATCGATTATCTCAAGAACAAGCTTGCCGGTTCGGGCTTGGAAATTGATGATATTGTGCCGCTGGCATCAATCTCGAAAGAATCGTACGGCGAATGGATCCGTGATTCGAAAGACCTGGCTCAAATCAGTATGTATCTGGATCGGTCGATTTGGATGTTCTATAACTCGCTCGATAGTAGCGACAAGAATCTGGCAAAATCGAACGACGGACTCCCGCTCTTAAAATTCGATCCACAATTACTTGCCAATGCGCTTAGTCATCAAAAGCTTGAGCAATCCGTTGATTCGGATATGCCGTTCACCGATCAACACTTAACAGATGCGCAAGCAAAGAGCGCCTCGCAGGAAACTGATTTCAGGAACCTTGCTCTACATGATCCGAATGTCATTGCTACTATGGTCTTGCGCCTGCTAAAATCCCCGGCGAAATATCGGTGGGTGCCGACCAAAGGAAACATCGCTCCCCCCAGCAGTCTGCAGTTATCTCATTACGACATAGAAATACGTTATGTCATGAATGGAGAAACGCATATATATACTGCCAGCGGGCCCAATAGCGCCTTTCCGATTTATTCGCCTGCTCGTGAAGCCGAGATATTAAAATCCGCCAAATAGTAGATCAGTCCATTTCAGCCATTCTGTGCGCATGTGCGTGCCTGGTTTGAGCAAGTTTTTCGACAAGATGCCTGTTGAACTCAGGTAGGTCGCCAGGGTTTCGACTCGAAAGGAAGTTATCATCTTCGACAGCGGCCTCATCGACCCATATAGCTCCTGCGTTTTTGAGATCGTCCTTAAGAGTGTGATAAGAAGTGATCTTTCTTCCCCGAACGAGGTCTGCTGATGCAAGAATCCATGACCCATGGCAAATAACGGCAATGGGCTTATTTTGTTCATTCATATGGCGCAAAAAATCTTTTGCGGACTCATTTTCTCGAAGAACATCTGCATTGACCACTCCTCCCGGGAGCAGCACGGCATCATAGTCTTCAGGGTTGGCTTGATCGATAGGCACATCCACCTCAAATTGATCGCCAGGATTGGTATGATGCATTCCCTGAACATGCCGGTCTTTGGGTGACAGAATATGAACCACCGCCCCCTCATTATGCAGCGCATCTCTTGGGCTTGTGAACTCTATCTGTTCGAAACCATCCGTCATGATGGCGGCTATGCGAATATTCTCAAGTTTGTTGCCGGACATTGAATATATACCTCCGTATTAAAACTCCTGCTTAAATTGAAAAGCTTTGTAAAGAGCTACCCCTTGACAGGCCCATATAAACAGTGATCCTAAGAACGGATAAACACAATCCATTGATTAGTCAGAAGTTTCTCCTCTAATTCGTTAAGAAATCGATAATTACGTGCAGGAGTTTAAGTAAGTTGTGCGGAAGTACTGTAAAGTTGTAGCTGGCAGGCAGCACGCTATGTGAAATGCTTATATGTTAGGTGTTCACATGTTCTAAATGCTGTGCATTGCTGGCCAAGGGCCTGCCTGGTAAGACCGTTTCGCGGTGCGTACTTTAATATTAAAATAACGTAATTGTCGGGACGGCAGTTCCAAGTAATGGAAACCTGGAGCAGAGCACAATGGTAGAACGGAAGCTAAGTGCCGTGAGCAGTCTCTCACAATCATTACCTCTTTCAGAAGGCAGTGTAAGCGTCGCTCAAGTGGCACGATTAGTACACTCGTCTCCGAGACCTTTTGTACTGATCAATGAGCGTGAACTGAGCGTGTTGAGGCGCGGCTTAACCAAGGATGGTTGGAAAAGAACTCTTTATCTGCAGCCCTCGAACCTTTGTCACGGAATTTATAAAGGTAGTGGCATTCTCTCAAAAGCGAACCAATGGCTGGATAAGGAAATCATAATCCCCATGCCAGGCGGCGCACTGGATACATTCATTTGTGAATGTGGAGTACAGCTTGAATCCGAGGATTTTGAGGTTAAAGCTGAATATACGTGCCCGGTTTGTTCTAAAAAGAATTCCGGCGCTGAATACGATGCCGCAGTGCGCGGACTACAACATATTCGCCTTGCCGGTGCTGCTATAGCCCTTGCTTTGGCCTATAGCATAGAAAAAGACAGAACTTTCTCCGACAAAACCGCCAATATACTTCTGACATATGCACGGCATTGTCAGGAAATGCATAAGGGCAACTCTCCCTGCACGATTTTTACCGATCCCATATACCGGTGCGTCTGGGCAATTGCCATGGCTCAAGCTTATGATCTTATCTATTACTCCAGGAGCCTGGCAGAAGAAGATAGGGCAGTCATTGAGACAAATCTTTTAAAACCGATTGCCTCTGACTTTATGCAAAGTAAAAATTCGCCTGAGGAAGACGTATGGGCGTTCTCGGCCGTTGGCATCATAGGACTAAGCGTCAAAGACTCACAGATGGCAGCAAACGCTCTTGAATCCTATTCAAAATGGGTGAACGATCATATAAACAAGGACGGATTATGCAGGGGATTTACGCTTACTCAGCACTTTGGCGCCGTCGCGGTCCTGGTTCATTTTTCTGAGGCTTTCTACAGATGCGGAATAAACCTTTTTACCGCAGGGCCACTGAAAGCTATGTTCACCGCTCCCATAAATTTAATGTATCCCTCGTTCCGCCTTCCGACGATCGGCGATGAATGTTTTGATTCTTTTCTCCCGCTCGATCTATATGAGATTGCATTCAGGAGGTGGGGTGATCCAGAGTTCGCATGGGTGCTGAAAAAGGGGTATAGGTTCAGTGAATCGCCACTGAGTAACTACCAACGCATGCATCCTGAAAAATTCTCCAGGTCAGGCTTCTATGCATTTTTATTCGGCAGAGACCTGCCTGGTAGATCAGCTTTGCCTATGTTCAAGAGCACCGACTTT
>DJHI01000298.1:5162-6154 GCA_002431715.1 Armatimonadetes bacterium UBA5829
TGGGATATGCACATTGAGAAGCACCGGTAACTTGATGGCCACCGTGGACTATTGTGCATCCGACACTCATCACGCTGGCAGCCTTGCTTTCACATTGTATAACAGAGACGATATCGTCGCGCCGGATTATGGTCTATCCGGCTCGGGCGAAANNGGCAAAGAGCACTGCCGCTCATAACACAGTAATGGTGGATGGCAAATCACAATCTCCCGAAGGTAAGAGTGGATTGGTGTACCAATGCATCGGTATGTTCCTGCAGGGAGCTGAGTGTCATGCATGTGAATGCTATCCAGGTGTTAATCACGAGCGCCGGATGTTAATGGTCGATGAAATATGTATTATTCATGATCGTTTGTCCAGTGATAGTGAGCATGACTATGACTGGCTGATGCGCAGCGAGATTGATATGGCCGTATATGGCGACTGCAAACCCGATAGAGTCGAATCTTCAAACGATCCTTTGCTTACTTGGGATAACGGATATGAGATCGATGAGTCCTGCAGGATAAATTTCGGCCTTTCCACCGGAACCCTGGTTATGACAATGTGGCCGATAGAGGGCAAAGGAACGCTTGCCCTTGGCAAATGTGCTTCAAGCACTATCGACAAGAAAGTGCCGATAATGCGCTGCAGGCAGCACGGAAAAAAAGCAGGTTTTCTGGCGGTCATGATTCCTGCTGAAGAAGCAGATCGTGTGGCTGTGATCAGGGACGGAAGTATTATTGTTGTCGACACTCCTGAAAATCAGGACTATTTATATTTGAAAGACTGCGGTGAGCCGTCAAAATCGGTTTTAGAAACGGACGCTGACTTCGCGGCAGTAAGGACTTCATCCGGCGAGATCAAATCCGTTGTGATTTCTAACGGTTCATTCGTCAATTGGAATGGTGATACGGTGCTTGAGAGCTCTTCGCCAGTCGGCTGTTTGGAGATATCATTCGATGAGCGTGGCCCGCAGGTAAAATATAAAGGGTCGGAAGCCGGTATGGTC
>DJHI01000309.1:0-3114 GCA_002431715.1 Armatimonadetes bacterium UBA5829
GTTCCACAAGCTCGAACCTGAGTCTCTCGATATGCCGTTCGGGTTCAAGACCGGAGCAGGAGTCATATTCGGAACGACCGGTGGCGTTACTGAAGCTGTATTGCGGTTTGCCGCTGAAAAGCTGACCGGAACCCGACTGGGCTCGGTTGAGTTCAAAGCAGTTCGCGGTGAAGAAGGCATCAGAGAAGCCGTAATAAATGTCGGTGATATCGAGCTGAAGCTCGCGATTGTTCATGGACTGGCAAATGCCCGCAAAATAGCTGAAAAAGTTAAGGCCGGCGAGTGCGATTACGATCTGGTTGAGGTTATGACATGCCCCGGAGGGTGCGTCGGCGGAGCGGGTCAGCCTGTAACAAGAGACCCCGAGGCCAAGAAACTCCGAGCCAAAGGGCTGTATGATTCCGATAAGATGCTGGAGTTCCATAAGTCTCAGGAGAACCACATGGTCGCGGAGTGTTATCGGAGCTGCCTCGGCGGTGTGGGCGGCAAAAAGGCGCATCATCTCCTGCATACATCTTATAATAGTAGAAAAAGGATCGCCGATAGCGACCTCAGCCTGCTTAAGGGATCGGATAAAGAGAAACTGACTGTAAGCGTCTGCGTCGGAACAAGCTGTATGATTCGCGGTTCCCAGCAGCTTCTGCATGGGATAATCGATGAGATAGAGAAGCGCGGATTGCAGAATGCGGTCGATGCAAAGGCGACATTCTGCTTTGAAGCATGCGATAAGGGTCCGACCGTTTCCATTGGNNGTAATTCATAAATGCACACTGGAAAAGGCTTTGAAGGCTTTGGATAAAGAACTGAGCCGGATGAGTCTTGAAGAAGCAAAGGTCTAGCATATGAGTAATGACGCGAATGTAGGGCAAGTCGTATTTACCAATAAGGCGCACTGCCGTGACTGTTATCGGTGTCTGCGTGTGTGTCCGGTCAAGGCGATCCGTATGGAGAATGGCCAGGCTTACGTCGTGCGTGAGCGGTGCATCTCGTGCGGCACCTGCATTCGCGAGTGCCCTCAAGGGGCCAAGCAATTTAGAAGTGATTTAGAACGCGCCGCGCGAATAGTCGCAACCAGTGAGATTGCCGCGGCGAGCGTTGCGCCGTCATTTGTGGCCGTGTTTTCAGAACCTGAGCAGAAGCGGCTGGCTTCCGCATTAAGAAAGCTCGGTTTCGCTTACGTGGCTGAGACAGCCATCGGAGCGTATAAGGTGGCCCGTGAGACGGCCGCGTTGTGCAAATCGCAGCCCGACAGATCGCATGTCTGCACGGCATGTCCGGCGGTTGTATCGTATGTTGAGCTTTATGAGCCGGACAAGGTGGATCTTCTCGCTCCGGTCGTCTCTCCGATGATCGCACATGCGCGGCATATCAAAGAGAAACTAGGCAAAAGCGCGAAGGTCGTCTTTATCGGCCCATGCGTTGCAAAAAAGTCCGAAGCCGAGCGGCCGACCAACTCGGGGATTGTTGATTGTGTGCTTACATTCAGCGAACTGATGGAATGGTTTGAGGCCGAAGGAATCGATCTTTCAATGTGTGAAGAGAGCCGCTTCAGTGAAGAGCCGGAGGGGGATGCAAGGCTTTTCCCGCTTGTTGGAGGAAGTATGCGCACTGCAGGTCTGGATACCGACCTGCTTGCGCTTGATTCAATAAGCGTGAGCGGCATTGAGGATATACGTGAGGCATTGACAAACTGCAGTTTAGGAAACCCGCCGCAGATTATCGAACCACTATTCTGCGAGCAGGGATGTGTCAATGGTCCTGCAATTTCCGCTCGAAGCGTTCTCTTCACCAGACGACATGACGTCCTCGATTATGCTTCTCACCATCCGGGCGCTGAGGACTCACAGGATGCTTCAAAGATCAGTTTGAGCGCGAAATTCAAACCCTCACCTGTATTGTNNTTGTTACGGAAGAGCAGATACGCGAGATATTGGAGAAGACCGGCAAGGCGGACGTCGAGAACCAGCTTAACTGCGGCGCCTGCGGGTATCCGTCTTGCAGGGAGAAAGCCGCGGCTGTAGTGCGCGGTATGGCTGAGCTCGAGATGTGCATCCCCTTTATGAGACGCCTTTCGGAGCAGAGAACGGATAAGATCATCGAGACCAGCCCTAATGGAATCGTAATTTTGGACGAACATCTGACGATCATCCACATGAACCCCGCGTTCAGAAAGTTTTTCATGTGCTCGGAGGCTGTATTGGGCCGTCCGATTTCATATCTGATGGACCCGGATCTTTTCGAGAAGCTGGCATCAGGGAGCACAGATCAAATTACTTCGGTAGTGCGGCATGAGAGATATAACCTGCAGTGTCACCAGATATTATATGCGCTTCGTGAAGAGAATCAGTTTGTCGGGATATTCGTGGACATTACGAAAAAGCATATGGACAAAGAGAAGCTCGACAAACTCCGCACGCAGACTTTATTGCAGGCCAAAGAACTACTCGATCATCAGATCAATATGGCTCAGACAATCGCCAAGTTCCTTGGAGACAGCACCGGCCAGAGTGAAGCGCTGCTCGATAAGCTTATCCAGCTTGCCGGAGATGAGACCGGCGGCGGTAAGGACACAAATGAATGGCTGAAGGATATATACACGTCGAAATAGATAAGCAGCAGGTATCGAAGCACACGGGCGACCCATGCGGTGATGTGGTTGCATGCGAGCGCACGACTTCTCACTGCACGATAATTGTCAGCGACGGCATAGGTCATGGGATAAAGGCCAACATCGCCGCCCAGATGTGTGTGTCTCGTATACTTCAGCTTCTCAGGCAGGGTGTGTCGATGCGTAATGCCTTTGCCAGCCTCGTTAAGACTATGGAGCAGTCCAAGGGCACGGATATGCCGTATGCGGTCTTTACCGTGGCGAGAATTCTCAACGACGGCGTAACCACAATCCTCTCATACGAAATGCCAGCACCGGTACTTGTGACAAAACGTTATGCGCAGGTTCTCCACCAAAGGATTCTCACCCAGAGCCAGTCACTGATTGCGGAGGCAAACTGCCATTTGGCTACTGAAGAAGGCATACTGATCGTATCCGACGGTATCACTCAGGCTGGATTGGGGATGGGCCTTCATGATGGTTGGACAATCGATGGAACCAGCAGA
>DJHI01000309.1:3179-3311 GCA_002431715.1 Armatimonadetes bacterium UBA5829
TGAACCATGCAAAAGACTTATGGACCAGTGATGAGAAGAAGAAAACGAAAAAAGGCCTCGGCGATGATTGCACGGCGGTGTTTGCCTCATGTCGAATGGGGCGGACAGTCAATATTCTGACAGGCCCTCCTT
>DJHI01000001.1:0-129 GCA_002431715.1 Armatimonadetes bacterium UBA5829
GAATCGTGCCATGTCATCAATTTTTCATCTGAACTGCTGCCCTCAACTGTCGGCCACTGCACCGATGGTAACGTGTCATTGGAGAACTGCCACCATTGTTTTTTGTCGCCGCTTGATGTATCGTTCAAT
>DJHI01000001.1:225-3715 GCA_002431715.1 Armatimonadetes bacterium UBA5829
TTGTAATAAACCATGGGGCGCTGGCAAATTCAGTTTCGTTTTCTGCCAAGGACATTGAATCTCTGTTGCTCGACCAGTATAAATAGACATTGCCGCTGCTCGTATCTCTATACGCGGCGGGAGTGGCATCACCGACTCTGGTGTCGGTCGAATCTATTTCCGGCAGAGTCTTGGGAGTAACACCACCAGTGAGCTGGTTTTCTCTAACGTTGACCTTTAGCTGGAAGCTGGACTCCGCTACCGGATCATCGCTTGTGTCGAGAACGCCGTCACTATCCATATCTGAAAAAACAGGCACATATGGCGTCCTGTAGGTTGTGTCGTAGCTGTAGTAATTGCCTATCGGCTGCGTCAGAGGCACAGTGAGACCTACTTTAACCGACAGAGGCTCATCAGTATCCAAATCGGTGCCATAGAGGTTGTTCCAATTATTTATTTTCGCCTCCGTAGCATCCTTGGCACTGTCATAGTTCATGTCATACTTACGTTTATCAGGTATAGTCAATACACTGGGATCAGGATCACCCACACGCGGCTTGGTGAGCGTGTAGCCGTAGCCGGATGTCGTATATGGCGGTATTCCAAGTGACGGATCATCTCCATCAAGAGAACTTGTAATCGAATTGTATGGAATCAGGGAAGTCGCTCCTGCCTGATCGCTGAATAGACGCACATTACGGCCTATATACATATGCGGCAGGTTTACATTGCCCGCGTTTTTGATGGTAACCGTTTTGAACCACTTTGCAATATCGGGCTCAGGATTATAAGCGCAAAAGTCATCGTTGCCGGTCAGGCCTATTCCCAAGCCGTGAGGTGCATCGCCTATATCTATGGTCTGCTCCACTACCTCGATCTTCGGGTCCGGTGGAACATAAACACCCACTGTAAACCTGCGATAGGCCTCCTGATAGACGGTAGGCTTGCCGAGCACTACATCGCCCGAGTCCCACTTGCCGTCACTGTCCGAGTCTATATAGGCTTCCATTCGCTTACTGTAGCCGCTGTTAAGGATCTTGTTGTCCGAACTATAACCTTTAGAGACATTGGCAGGCTGGAAACGCGGCACCTCAACGGACACAAATACAGTATCCGGCCGCATTGTCGCATCATCATAAGCAAAAGATGTCGTAGACGACGAACCTGCCAGGTATACCGCTGGAATGCTTGTCTTTGCCGCAGCTGGATCATCGCCATCGGTTGCCTTGACAAAGGACTCACGATTACTGGATATATTCGGATAATCCGCCGAGCCGATGCCCATCTCCCAGGGGAACTTTACGCCGTGGCCTAATGAAGAACTGCTGGGGAACGAATAAACTATCGCCTGCTCGCCGCCGTTAAACTTTAATTCACCTGCATATACCCGGAAATTATTTAAAGTGCTCTTCTTTGTCCTGGTACCCACGGCGCTTCTATCCATTACTCCGAGCCATGCCTCACGAGAAGAAGAACCATGATTGACATAGTCAAGATTAATAACAGGCATCACGGTGGTGAATGTTGAAGTTGTGCCGGTTGTATCCAGATCGAGTCTCGCGTTGCCGTTATAATGCGCATCGGCCTGTGCTCTTGATTCCCAGGAACCTTGATATGTTCGATAATTGGTGGTTGTGCCGGATGTCGGCGGCCAAGCAATCAATACTGAACTTTTGCCGTTTTGAGTAGCTGACTGATCATCTTTCATGGCCAGCGGATTATTGATCCCTATATCCTGCGCCTGGTATATTTCATCGGCAATTAACGGCTTTGGCGGACTCGTGGCCTGAAGCCGCGCGATCGGATAAATCTTGGTTGTGTATGAAGTGCTGTCGGACGATTCTCTGGTCTGAACTGTTACCTTCAGGTTCCATCCAGGTCCTGGACTTGGAGGCTGCGCGCCGGTGTATGCTATCTCGATTGCAAAGTAAGCGTAACAGCGTTTTACATCCTCAACCTTTGTATGCGTAATACCATCATCCGCCCACTGGAGAATCGGCGCGCTTTCCGGGCCCGAGGCTTTTTCGCCCAAAACGGAATACTCTCTGATCCTGAATCTTTTGGCGGCAACTGAAATACTGCCCGCACTCGATCCGCTGCTTCCATTGGTCATAGAGAGCGAGAATGCCGACGAATTACCATTTTTCAGGAATTTCTTGGCAGGGAGGTTCCATAAGAAGACATTTATTGTCTCTCCCCACTCGAAGTATACGGGACTGCCATGCTGCCTGGGATTGCCGGTTTCATCAAATACATATGAGCGCTGATTGAGTGCCACACTGCGAAGCTGGCTTTCGATCCACTCATTATAACCGTAAGGATCGTCACTCGAATCAGGTGCGGTACTGGTATCGAGATACTTCATATCTTTGCTAATAATCCATTTCTTACTGCCCCAATCGCTCCAAGGATTATTAGAAGTACTGGAAGAATACGGCGTATAGTACTCAGCCGGATCGGTATCTGGATACTCTACAGTATCAGGACTCTTATTCAGTGAATTCTGATAGAAGTCTGTCGGGAAGATATCACACTGAATTTCTTCATCTCCGGAAAGAGACTCAGACCTATTTGTATTGTCATTGGGTTTACCCGGGAACGGCCATTCGCCTCCCGCCCAGTGCCCTCCCCAGGCTCCGCCTTCATCCGAAAATGCAACAAGCAAGCCATCCGATGTGGCTACGTAGACGTAACTTACCTGAGGGCCGCCGGACCCGATTGTAAAGTGAGTCACATTGGGCGATGAGAAGAGTTCGCCACCGATGTTGTAACTAGTATATTTTTTCTCATAGGTTGTGCTGCCACTTGAGGTGACAAGAGTCCAGTCGCTGCGGCCGGCGTTTGCGCTGTACCAGTTAAGCTTGCCCTCCATATCGCCGATATACATGGTCATGGTATTGTAAAGGGTCTTGGTGGTTGTCGTATCACCAATACCTCTTTGATAGGAGGTTTGATTATTCGAGTTCAAGGAGCTGAATGCAATAGACCCCTGAATAGGTGAAAGCAGATTGGGTTGGAAATACTCGATTCCATTTACAACCCTATCATTATCACTGTTGTATGTTACACTGAGTTTTCTGTCGGAATAATTGCCGCTGGAGCGTGCATCGAAGCTATAGACACGTCCATCAGTGCTGCCTATCCACACACGATCAAATGCATTTAAATCACCAAGCGTTGTTCCATCGCCTGCTTTGCCAATGACCGGGGTCGAAAACCTGAATGCGCCGAGCGGCTCGGCAGTATCGGATTTTGGATATCTCCAGGAAAGACTGCCATCGTCACTGGATGTCGCCAGATTGANNAAATAACCCTCAGTGGAACCTATATAGAGCTTTTGGTTGACAGAGTCGATGCATGGAGTCGATGTGAATCCGCCGCGAGGCATCGGAGCGCCGTAATCATCATCGCCCGCAGAGTCCATATAGACCCATTTCTTTGTGCCATCGGTTACGTCAACGCAGTGAATCTCACCACCCAGTGTGCCTATATAAAGAAGATCATTAAAGAA
>DJHI01000001.1:3753-3910 GCA_002431715.1 Armatimonadetes bacterium UBA5829
GACCTCACCCAA
This sequence comes from Armatimonadetes bacterium UBA5829, assembly GCA_002431715.1. GTDB lineage: Bacteria > Armatimonadota > UBA5829 > UBA5829 > UBA5829 > UBA5829. The sequence continues at coordinate 3,766 of DJHI01000001.1, forward strand.
TGGGTCCTCACCGGCATCATCGCTGCCGGTAACCTCTTTTTTATGACGAATGTCTGGATATACCCAGTTGACTTTACACAACTTCTTGGTCTGGTCAACCGCAGTCGGACATGCCTCAAAGCTCAATACCCGTCCCGCGGCTGTC
>DJHI01000001.1:3933-7193 GCA_002431715.1 Armatimonadetes bacterium UBA5829
AGATGGAATTTGCCTCATCACCATCATCGAATGGCGAAGTACATAACGATTTATTGATATCGGCAGCAGGGCTGGAATAACTGAATGAACCAATGGTATCCGGCACAATCATAACCGCATCGGCAACAACAATATCGCCTGAAGTCTTCTCCATAGTGACTCCGGAAACATTGAAGTATGATGAGCCTAACTGAACCCACTTACCTTGATTGCCTAAATCAGCCTGGTTAATATTAACACTTACAGAATCGCCATCATAACTGATCTTGTATTTCGCATAACCTCTTATTCCCGACTCACTCGAACTGACGGGCGGAACCCAGGCAAACACTGAGTAAGACCACCCATCACCTTTGCCGTCCTCAGTAGTTTTGCGGACACTATCGGAAAAATCCCAGCTCATCGTGCCTGTGCCTGCATCATAACCTGTGCCAAAGGCATGATCGGAGGAAACACGAATCCATCCTGTTGGCGGCACTTCCGTCTCTCCTAATTCGCTGACGGTCATGCCCGGACCTTTCCAGATCAACGACCCATCGAAAGCATCCAATGCGTATACCTGCCTGTCCATTCCCGCAACATAGCATACGGTTCTGCCCGTTGCATCTTTCACCACAGTAGGAGTGGAGTATACGCCGCCTTCGATTGGCCCTTCCAGCGGCTCACGCTTGGTTGAATCGGCATCGGGATATCGCCAGATAGGTGTACCGAGGTTTTTGGAGAGTTCTTCATACTGGCTGGTAGTTGATTCCTTACCATCGCTAATGGCATCGGCTTCTGAGGGATCGGTGGTCGGGGTCACGCTGTCGACGCAATACACCGCGCCCATCTCCGGTGCATCCGTCGAGGTCGTTAACGGCTGCTCGATGGTTCCGATATAGACTACAGGCGCGGGGCCGCTGTAGCCCTCCTGATCATCACCGGTGACTACCCCTCGGCCTGTGTCTGAATATTGAATCACTGCACTAGTTGGAGAAGAATAAATCTCCATCCCAGTGCCTTTATCGAATTTGATTGCGTCCGCCGCTACACGGACTGGTGTGTCTATCCAATTACCATCATCGTCGAAATAATCGCTGTATGATTCATCCGTTACATTTGTAAGCTCAACTCTATAGTTTTGTATATTTGACAGGTTATTAAATGAAAACTGTCTCTCGGAGAGAAGCTGCCAGGTGCCTCCATTGGATTGGTCGAATGTGATCTCAGTAACGCCATTATCGTCGTATACCCTGTATATAGCTTTGGTAGTAAATGAGTAGTTGGTATCATCGGCAATCGGGACCCACACCCATATTCGATAATAACCGGTTGTTACATTCGGCCTGACCGATTCTCCATACGGCAGTCTCCAGGCCGCCACATCGGTCTTCCAGGACTTTTCGTAATCATCATAATCTGAAGGCACGGCGGAAAGCCAGTGATAGCGTGCTTCTGAGGCATTCTCATCACTTTCCCAGGCGTCTTCGTTTACATCCGCTTTCCAAGACAGAGCGTTAAAGTAATCAGGGTCATCATAAGGAAGTTTGTTATCATCCACTGTCCCGGCTTCATCATCCATATATCCTGATTCCATCCGTGGAAATGCCCAAATAGGATTTAGAGAAGCGGGGTTTTCAAGATCGGTAGACTCGGGATTGCGCCCATTATGCAGCATATCGGCATGAAATGCGGGCCAGACAGGTTTTGGCTCTGTCTCCGCCCACGCCATATTGAATAACCCTATCACCGCTACAGCTATAATAATAGAAGTAATAAGACGAACGTTACTTCTCATCAGCGTCCTCCGTGCACACCCATGATTATCACTTACTTCGACTCTCCCCATAATATAATTGTTCCGTTTTTTAGCAGTCTCACATTATATCATAGGTACGAGGTTACGGGTTACAGTCAGCGGCAAGCAATTATCGGAAAATTATTGCCTACTGCCGCTTTGAGTATTTACTTCGTCCGATAAACTTGATACAATGAGTACCCGTGATGCAAACGGATAAATGGACTTACGTATTTGACCTTGATGGGGTTATTTATCGCGGAAAAGAACCGCAGCCCCACGCAAAAGAGCTGATATCGGTCTTAAAGGACCGAGGACACACTGTCCGATTCTACACCAACAACGCCGCAAGAACCCGAAAGTCTTATATCTCCAAACTCGAGTCTATGGGTATCCCTACGCCTGTCGAAGAGATTATGACCTCTTCATACGCCACCGCGCTCTATTTCATCGAGAAAAATGCCTTAGGCAAGACCGTATATCGCATAGGCGAGCAGGGTATGGCGGATGAGTTTGAGGCCGCCGGTATGAAGGTCCTCTACGACCAGGAAGAGCCGCACGCCAAGATCGACTTTGTAACCGTCGGAATCGACAGGCAGTTCAGCTATCAGAAACTTGCTCGGGCTCAAAGAGCAATCCTTAAAGGCGCGCAGTTTATAGCGACAAACGAGGATGCGACTTTCCCCTTGGAAGGCGGAACTCTGCAGCCGGGAGGCGGATGCATGGTTGCGGCGGTTCGCTGCGCGACGGGCATCGAACCCTTTGTGGTGGGAAAACCATCGACCTACGCTTACGACAAAATTCTGGAGCTTACCGATTGCACTCCGGAAAGATCGGTGATGGTCGGAGACAGGCTGGACACAGATATTCTGGTCGGAAACCGAGCCGGAGCAAAATCCGTATTGGTTTTGACCGGTGTTACCTCGCGCGAACAGGCCGAGAGCGCCAAAGGCGATCTAAAGCCGGATATGATAATCGAAACACTCGGTGAACTGATATGACGAAGGTCGCGCTCACCATAGCAGCCTCGGATTCGTCGAGCGGCGCGGGTGTGCAGGCCGACCTGGCTGTTTTTCGAGACCTGTGTGTCTATGGATTATGCGCGATAACCAATGTGACTGCGCAAAACTCGCAGGGTGTGCACAAGATCAATAAAGTCCCGCCGATGATAGTGACCGCTCAGATAGACGCTTCTATGCGGGATTTTCAGGTAGCTTCGTGCAAGATCGGGATGTTATATTCACCGAGAATTGTCGATATCGTTGCCGAGCGAATTGCAAGGCGCGAGATACCGAATGTCATTCTGGACCCGGTTATGAGGGCAAAAAAAGGCGAAATGCTTTTGACCGAGCCTGCAATCAAACGATTAAAAAGATGGCTGATTCCAAAAGTAACACTGATTACTCCTAATGCAGATGAAGCCGAAAAGCTGACCGGAATAGCCGTAAAGAACATCGTCGGTGCTAAAGATGCGGCAAAAATT
>DJHI01000001.1:7210-13319 GCA_002431715.1 Armatimonadetes bacterium UBA5829
TGAAATTGGAGCTAAGAACGCGCTGGTTAAAGGCGGACACATAGATGGCGAGCCTGTGGATGTTCTATTTGATGGAGAGAATTTCTATGAGTTTGCAGGCAAGCGCCTGGATAAGAACATGCACGGCACGGGATGCGTTTTGAGCGCGGCTATCGCCGCGAGACTTGCGCTCGGCGATGACATTATCTCTGCAGTCGAGTTTGCAAAAGATTATATTTCCAAAGCAATAGAGCACTCTGTCCGGCTGGGCAAAGGAAATTTGGACTACTTTTTCGGCTGAAATTAAATATGAAATACGAAATCACAAATGCTAAATGCGAGAGTTGGGGGGCAGATAAGATGAGCACAAAGTATGTTTTTGTAACCGGAGGAGTGGTATCGTCCGTGGGTAAAGGAATTACCACGGCGTGCCTAGGCAGGCTCCTGAAGAACCGTGGGTTCAAGATCACGGTTCAGAAGCTTGACCCATATATCAATGTGGACGCGGGCACTATGAACCCGTTCCAGCATGGCGAGGTGTTCGTCACTGATGACGGCGCTGAGACCGATCTTGATCTCGGCCATTATGAGAGATTCGTCGACGAAAACCTCTCACAGCTCTCCAACGTAACTACCGGCCGTATATATGATACGGTAATCCGCAAGGAACGGCGCGGCGATTATCTGGGTGGGACTGTCCAGGTGATTCCACACATCACAGATGAGATTAAAAATCGCATCAAGACAAACGCTCAGCAGACCGGAGCCGATATCTCGATCGTTGAGATAGGCGGCACGGTCGGCGATATAGAGGGCCTGCCGTTTTTGGAGGCTATAAGGCAGTTCCGCAAGGACGCCGGGGCTGAGAACGTGATGTATGTCCATGTCACTCTCATCCCGTCAGTCGGCCCGTGGAACGAGCTTAAAACCAAGCCGACCCAGCACTCGGTCGCCAAGCTGCGTGAGGTAGGTATACAGCCCGATGTGCTGATGTGCCGGACGAAGAAAAATATCAGCAAAGATATGCGCGAGAAGATTTCGCTCTTCTGCGATGTAGACAAGAATGCGGTTATCGAGGTCAAGGATGCCGACACTATCTATGAGATTCCCCTCAAGTTCGAGGAAGACGGGCTCTCAGATCTCGTTCTGAAGAAGTTCGGATTGAAGGACGGGAAAGCCGACCTGTCGGAGTGGAAAAAGATCGTCGATATCATCAAGAAACCCAAGCATAAGGCCACAGTGGCCATCGTGGGCAAATACGTCGATAACGGCGACGCTTATATCAGCCTTGGGGAAGCCGTAAGACACGGCGGCATCGCCAATGACACCGGCGCGCAGGTGCGATGGGTCGATTCGGAATATATCGAAAAAGGCCCAGAGCAGTTGATGGAAAAAATCGGTGATGCGGACGCAATAATCGTGGCAGGTGGGTTCGGCGCGAGAGGCGTAGAGGGCAAAGTGGCTGCTATCAAGTATGCTCGTGAAAACGGCGTCCCGTTCCTGGGTATCTGTTTCGGATTGCATTGGGCAGTCGTTGAAGTTGCGCGAAATGTTTGCAAGATCAAAAATGCCAATACCGAAGAGGTCGATCCTAATACTCCCGATCCTGTTATCCATCTCTTGCCGGAGCAGGAGGGCGTTGAGGATAAGGGTGCAACTATGAGGCTCGGCGTATATCCGTGCTGCGTTCAGGACGGCACGCTTGCATCGAAGCTCTATGCAACCGATCTTGTTTACGAAAGACACAGACACAGATTTGAAGTGAACAATGCTTATAGAGTCAAGCTCGAACGCAACGGGCTGGTCTGCTCGGGAGTATCACCCGATTACAGGCTGGTGGAGATAGTGGAGTATAAGAAGCACCCATTCTTCATCGCCACACAGTTCCATCCCGAGTTCAAATCCCGTCCGAACCGCGCTCATCCGCTTTTCGCGGGTCTTTTGAAGGCGGCTCTCGATTATCAGGCAAAAAAGAAATAGGGCTTAGGTAATAGCAGCAGGCGACATATCTGTTGCCTGCTGCCGCGACTGTTACCTCATAGGATTTATAATTGGACAGCACATTATCTACCGTTGCGTCGATTTTCATACTGTTATTGATCGGTTACGGCGCGAAGAAAACTGGAGTATTGAGCCAGAAGGACGCGCCGTTTATTACGTCGCTGGTAATCAATTTCACGATGCCTGCGTTCGTGATACTGGCTATTCACGGCAAGCCGCTCAATGTGGATATGATGAAGGCCCCGTTCCTTCTCTTTGCCGGAGAAGTGGGGATAATGGCGCTGGCCTATCTGATATCCCGCGCATTCAAGTTCGACAGGCCCACAACAGGCGCTCTGATATTGGTTTCAGCGTTTGGAAATACGGGATTCCTAGGCTACCCTGTGGTCAGTGTGGTTTTTGCGCACAACGATCATGCCCTGCCTGCAGCGGTGCTAATGGATTCGTTCGGGATGATGCTTATGCTTTGTACCATAGGCATCATAACAGCCGAAGTCTTTACCGGGTCGGCTTTCGACTGGCGCAGCATGTTCACCTTTATGAAAACACCTCTCTTTCCCGCAACCATTCTTGCATTAATATTGCGCACCGTCCACCTGCCCGATCTTCTAATCTCCACTCTTCAGTATTTGAGTGCGGCTACGGTGCCGTTGGTGATGATAGCAGTCGGGCTTAATCTGTCGACTGGATCGGTCAAGCAATTCCCGTCCGCGCTGGTGACGGCAGTTATACTCAAACTCGCGCTCCTGCCCGTGTTCGTAATGGCAGGAATGCACCTTGCGGGAATCCATGGGACCGTACATCAGGTCGGTATTGTGCAAGCAGCTATGCCCACGGCAGTCTTCGCCGGGGTGATTGCCTCTCGATACAATGCAAATCCACTGCTCGCGGCTGCTGCGATTGCTCTTTCCACTCTGATTAGCGTGGTTTCAATTCCAGCGGTGTTGTTATTAGTAAGGTGACAAATTGTCGGTAAAAGCATCAAAAATCGACTTTGGTCGATACTGGTATTACTGCGCTATTGCGCTGATGTTTATCGTCGGATGGTGTCGGCCCTCAATCGGGCTGTGGATGAAGTCGATCAATACGACCTTTTACCTGGTTTTTCTAGCATTCTTTCTCAACTCGTTTGCTCTCTCGCCCGAATCTCTCCTTAAGAGCATGAAACAGTGGCGAGTTCTTATAACTGCGCTCATTATCACATTCGGTATTTCTCCCGCGCTGGTATTCGCCGCCAGACGACTAGTGCCTGGCGGCGACAGTCTGATCGGTCATGGTTTTCAAATTGTCTCAGTCGTTCCGACACTGTTCGTATCGGCTGTGGTTCTGACAAGACTGGCTAAAGGCAATGCCGCCGTAGCTCTGTTTCTCACCATCTCGACAAATCTGCTCGCTGTATTTATCGCCCCGATGCTGATTAAGGCAACACTTGGTTCCAGTGTAAAATTCGATCTGCTGAGCACCAGCGTAAGTATGACCTACAATGTCATTCTTCCCACTATACTCGGCCAATTGGCTCGAAAGCGATGGGAAGTTTGGGCTCAGAGACACGCGAGCCTGATTACGGTGCTGTCGCAGTTCACGATACTTCTATTCATCATAACCGGCGTCTCAGCCCTGCCGAGATCCATCATCACTCCGAAGATAGTAATTGTGGCAATCACAGGCGATGTGATATTGCATGCGATACTGCTTGGACTCGGCAGATTCAGCGGCGCAATGATTAAGGCGGACGAACCGACCCGGCGAGCACTAACCTTCTGCAGCGCCCAGAAGTCGTTCGCATTCAATGTGCTCCTGTGCGAGCATATCTTCGCGGGTAACGTCGCAGCATTCGGGCTCGGCATTTTGCCGGGGATCATTTATTATCTGCTGGTGCTGAGCGTGGACAGCGTGATCGCTCAGTGGTGGAGCCTGCATACCCCAAAAAGAATACGCGCGTAGATTAATCATCTTCCGGCAGATAGTATGAAAGCACGGCAAGTTCCTGAAGAAAATCTATGTGGCGGACTGTGACATTCGACGGTATTCGAATGAATGTCGGAGCAAAGTTGAGTATGTTCACTACATTTGCTGAGACTAGCCTTTCAGCCGTCTCCTGAGCAGCAGACGCAGGAACCGCGATAATTCCTATCCTTGCCTGCAGCACCTTATTTACACTGATAATCTCATCAATGTCTTGAATTGTAAGGTCCCAGAGCTGTTTGCCTATCTTATTGGGATTGTTGTCGAATGCGGCTACTATCTGGAAGTTTTCCGTACGCAGCGGGTGATACCCTGCGAGAGCCGCGCCAAGGTTACCCGCTCCCACGAGCAGCACCGACTGCGTCTTCTGCAAATTAAGAATCCGGCTGATACGAGCCTGAAGCTCATTTACATTATAGCCGATTCCGGGGCGTCCGAACTCCCCAAAATATGAAAGATCCTTGCGGAATTGAGCCGCGTTTATACCCGCACGTGACTCTAAATCAGCCGATGAGACCGTCTCGACGTTTCGTATTTTCAAGTCCGAAAAGATTGTAAGATAATTAGCCAGCCGCTCAAGGGTGGGCATGGGAACTTTTATGCCGTTGGGCATTGGGTGATTCCACCTCTTTGTGAAATAATGCGCAATCTAAGTATAACAAACGCACGATTTACGATGCAAGTAAATAAGTTATGGGCTATGAGTTGTGTCGACTGGGATGATATCGTTGCAGTGGGCTATGTAGAGGTCGCCTCGGAAGCCGGTTTTTTGCTTTATGACAGATACGGCTTCGATTACATCTTCCAGCAAGTAGCGATCCGATATGTGGCAGAGGATAAGAGATTTGACATCCTGGCCGGCTCCCCACTCGATTGTCTTTTCGAGAGTGGAATGCCGGTTTGACTCCATGGATGCAAGATTCACGTCCCGCTCCATAAATGTCGCTTCAAAGACAGCGAGATCGAGCCTGCCGTAAGGTGTGTGCACCGCCTCGGAGCCGTCGCCAGTATAAAGAAATATGGGATGATACCGGCAAACATTTTGGCCGGTTGCAGGATCGGGCATTTTTCGTTCCTGTTGGATTTCGTAACCGAGGCAGAGTTGGCCCCGGACATGCCTCATCTCAAATGCTACAACGCGAGTGGGACGGTGCGCGTCCGGTATCTCAACCTCGGAGCCGACCTCCATCGGCTGCGCATACAAAGGATACCTCAGCAAACCCGACTGCTTGCGCTCTATATATTCCAGCATCGCATTGATCCATCGGTCATGCTTGGGATAATAAATCACCAGCGGTTTGTCTCGCTCACCGGAGGCAAGGTTGCGTATATTCACCAAATTCGATATCCCGGCAATATGATCCTCATGACCGTGAGAAAGGAAAACATGGCGGATACCGAAAACCTTGGAGCCCAGAGTCGTGGCCACACCCTCACCCGCATCGAAGAGGCACCGGGTCGGCTTGTGATAGAACCACTGGCTGTAAAGCGCCAGCGAGAATGATATTAGGATATCGTTTGGATTTATCGGCATGCTTGGCTGATTGACCATTAATGTGATAATGTAGAGTATACCCAAGGGGACGGATTATGGCAAAAGAATCTCAAATTTCTTGGAAAGATAAACGCAAAGAAGAGCTTCGCGAAGGATTGATCGCTGAAGCGGTGCGGCTGTTTCGCGAAAAAGGATTCGACGCGGTTTCCATAGATGAGATCGTTCGGGCCGTAGGTGTCGCCAAAGGCACGTTTTATCTCTACTTCAATACAAAAGCCGATCTGGTAAATGCCGCAGCCGATCAATTGCTAGTCGCTCTTGAGGAAAAGACTTCATCAGCGCTTAATGAGACCTCGGGCGATGCATCAAAAGCTCTTCGGGCTATTGTAGTAGCGGTGATCGACTTTATTAGAGAGAATCCGGGGATGCTCCCCTTAATCACAAATGCCCCGGATTCAGAAAACGCACTTGCGTCCCGTTGGCAATCCGCGACAATATCCGTTTGCGAGAGACTACTTCGAATGGGGATGCTTCAGGGCCATTACAGAGAGATCGATCCCAAGCTTGCATCGCACGCTCTATTTGGAATGCTTGCAGCCATTATAAAATGCGCAGAGAGCCCTGGTGCTGAAACAGGCGAAATAGCGGTGGAGTTTTTTGAGCGAGGCT
>DJHI01000001.1:13329-17019 GCA_002431715.1 Armatimonadetes bacterium UBA5829
CTCACCCCAACCCTCCCTTCGACTTAGCTCAGGATGTACTCCCGACAAGGTGGAGAGGGGCAACAAAACCTATTGGCTATAGCCTAAAAAAGTCCGTAGATTTCTCCATCGGAATTCATGCCGATTTTGGCTGCCGCGGGGACTTTGGGAAGGCCTGGCATGGTCATGATGTTGCCTGCATAGATAACCACAAATCCCGCTCCCGCACTGATTTTTGCCTCACGGACTGTGATCTTATAATTGACGGGTCTGTTGATCTTCTTCGGATCGTCTGAAAGCGAACTCTGAGTCTTTGCTATGCAGATGGGCAAATTGCCGAAACCGAGTGATTCGATCTGCTTTATATGAGTGTTCGCGGCTGGCTGGTAATCTACTCCGTCAGCGCCAAAAAACGATTTTGCTATATGGTCGATCTTATCTTTAATCGGCTGATCGGTCGAATATGTGAACTGGAATTTGCTCTCGCATTTGCAAGCTTCGANNTCTCGGCAAGCTCTGTTCCGCCTTCGCCTCCCTTTGCCCATACGTCTGAAAGAGCCCACTTCACGCCCATACTCCGCAGGCATTGCGAGAGAGTCTCAATCTCTTCGTCCGAATCGGTTGGAAATCTATTAATCGCGACAATCGGCTCAAGACCTGCATATCGAACATTCTCAACGTGCTTCTTGAGGTTTTCGATCCCCTTCTCCACTGCTGCGGGATTGCTTTCGGCAAGGTCGGGCATACCTACCCCACCGTGCATTTTGAGAGCGCGAATTGTGGCAACCACTACGGCCGTCATTGGCTTGAGACCCGCTTTTCGGCACTTTATATTGAAGAACTTTTCAGCGCCCAGATCGGAGCCGAAACCTGCTTCCGTGACCACATAATCGGCGAGTTTCAAGGCCATTTTGGTCGCTATTATCGAGTTGCAGCCGTGAGCTATATTGCCGAAGGGCCCGCCGTGAACGAACGCGGGAGTGTGCTCCAGGGTCTGGACAAGGTTAGGCAATATTGCATCTTTCAAGATAACGGCCATCGCTCCGCTTGCATGCAAATCCTTTGCAGTGACCGGAAGACCGGACTTGTTCAGAGCCACGACTATCTTAGAAAGCCTTTTTTCGAGGTCTTCGCGGTCGGTCGCAAGGCATAGCAGAGCCATAATCTCGGACGCGGTGGTGATATCGAACCCCGACTGCCTCGTGGTTCCGTTTGCCTTGCCGCCTAGGCCGATTACAATGTCCCGCAGAGCGCGCTCGTTCATATCCATTACGCGTTTCCATGTGATAGAGTGGACATCAATATTAAGCTCGTTGCCCTGATGGATGTGGTTATCGAGCATTGCGGCTAAGAGGTTATGTGCAGTTGTGACGGCGTGAAAATCGCCTGTGAAGTGCAGGTTGATATCCGCCATGGGAATCACCTGAGCGTAACCTCCGCCTGCGGCTCCGCCTTTTATTCCGAAACACGGGCCTAATGACGGTTCACGGATAGCTATGCAGATCGATTTACCGAGTCTTTTCAGCGCATCGCCCAGGCCGACAGTAGTTGTAGTCTTTCCCTCGCCTGCAGGGGTCGGAGTTATGGCCGTAACTAAAATAAGTTTGCCTTCAGGCTTATTTGCAAACTTATCTGCTGCGGAAAGCAAAACTTTGGCCTTGTCCTTGCCGTAGAAGATAAGATCATCCTCTACGAGGCCAAGCTGCGCGGCTACGTCTTTTATATGATCAGGCTGAGCCTGCTGCGCTATTTCAACGTCTGATAACATCAGGTATCTCCATATCATAAATGTACAACAACTGCTTGAGCGTGGATCGTGTGGTCGTTTCTACGATCAACGGACAATCAAACGGCCTCTATTACTTCTCGATCTCGTCTATTCCGCCCTTCTTGACTATTATCGGCAGAAAGCACTAAAGACCTTCAAATGCCCCTTCGCGCGACTTTGTAATATAGTTCATGCAATATTCGTCCCGGCCGAGAAGAGTCTCTGTTGCAGCTATCAGAGCCATAAGATAGCGATCGTTTGGATCGACTATACCCGCATCAAGCCCTCTGCCCATACATAGGATAGTCATCGCCTGGTTTAGGAGTTTCCGTGCAGGCATGCCATGCGATACGTTGCTTAGACCTGCTATTATGTGAACTCCCGAATACTGAGCCTGGAGTTTCTCGATTATATCGAACATGGTAAGCGCGACATCATCACCTGTCCCAATCGGAAAGGTAAGAGGATCGATATATATATCATCAAGAGGCACACCCGCAGAAGTGAGATCGTCGATCAGCTTACCGGCTACGGAGAGGCGTTTTGCCGGGTCCTGTTGAATACCGCTGTCATCCATTGCCAGAGCAATGACCTTCGCCTTATACTGAAGAACGAACGGAAGCATATTTGCATAACGCCCGGTCTCCGCCGTAATAGAATTGATCATCGGCTGACCCTTACCCAAATCGTAGACCTTTAGCGCGCGGTCTAGAGCGGCTGCATTGGGAGTGTCGAAAGAAATCGGAGCATCAACTGCATCCATAACAACCTCAGTGAGCCATTCCAGCGCCTCGGGCTCGCCGGAGGTCAGAGTCCCTGCATTTACGTCGATATAATCAGCACCGGCTTCAAACTGGCTGATTGCAAGATTCTTTATATAATCGGCGTCCCGGTTTACGACCGCCGCCTCAATAACCGGCTCACCGTTTATCTTTCTTGATGTGTTTATTCTTTCGCCTATTATCAGCAATTTCATACCTCCATTGTAATCTAGAATATAATAGCCGTTCGTTTCCGGCACTTTGGTGCAGTGTTTTTTTGGGATTATTTCACGATGGTTTTGGTTGAGACGTGCCGCATGGTAATCTGATGCCGTTTTAGCGGAACGACGAACGGTGAGACCGTCTGTACTCGCCGGGCGTTTTGCCGGCATATTTCTGAAAGACCTTGGTAAAGTAGCTCTGATCGCTGAAACCGCACTCCAAGCAGACCTGAATGAGGCTCTTTTCTGTGCGTATAAGCAGCTCGCGAGCTTTGTCTATCCGCATTCTGGCCAATAGGTCGGTAAAGGAATGCCCGAAACTGCTCTTTACGACCCTGCTGAAATGCGACGGCGAAAGGCATGCAACCTCCGCCACATCATCGCGGGAGATTTCTTCATGCAAGTGATCCTGCATATACTTCATAGCCTCGCCCAAAAGGACCGTGCTCGGGTACTGCTTGTTGGACTTGATAGCGCCCATCATGCGTTCGAGCATCGAAACAAGCCACGCGCAGAGTTCTTCTTCCGTATCGATCTTTGCCAGGTCTGTAACCGACGAATAATTTACGCCTAGAAGCTCGGTTGGGTCTCCGCCTGCCTCAACAGCACTCCGGGACATATTGACGACAAGCTCCAGAATAAGGCTTTTAAGAAGTGTCGGTCTTTCACGACCGAAGAAGTATATTCCGACCAGTATCCGGTTTATTATCTCCCTGGCAGCAGGGCTGTCACCTCGCTTGATCGCAGCGATAAGGGCAGGCTCTTCAACCAAATAAATATCCCTGATAGACTGATAGTTCTGTCCCTTAAGCTCGTGAATAGCTTCGGCGCGATGAGATTCCCGCTCGGCATCCGTGCGTTTAAGCTCGAGAAGCGCGGCATTGGTAAGGTTTGCTTTTTCAGCCATTGCAAGGAGTTCCGAAGCCGCACGCCGCGTGTCCGCCGGTGAGAGAGAGCCATG
>DJHI01000001.1:17033-17478 GCA_002431715.1 Armatimonadetes bacterium UBA5829
AATACCTACCTGCACTTTCTCAGCAACTATTCCACCTATCACTACTGAGTTATGCATTACAGGCACGGCCCAGATAATATATCCCTCCGGGCACTGCAGCATCGAAGGCTCGCCCCATCGTAAAGCCTCCTTAATGGCCCTTTTACGGGTCTCCGAGCACTCGGCACCGCACATTTCACTGCCTGCGACTATATCGCCGGTAGAATCAGTCAGCACGCAGTGCAAGCCCCAGACACGGCGATATTCATGTTCGAGCTGCTCGTATGCCGCCTTTATGTGGTTTGTGAGTATGCTTTTATTCATAATTTAGCATTTTACATAAAACACAGCCTTGAACTTGAGACTTGTATTCGAAGCACATTTGCTTACACAAGTTCAAAGGTGCATTTTGTCCAAGTAATTCACGGGTGGTCGCTTGCATATGATTTCCGCAGGAAATGTGACT
>DJHI01000198.1 GCA_002431715.1 Armatimonadetes bacterium UBA5829
CAAGTCATAAGTTCCGATTACGATAATACGTGTTCGAGCCTCACGGATCAAGTCGAGAATATCGAAAAGGCCGGTATCAGCCTCAAAGAAGCAAAGCAGAAGGTCGATCATCTGGAGAGGATAGAGAAGGCCTGGCCGAGTTGGGAGGCTGTCTATCAAGCCGAAGCTTCACTTACCCGCATTCCCCGAGCTGATTCGTTTCCATCGGATGGAATCGGCAGGCTTGAAAGGTGCCTGGAAAAAGCCGCATCCTGCTCTCGGGATATCGAGCGCAGACGTGTCGAGCTGGCAGACCACGAGAGAAACAAGCCGGTTTTACAGGCACAGCAGCAGTCATCCCCTCGTCTTTTAACTGTCGCCGGAATCACAGCCGGTGTATGCCTTATAGCTCTCTCAGTTGCCTTCAGGCAAAACATCATCGCTGCCGCGGCATTCTGGCTTTTAGGTCTGGTTACTGCCCTGAGCGGACTCCGGGCGCAGTCTTATCTGGATTCCACTGAAAAGGCTAGGCGCGAGGAGTCTTTCGATCAACTCAGTCAATCCTGGCTCTTAACCAAGAAAAGAATCAGTGATGACATTCGGGCCTATGAAGATCAGCTAGAGCGGTCTTCCAGTGAACATAAAGCCCTGCTGAGCGCAGGAGGAGCTTCGAATGACGAAGACTTTAGAGATCGGTGGGATCATTACCTCAAGCGCGAGCAGTTAAAAGATGACATTGCGCGCCGTCATGCAAATATCGAGCTTATCGCCGGGGCTGATGTCGAATTATTCACATCCGAGCTTGCATCTGCCGATCTCGCATCTGTCCGGTCTCGATTATTGGATGAGCGTTCGGAAGTTAGAGCGCTGGAGGCTCGGATAGCAGATATGAACGAGCAGAAAGGCCGCTTGGTCCAGAAAAAAGAAGAGATGGAGAGAAGCGAAGAGCTGTCAGCGGAGCTTTTTAAGGAGCGAACAATACGCGCACGACTGGATGAGCTTGCATCGGATTGGGCGGTGAAGGCCATATGCAAATCCCTCCTGGCTCAGACAAGGCAGAAATATGAACGCGAGAAGCAGCCGAGGGTGATACAATCGGCGTCTCATTATTTAAGCGAATTTACATCCGGTGCATACTCCCGTGTCTTTTCGCCTCTCGGCAGCGAAGAGGTAGAGCTCGAAACTCCCGAGGGTATTCGAAAAGATGTTGCCAAACTCTCACGAGGAACCCGCGAACAGCTATACCTTGCGCTTCGGTTCGGTTTAGTCAAGGAATATGGCTTTGCAGCGGAGGCTCTGCCGGTCATAATGGATGATATTCTCGTCAACTTCGACCCTACCCGCACCCGCGCCGCCGCCAAAGCAATTATTGAGCTTTCAAAATCAAATCAGGTATTGTTCTTTACATGCCATCCTGAAGTAGCGGATGTTTTTTCTGGGCTGGGTGGGTCAGTATCTATGTATGAGGTGCGGGATTGTGCGATAACATCTCGCATCATATAATCCCAATTTATAGAAGGTCAATCCTCAAGGAAGCATAAGAAGTCCAAGGAATAAGATATTTTCGGAGGATTGAATTGGATTTACACGGCTTCAAAAACCCCGACAGCATATTAAGGCCCGCGCCTTTCTGGGCCATAAACGAAAGAATAACTCCCGAGGAGAGTGCCAGACAGATCGAGGATATGATCAGTGTTGGGCTTTCTGGTGGTTTTTTCCATTCCAGGCACGGCCTGCTGACCGATTACATGAGTAAAGAATGGTTTGCGGCCATGCGCGCAGCCCTCGAGACCGTAAAGAAAAACGACGGTTACCTCTGGCTCTACGATGAAGACCTCTGGCCCAGTGGCAACGCGGGCGGCCAGGTAGCAGGGATGAAGGACGAATACCGTGCCACCCACCTTCTTGCTTTTCTTGTGGCAGCGGGAGAACCGGCACCTGAGCTTACAAGCGATCAGACCATTAAATACTGTTATGCAATCAAGTGCCGCAAGGGTCAGGATGTATCGGGCTGCGAACTGGTAGCGCAAGATAATATTGACGGCATGCGTGAGTATGAGCGGCTGTTCCTGGTTCGCCAATATGCGGGCAAGACACCCTGGTGGAGTGGTGAGTCATATGCCAATCTACTTAATCCCGAGGCCATGCAGGAGTTCATTAAGCTGACTCATGAGGTATATGCGAAAGAACTTGGCGATGAGTTTGGCAAGCGCATACCCGGCATCTTTACCGATGAACCTCAGATCGCATACCTGCGGACCGGAATCCCCTGGTATGACGGTTTCCCCGAATCATATATAAAGTGGACAGGCCGTGATTTTACCTCCGATCTGCCTTATCTCTTCTTCAACGGGCCGGAGTCTCGAAAGATACGGCTGCTGGTGCATCGCTCAATCAACCGGCAGTTCCTCGAATCCTTCAGTAAGCCGATCTTTGAGTGGTGTGAAAAGCACGGCATTGAGCACACCGGACACTTTGTACCTGAAGACAGTATTCAAGACCAGATCAGATATAACGCCGGCGGCATTATGGGTCACTATCGATATCAGCATGCTCCCGGTATTGACCACCTATGTAGACAGGTCAAGGGCTTTTCGAGTTTAGGCGGAATGCTGCTGACCGTAAAGCAGGTCTGCTCTGCAGCGCGCCAACTCGGTCGAAAGAGAGTGCTGGATGAGATCTTTGGTGTGAGCCGCCATACAAACACGTTCGAAGACTTCAAGTGGCTCGGAGACTTCGATCTGGCTCTCGGAGCAAACTTCTTTGTGCCTCACCTTACCTGGTACTCGGCCAAGGGCCGCCGTAAGCGCGATTTCCCACCCGTGTGGAACTATCAGCAGACATACTGGAAAGACCTCAAGCCTCTGAATGACTATTTCACCCGAGTTGCGTATGCAATGACTCGCGGAGAGGCTGCGGTCGATATTCTAATGCTCCATCCGGTGGAGAGTGCGACGGCTGCGCGGCAAATAGGGGTAGAACCGAAGGCATGTGCCACTTGCAATATGCAAAAAGTTCCTATCGGCCTGCCCGAGGAGAACTACAATACCGCGATTGATTTAGATAAAAAACTTCGCAAGGCACTCGATGCCATATTGACCACAGGCCGCGACTGCGACCTTGGAGATGAGGGTTATATCGAAGACCTCGGGAGCGTCTCGGGAGACAATTTTATAATCGGCGAGATGAGCTATAAGGTGGTCGTGGTGCCGCCGTCGGTCACTTGGCGGCCCAAGACATTCGAGCTCCTGCGCGAGTTCAATGCATACGGCGGCAGAGTCTTGATTCTAGGTGAGATTCCATCCGAACTTGACTGCGACGATGCGGTGGATAAATGGAAAGAGCTTGCGAGTCAGCCCAATGTGTGGACGATCCCGTGCTCTGTCAGCCAAATCCAGCAAGCGATTCAGGAGATATCCCCGAGTTCGTTCGAGATAAAAGATATGGACGGCCGGTTCGTGCCGGATACCTATGTCCACAGGCGAATTGACGGTGATCAGGAGATCATATTTATCATAAACTCCAGCCGCGACGACTCTCGAAACTATACGCTTACATTCAAGGACGCCAAGGGAAGAGAGCTTGCCGAGTGGGACGGAGTAACCGGTGAATGCGAGTCTGCCGAGCCGCTCGATATGGGCAATGACCTGCGTGCGGAGATATCTCTGTCGCCATGCGGTTCCATTTTGCTTACTCTGGGCGGAGATATCGAGCAGTGTGAGCCGGCTTATGATGAGTGTGACCATGAGCACTCGGAATCAATCGATCTGGCGCTTCTCGATGGCGAATTCGACTTCGAGCGCGGTGAAGAGAACGTGCTGGTGATTGATCGTGTAAGCGTCTCCTATGACGGCGGAGAATCGTTTGAGCAAGAGGACTTGGAGTATCGAGTCCGCAGGAGTGTCGCAGACCATTTCGGAACCACTCCGGCTCTTCAATGGCAGCCGTGGGTCGCTATCCGTAAACATCTTTTCGATGATAAGGGCGGCGATATCGTTCTGCGATATAAGTTTACCAGCGATCTTGAAAAGCCCAAATCATTCGCAGTTATCGAAGACATCAGCAAAGGCAAGCTGACTGTTAACGGTAAAGCAGTCTCTCTCGAAAATGCGACTTGGCATTGGGATAGAGCATTCGGGAAGGTCGAGATCACGCCTTTCGTGAAAAAGGGTGAGAACGTGATGGATATTGCTGTTCACTATGACTTCCTGACCGAGATAGAGGCGGCATATATAGTCGGGGACTTTGGAGTAGTTATGGCGGATCCTTCCAGAGGCAAGATCACAGCCGAGCCTGCAAGACTAAAAGCGGGAACATGGACGGATCAGGGCTATCCGTTCTATTCAGGAAGGATGATCTATAAAACCGACTTTACAGTTAAAAAGGGCCGGCATACATTTGTCAGGCTCATCCGTCCATCAGGTACGCTCTTTAAGCTGCGTGTCAACGGCAGGTCCGCCGGTGATATCCTTTGGCGGCCGTATGAGCTTGAGCTTACAAAATTTTGCCGTCCAGGTAAGAACTCTCTGGAGATTGAAGTGGTATCGAGCCTTCAGAACGCATGGGGCCCTCTGCATGAAAAGGACGGAGAAGATAACCACTGGTGCGCCCCGGCGGCTTTTGAAGACGATAGACTACTACGAGAAGAGATCAACACATTTCCTTACGGGCTGCTGGACGGGATCGAGATAGTTAGATTCTAAT
>DJHI01000288.1:0-3180 GCA_002431715.1 Armatimonadetes bacterium UBA5829
TAATCGGCACCGGAGGATACACAAGCGCCGCTATTCTTATAGCCGCTCGCACCTGCGGAAAAAGAATCATAATTCATGAGCAGAATACCATTCCGGGCCGGACCAACCGCTGGCTTGCGCGCATTGCTGACAAAGTGTGTATTTCGTTCGATTCATCGGCGGCTTTTTTTCCTAAGCATATGGTAGTCCTGACGGGCCTGCCGATTCGCAGTGAGTTCAGAGCGCTTCCTGGTAAGCCTGAGGCAAGAAAAACGCTTGGGCTCAAAGAAGACCTGTTTACAATTCTTGTGGTCGGCGGCAGCCAGGGAGCAAAAAGGCTGAATGAGCTGGTGATGGGGATGTGGCCCAAGATAGATGACGGCAAAACGCAGGTTCTCCATCAGGTAGGTCAGCGTAATTTCGAAGAGTGCAAATCCGCCGAGTCTGAAAACTATCATGTTAGGGCGTATCTGGACATGCCGAGTGCGGTTGCTGCTGCAGATTTGGTTATCTGCAGGAGTGGAGCATCGACTATAGCCGAGATCACGGCAGCGGGCCTGCCGAGCATACTTGTTCCGTATCCGCACGCGGTCTCGGACGAGCAAAAGCATAACGCTAAATATCTTGCAGCCCATAACGCGGGAATTTTATGCGAGGAGTTTTCACTTACATCGGACATTCTTACTGGCCTTGTGACCGATTTGCTCTCCTCACCTGAGGCGTTGAAAGCAATGGCTTCAGCCAGCGCAGCACTTGCAAAACCCGATGCGGCAAGAAAAGTTGCTGAGGTTGCACTAAAACCAATAACTAAAGACTAAAAACTAAAAACTTATGAACAAGAAACACTATCATTTCATAGCCATTGGCGGTGTGAGCATGAGCGCCATCGCCAAAATTCTGCATGAGCAGGGGCACACAGTCACCGGCTCCGACCGTCAGGAGAGTGGCAACACCATTCGCCTGCGCCAGTCGGGCATCAACGTCCATATAGGTCATTCACTCGAAAATGTGGATGACGCCGATGTGGTTGTCTATAATGCGGCAATAAAGCCCGATAATCCCGAGCTTGTCGAAGCTGTTCGGCGCGGTATCCCGACTATTGAACGCCCTGCAATGCTCGGCGAGATCATGGAGCCGTATAAATATAAGGTAGGGGTTGCGGGCACTCATGGCAAGTCCACTACGACCTCGATGATCGGCTCGATCCTCGATCATGCGGAGATAGACGCCACTGTTTTATACGGCAGCGATATGAAGACGGTCGGCGGCAATGTCCGAATAGGCGACGGATCGGTAATTGTCACCGAAGCCTGTGAGGCTTACGGATCATTCCTGCATCTTAAGCCGTCGATTTCGATAATTCTAAATCTAGAGGCCGATCACCTCGATTACTATAAAGATGTCGAGGCGGTGGAGCAGGCTTTCCGGAAGTTTGTCGATGGCTCGGCGGATGATGCCGTCATTATAGCCTGTGCCGACGAGCCTCGAGTGAAAAAAGTTCTCGATAGCTGCACAAAGCGTGTTGTATGGTTTGGAACCACCGGCGCTCTCGATCTTTTAGCCGGTGAAATAGATATTGCGAACCCTGAGCCTTCTTACATGCTCGTTCGCGATGGAAAGCCACTGGGAAGAATCAGCGTAGGGGTTCCGGGGATGCAGAATGTGCTCGATTCTCTCGCGGCAGTGGGTGCGGCATTCGAAATTGGAGCGGATTTTGACTCCATAAAGCGTGGCCTTGCAAATTTCCACGGCACCGGCAGGCGGTTTGAGATACTATATAACGAAAAGGATATAATGGTCGTCGATGACTACGCCCATCATCCCACTGAGATCAAAGCGACACTTTCCGGCACTCGAACTGCATTCCCCGGCAGGCGGATTACGGCAATTTTCCAGCCCCATCTATATTCCAGAACGAGAGATTTTTATTCGGAGTTCGCCAAAGCGCTTTCTATAGCCGACAGAGTGATTATTACATCTATTTATGCTGCTCGTGAACTCCCGATTGACGGTGTGAGCGCGGAAGTCATTGTGAATAAAATGCACGATAATGGCTTCGCGAACGCCGCATATATTCCGAACAAGGATGCAATTGCCGAATCTCTTAAAGATGATATCGAAAGTGGAGATATTATAATAGACCTAGGCGCTGGCGACATCCGTACGGTCGGCGAAGAATTAGCCATTCTTCTAAAAAACCGCTGACCTTGCTCCCTCTCCTGAGGGAGAGGGCTGGGGTGAGGTATAGATAGCTATAGGAATTTAATAATGAGTTTGATTGAAGATTTAAAGCAAATAGTCAGCGGACGGGTCGCAGAAAACGAGCCCATGGCGCCGTATACAACCCTGGGAGTCGGCGGCCCGGCTGATATCTATATCGAGGTCGGCAGCGAAGACGAACTCGCAGCCCTAATGAAATATATTTCAGAAAATGGACTCACCTGGATGATAATAGGTGATGGAGCCAATCTTCTGATCTCCGATAAGGGCATTCGAGGGGTTGTGATAAAGCTTATTGGTGAGTTTTCCGGCATCACGGTCCAGGGTAGGCGAATCATTGCCGGGTCAGCCGCTCGAATATCGAAAGTCGCCGATATCGCCGCAAAAAGCAATCTGAGCGGGCTTGAAGGAGTGGGGACCGTCCCGGGCAGCGTCGGCGGCGCTATCGTAATGAACGCCGGAACCCATCGCGGCTATATAGACGAAGTGACCGAGGGTGTCCGAGTGGTCACCGATACGGGCGAAAAACTCGCTTTAAGCAAAGAAAAGTGCGGGTTTTCTTATCGAAACAGCCGCTTTCAATACGATAAGTCACTCATTCTCACCTATGCCGTTTTCAAGATGAAGCCGGGTGACGGCGGAGCAATAGCAGAGCATCTAGAGAGTGTTCGAGAACATCGAGCCCAGACTCAGCCGCAGGGTAAAAGCGCGGGATGCTTTTTTAAGAATCCGACGGGCCTCAGTGCAGGCAAACTCATAGACGGAGCAGGCTGCAAGGGCATGCGAGAGGGTGGAGCGGTTGTATCAGAAACCCACTCAAACTTTATCATGAATGCACACAACGCGACAGCTTCAGACCTCTTCAATTTAGCAGAAAAGGTCAAAAAGTTAGTCAAAGATATACACGGAATCGATTTGGAATACGAGGTCAGACGAATAGGGGAATGGTAGAACAAAACAACAAGATCAGAGTCGCTGTAA
>DJHI01000288.1:3231-8766 GCA_002431715.1 Armatimonadetes bacterium UBA5829
TTTGATACCCGGAACAAGGCGTCAGTGCCTGCAGGGCTCGGAGACGGAAGTTAAGGCCGTCACCGACGCCGGAACCGCTCTCAATGCAGCGAATAAGCTCGCATCGATGCAGGAAATAGCAAGAGAGAAGTCCGGCATGCGGCCTGATGTGGTTTTTCTCGCTCTTCACGGCAGGTTTGGCGAAGACGGCACGGTTCAGGGTTTCCTCGATCTGTTGGGTATCCCATATACCGGCTCAGGAGTCCTTGCGAGCGCTCTTGCGATGGATAAATCGATGGCTAAAAAGGTTTTGGCTATCGATGGCGTCCCTGTTCCTCCATCGATCGATTTCTGCTGTGTTAACGGCAACTGGGATGAAGCCGCTGTCGCCTCGGAGGTTGAAGAGATCGGTTACCCGGTTATGGTAAAGCCGAGCCGTCAGGGATCGACCATTGGAATGACGAAGGTAATCTCCCCGGATGAGTTGAATAATGCAATTAATCAGGCGCTTAGATATGACAATCTGATCGTAATAGAAAAGTTCATTGAGGGCACTGAGCTGACGGTGGGAGTTCTCGGCAATAACGAACCGTTCGCGCTGCCTGTAGTCGAAATCGTTCCGGCTAAGGGTTTTTACGATTACGAGGCCAAGTATACTCCCGGCGCGACCGAAGAGATAGTTCCGGCTAGAGTAAGCGCCGACGATGCGGCGAGANNCGTGATGGCTCATAAAGCGTTCGGCTGCCGAGGCGTATCTAGAACGGACTTTATATTGAACTCGGAAGGCATTTATGCCCTGGAGGTCAATACCATTCCCGGCATGACGCCTACCAGTCTTTTGCCTCAAGCGGCGGCATCCGCAGGAATATCGTTTGCAAAGCTGCTCGATATGCTGATCGAATATGCATTGGAGGAGAGCGAGTGAAGAAGGTGAGACAAGCCGCAACCAGAACAAGCGCTCGACAGGAAGCACGTTCGGCTCGACGACTGCCTCGAAATAAAAAAAGGCCGAATTACAGGCTGCTCTTCTCTTGTTTTTGCATGTCGCTGATCTTGTCGGGTTTCATAACTTACGCCCTGCAAACTCCCAATCTTGCAGTAAAAAAAGTTAAGGTCAAAGGTGTCAATCTCTGCGACCGACAGATAATCGATAAGTATGCCACTTCGATGGAAGGTAAAAACATTCTTTCCCTGTCGAAGGCAAAAGTCTGCTCGGCAATACTGGGTGTCAGTGAGGTTAAGAAAGTCAAGATCGGCAGAAGCCTGCCGGACAAGATGTGGGTTCAAATCATTGAGCGCAAACCGACTGCAGTCGTATCCGACGGGCACTCTTTTTGCATGATTCAAGGCGATGGCCTCTTTTTTCACCGCACAACCGGGCCTGCAAAGAACATACCTCTCATCGAAATATCAAAAGATGAGGTGCTCAAACCAGGCAGGAAAACGAGTTCCAGCAAGGTTGAATCCGCTCTTGAGGTTGTAAAACTGGCTCGCAGCAAGAAACTAAAGATTAGTAAAATTTCCATTGACCATGACGGTGATATGTGCTTAAATATGGTCAGTGGTTTTTATGTCAAGCTTGGTCAGCCTGACAATATAGCAAGGAAAATGTCACTGCTGCGAAGCGCAATCGTCTATAGACCATCAATCGAAGGGGAAGCGCAGTATATCGACCTGAGCTGTCCCAGTGCTCCTGTATGGAAGCCGAAAGCAGATGCGCGAAACGCAACCTGACAAATCGTTAACATGTCCATCATAATGTCGTCTGATCGAGGCAAAACTTGGGTCTTCCAGGTTACCGCGCTGTGTGTAATTCTCGGCGCGCTGTTGGCTTTGTCACTTAGAACACAGCGGCAGGCTGCCAATGAAGGCGTGCCTAGCAGATTGCCCGCTTTGAGAGCCGCATTCAGCGCGATGAAGCAGGAAAACATTCAGCTTCGAAAAGAATTGGCTGACTATAAGCAGCGCTATGAAGACATCGCGCGACAGCAGGCCGCCGGTCTCACTAGCACAAAGAGTCTTGAGCAGACCCTTAATGAGTCCAAGATGCTTGCAGGGACAGTTGCGGTTCGCGGGTCCGGGATAGTGGTTACCCTGCATGATAGTCCCAAGCTCGATCCAACTGAAACCCGTTCGGATGTTATTGAAAATTATGTCGTTCACGATACGGATCTGCGAGCCATCGTTGATGAGCTTTTCGCATCCGGGGCTGAGGCGATATCGATAAACGAGCAGCGCCTGATTGCAAATTCTTCGGTCAGGTGTGTGGGCCCTGTGGTTCTGGTCAACTCCGTGCAGGTCGCGCCGCCTTACGTAATTAAGGCGATAGGAAAACAGGATGTTTTGGATAAGGCGCTGACGCTGCCCGGCGGTGTTGCCGACGCGCTTTTCCTACTTGATATGATCGAAGTAACCAAACAGCGGGATTTGCTGGTTCCCGCATATGCCGGCAGCACGCGGTTTAGCGTAGCTCAGCCGGTAATCAGCGCAAAAAACAAAGATAATACTCGGAGAGAAAAATGATCTGGCTGCCGCTTGCTGGCTTTGCTATTGGATTTGTAATTTACTGGCTGCCGATTAAAAATTTGCCTTCCTCGTTTGCCCCATATCTGTCGCTGGCAACATTGGCCGGGCTCGATTCCGTCTTTGGAGGAATCCGGGCAGGGGTAGAAGGCAAGTTTCATGATGATATTTTCATCTCCGGTTTTGTGATGAACACCCTTCTTGCGGCTGGGCTCGCCTATCTCGGCGATCAGATAGGGGTCGACATATATCTGGCTGCTGTTTTTGTTTTAGGCTGGAGAGTTTTTCTTAACCTTTCGCTGATCCGTCGTTACTGGCTGACTCAGACCAGCATGAATCGAAAAAAAGAATCATGATCTAGCACCTTTCNNCATTGAGCCGAAAAGAATTCATAGCCGGTCTTGATATTGGAACAACAAAGACCTGCTGCGTACTGGCCGATGTTGATTTGGACGCTATGAGCGTCGATGTCATCGGCGTAGGGTTGACTCCTTCCAACGGAATCCGTAAGGGCGTTGTGGTCGATCTGGATGCGACTACCGAAGCCATTCGCTCCGCCACCGACAAAGCCCAGAAGATGGGTGGAACAGTATCCATCAATTCGGTTGTTGCGGGAGTAACCGGCGAGCACATTTCTTCGCTCAACAGCCGGGGTGTCATCGCGATATCGAGTTCGGACAGGGAGGTGACTCCCTCCGATGTCGAGCGCGTCATAGATGCCTCCAAAGTCATCGTTCTGCCTCCTGAGCGGGAGATAATCCATTCGATCCCACGTGATTTCACATTGGATGGCCAGGATGGAGTCAAAGACCCGGTCGGAATGTCCGGCAGCAGGCTCGAAGTAGAGACCCATATAGTCACCGGTTCGACCTCATTTTTGGACAATGTCGCGAAATGCGTTCAGCGTGCGGGTCTGGAGATCGATATGACGGTTCTCGAGCCCATCGCGACCAGCGAATCGGCCATTATTCCTGCCGAGAAAGATTTAGGTGTGGCGCTTATCGACATAGGCGGCGGCACTACGGATGTTGCCGTGTTTGTAAACGGCGAAATTTTTTACACCGCTGTGTTACCTGTCGGCGGCAATCATGTATCCAAAGATATCGCTGTCGGCCTCAGGGCGGCTCAGGAAGAGGCTGAAAAGGCCAAGATTGACTATGGCTGCGCGACTGTAAGTATGGTCGAGCCTGATGACACTTTTGAGATCACGACTCTTGGCGCTGAGTCTTCCACCGAGCTGCCGAGAGAGATTCTTGCCAGGATAATTGAGCCGAGAATGCAGGAAATTTTCCAGATGGTTCGAGAGGAACTGATCAAGTCGGGCTACATCGAACTTCTACCCGCGGGCGCGGTTCTCACCGGCGGCGGATGCCAAATGCCGGGGACCATCGAACTAGCTGAAAACACTCTCGGCATGCCGATTCGGCTTGGTCTGCCGAGAAATATCGGTGGTTTGACCGATACGGTGGAGAGCCCAATCTTTACAACTGCAGTCGGATTAGTTTTATTTGCTGCAAAACGGCATTCGGACTTGCGGGCAGAAGAAAAAAACGCTACACTTAAACAAAGCTTGCTTGACATGTTCAAGTTTCGCAAGGCTAGACGCTAGAAAGTAACTGCCAGGGACTTATAGGCCATTGGATGGCGTTGAGTGGCGCTGGATGGTGTCTGGGCTGGTTTGAACGGTATTTGGTACGGTGTTTCGGGACTTTAGTCCCGAAACGAAAATCAACCCTGAAGTATTATTTATAAAAATTCATTCTTACACGAGGAGCTGGGTCGGATGGATAGTTATGCAAAAATTAAAGTAATCGGTGTTGGCGGCGGTGGTATGAACGCTGTCGGCAGAATGATAGATGCCGGTCTTACTGGCGTCGATTTTCTGGCAATGAATACTGACACTCAGGTTCTGGAACTTTCATTAGCCAAGAGCAAGCTCCAGCTTGGCGCAAATCTGACCAGAGGCCTGGGTGCGGGCGGCAATCCTGAGATGGGCCGAGAGTCCGCCGAGGAGAGCAAGCCGGAGATCAGAAGGCTCCTTGAAGGGGCAGACATGGTATTTATAGCCGCGGGTATGGGCGGTGGCACCGGCACCGGCGCCGCTCCTGTTATTGCGGAGATGAGTAAGGAAATGGGTGCCCTTACAGTTGCTGTTGTGACCCGTCCGTTCGGTTTTGAAGGACCCCGGCGCGCAAGAGTTGCCGATGCAGGTGTTAAGGAGCTTCGGGACAGGGTCGATACTCTGATCACTATTCCCAACGACAGGCTCCTCGATGTTGTGGATAAGAAGGCGACCCTTACCGATGCCTTCAAAGTTGCTGATGATGTAGTGCGGCAAGGCGTTCAGGNNCTTGATCAACGTAGACTTCGCCGATGTTAAAGCTATCATGCAGAATCAGGGCACGGCGCTTATGGGAATCGGCTTCGGCAGCGGCGAGCAGAAATCTTCGCATGCCGCTCAGATGGCCTGTGCAAGCCCGCTTCTTGAGACCACAATAGACGGCGCTCGCGGCGTCTTGATCAACATCACTGGTGGACCGGATCTTACCCTTTCAGAGGTCTATGATGCTGCAGATATCGTCTACAAGGCCTGCGACACCGAAGATGTAAATGTTATCTTCGGAACGGTCATCGACGAATCCATGCATAATGATGTAAGGATAACAGTCCTTGCAACAGGCTTCGATAGTCATGAAAGGCCCAATGTGGTTGAAGCGAAGGCTGCTGTCGCAGTTGGCGAAAACGCGCCTCCAATGCCGTCAGCTTCTATGGATGCCGCCGCTCCGCTTATTCCTGAGGGCGAGCTCGATATCCCGGCATTCCTTCGTAGAAGGTAATGCAGTGAGTTGAAAAACTGCATCCAGTGCAGATATAGTCATTCCAAATGAATACGAGGAATCCGCTTTGAGATTTGCTATAAAAAGCGGGTTTCCATTACAGAAATAGAAGATGGGACAGGGCATTCATATGCCCTGTCCTTTATTGTGTACGGCTGATAAGAACGATATTGGGTATCACTCACATAGAGCAAAA
>DJHI01000288.1:8774-8944 GCA_002431715.1 Armatimonadetes bacterium UBA5829
ATGCGATTCTTTGTTAAAGTTGAAGCGTTTGAAAGTATCATACGCAATGAGGATATCAAGCTTGCGAGGGCTGATTTTGCCAGGCAGCTTCATCATATCCATGAATCCGGTAAAATGGCAGCAGGTGGGATATTTGCCGACGGCAGAGGCGGAGTTTTTATTATATCAGC
>DJHI01000193.1:0-2203 GCA_002431715.1 Armatimonadetes bacterium UBA5829
TTGTAAGTCGGGCTGCGGCCTGTTTTCTCGCCTGAATCACCTGTTTTACTACTGCTGCCTCATAGACTTCATTCGAGCTTTCGATTCGCCTGTCTCCACTTGCCACTTTTGCAGATACGGCCGGGTCGGCCATGGCTACTACCAAGCATAGATGCTTTTTTGTTAGGCTTGCAATTTGAGAGATCAGCGGTTTGGAGGATTCCGGATCGACAAGATCGGTGAAAAAGACGATGAGGCTGCGGCGAGTCCATTTTCTGGAAAGATAAGGGATCGCNNAGTCTCCCGCGGCTTCCTTGAGGTTATATGCCAGCCTGAGCAGATTTAGGGTCTGAGATTTGCCTGCTTTCGGCGGCGAGTATGAGATGATATCCTCTCCGAAGGTCAGCATCCCGACTTTATCACCCTTTGCGGATACCACATGCGCAAGCATCATCGAAGCGTTGACGCTGTGGTCGAGCCTGGTGAGCTTATCGATCACCGGGCCCATGATTCTCCCGCAATCTAGAACGATCAATATATTCTGTGACCGCTCCTGCTGGTATTGGCGTGTTACCAGCTTGCCGCGGCGGGCGGTCGCTTTCCAATCGATGGAACGAAATTCATCGTCCGGGACATATTCCCTCAAGGATTCAAACTCGGTTCCCCTGCCCCGCATTCGTGCGATTCTCTGCCCCGGCTGAACTGCATGCTCGCGCCGAAGCCCGATCTCATATCGACGCATGTCGAGCAGATTTGGATATACGCTGCAGCTTTGCCGCGCAGGGATTTTTGTTTGCCTGATAACGAATCCCAAAGGCCCGAAAAGGCGAATGTAAATATCCAGAAACTCAAAATCGCCGCGAGCGCTTGGGGCCACATGGTATATCATCTCCCACTCTGAACGCGGAGGCATATCGAACCCGGCTACATTGCCCTCCGCATCAAACTCAACGGGATATTCATCGCGAACTATGCCTGCAATGCGCCTGTAACCCGGATTTCGCAAAACCAGGCGCACGGCATTTTGGGCGCCGAGCGAGAGTTTTTCATCGCAGATGCGTTTGACTTCAACACATTTGCCGCGTATTAGCCAAAGCCATTCCCATACTGCTCCGATAACTGCCAGACCGATAATAATGGTTCCAGCTATAGCAAGCGCCTGACTCCAGCTTGAAAAGCCGATCATTAGCGCGCCGATTACGAGCAGGATTATGAATTTGATTGTGAATATCATCTATATCCCCGCAAAATCGCACTACCTTTCTTTTCACCGGCTCAGACCGGCATTCCTGCAATGCAGGATGTTCAAGAGGTTTTGAATAATCACTTCATCATGGAACGACTCGCCGATCTTCACACTCATACCACCGCTTCAGACGGATGTCTTACGCCGACTGAGGTTGTCGAAGCCGCCAAAAGAGCAGAACTTGCGGCTGTGGCCATTACCGATCACGACACAGTCGGCGGTATCGATGAGGCTCTGGCCGCGGGCAGGAAATTCGATATTGAAGTCATCCCCGGTGTCGAGATAAGCACGATATATCAGGATAGGGTCGAGGTGCATATTCTCGGTTATTTTATCGATCACACCAGCCCCACACTCATCGAGCGGTTGGATGTGCTGAAAAATGCACGGTATGATCGAGCTATGCAGATGGTCGAGAAGTTGAATGCCGCCGGTGTAATGATAGATTTCGGTCGAGTTCAAGAACTGGCCGGCGGCGGAGCTATCGGAAGGCCGCATGTGGCAAGGGCGATTGTCGAAGCAGGCGCTGCCAGATCAATGGACTCGGCTTTCGGTAAGTTCCTGAAGGAAGGCGGAGCGGGATATGTTCCCAGATACAAAATTTCACCGATGGAAGCTATGGAAGCAATTTCCGAGGCCGGAGGGGTTTCATGCTGCGCGCATGTGGCAAAGTTAAAGAGAGACGAACTGCTGGTGGAGCTGATTAACCGTGGGCTTCGAGCAATCGAGGCGAGCCACCCCGATCACTCTAGAGCGGGCCGGAAGTTCTATAAGCGGTTTGCAAAAAGCCGTGGACTGATTGCAACCGGAGGCTCGGACGCTCACGGGTTTGCTCACAATATGCGCCCGGGTGTGGGCGATGTAACTGTCGATTACGATGTGGTAAGGCAGTTGAGGCAGGCGTCTCGATTTGGGGATTCCTCCAGGATAAAGTGTCTGGAGGAATAAGTCCAGTGTCTTGATAAAATCCCTCCGGCT
>DJHI01000193.1:2265-7907 GCA_002431715.1 Armatimonadetes bacterium UBA5829
CGCGGAGGTCAGCCCTGTGGTTGCCGCGATAGTCATAATCGCCGCTATAGCAATCGCTGCAGGTGTTATGAACTATATGGCCAATCATCAAACATCTGCTTCCGCGCCAAGTTCCGAGCAGTCTCAAGCCAATCCTACACCGGCCGGTCAGCAAAGTCCCGCGCCGTCATCTCCGTCACCGGCCAGTCCATCCGCTCCACCCGCCGCGCCGGGCGGAAGGTAGTACAAAATTTCAGTGGGGCGGACTTTCCGCCCCCACTTATTTATTGCTTTATTTGATCAGCAAGCTTACACGATCGGCCTATTCTTACACTGCACTGGCCGTATTTGGGCACTTTGACGGTCAATATATCTCCATCAATCGACGCAGAATTTTTGAGCAGTGGCCGCTCCATAATATCCGTTTCGAATGCTTTAGCTCCCTGTTCGATTATGTCACTGATCCTGATTTTTGCCTCGGTGTCCCTTCCCTCTGATTCAAACATTCGTATAACCAGATCATCCGAATCCTCGGCTTTTTTAATTGCTGAGACAAACACATTCGGCGTCAAAACCTCTACGAAACTCTTTTCAGGCGGTAGAGAGCCGCTGTGGACGGTCCCGCTCAATATGGACATATATGAATTGAACTCCTCACCTGCACGGATCGCTTCAGTCACATTACATAGGCCTCGATGAGCGATGACACAGAACCTGATCTTGTGATCGCCGACCTCCGGCATCGGATCGGGATCATATGTGGTTCTGAGCAGGGTCAGCCTGAGCGTGTCGTCATCGCAGGAGTGTCCGTATTTAGAGTCGTTGACGAGAGTAATCCCATACTGGCTTGAGATGGTCCGGGATCCCGGACCATCTGGAATTTCACCAGAGAAATCCGCCCACTTTAGAGCGGGGATTTCTTGAGCGCACTGGACTCGCTTCTGGCTTCCGAATGGTATTTCGTAGGTCGGCATGCCGTCTTTTACATTCACTGGGAATGCGGCGCGGAGCATGGTGACACCTGTCTGCGGAGTGCATATCTCGACCCAGCGTGATTCGACCGTAAAATCAACCATTCGCGAGTCCATATTAAGGCCGACCTCAACGCTGACGCGTGACTCATTATATGTATGTTCAGTTTTCATGGTGACGCGATTTGGGCCGCGTTGAGTAATCTTGGTCTGGCCATTTTTGAGCGGAATCACCTTCGTAATCTGGCCTATTGTCCAGGCGGACATGCCCCTATGCGCCTCGTTGCAGATTTCCAAGAGTCCTAAAAGCTTGCCTTCGGGCACATAATCGAAACCCGTTTGCTTGTCGATGAGATGCTCGACGGCGCCGGTTGCAAGGTCGATCTCGACTTTAAGGTGTTGATTTTCCATAACCGTGCCTTCGCTCAGCTCTATTATCGTGGTTTCGGTTCCTATAGGCAGATGCTTGGTGATTTGGGATGAGCCGATTTCGACATCCTCGCAATCGCATTCATGACCTGAGAGCATATAGTCTTCAACGGCATATGTTTTGTAGCCGAGCGCGGGAACATCGGCCTTAAAGGCGACGGTTACAAAATCATGGTGGCGGAACCAGCCTCTGTCTATCACCTGACCGCGCATCTTTTTGCCCCGGGCATCCCGCACGATAATCGAGTCGTCCTTAAGCGGTTTGTCCCAGACCCGGATATTGACAACCTCAGCCCTGGGCCAGGGCTTCGCGTTATAAACGATAATAGGCTCAGGGCCGGGAGAACCCGCCCCGCGAGAGCTTACTCCCCCGGGGATTACCGGGTCGCCTGCACCCGCTCCCAGGTTTTCACCGGCATCGGAGCCATCGTAGCCGACATTGACAAATGACGTGTCGATTTTGGTGATGAGTTCGCGTAGGGCCATAGTACGAGCGTTATCGGCTGCCGCTCTTATCTCCTGGAAGAAGCCCTGTGAGTACTCATATGTGGCGTGAATGCCAGAGCCGGGCAGAACATCGTGAAACTGGTTAAAAAGAGTATTTCGCCAGGCCGTAAGCAGGTTTTCAGACGGATAAGTAACATCGCAAAATGCGCCAGCTATCAGGCTTGCAGTCTCTGCCTCAGGCAAAATGATCTCGCTGACTCTATTTGCCCGCTTGATATTGCTCTGCGAGGTATAGCAGCCCTCGAATGTAAAGCCGAGGTCGCTATCTACGACCGGCAGTTCGGGCTTTGCATTTTCTATGGCTGTAAAAAACGCGTTATGCGTGCTGAACTCTACTTTTGGATAGATCGGCCAGTCTTTGATCTCCATATATTTTCGGAGGTCGCGTCTGGTCGGGCCGCCGCCGTGGTCGCCTACTCCATAGACATAGAGATAGTCTTTGAGGCCGGTTGCGCCGACGTAGCCATTGAAGAGCCCGCCGATAAGCGCGGGTTCTATATCCCCACTATAAGAAGAATCTTTTTCATGAAAGACAATAATCTCGGAGCCGTCAGGAGAACGCCATTTGAAAACACATGGGCCAGGGCCTGTGCGAAAGATATAGCAGTGGCTGATTGCTCCCCTGCTAAGAATCGATGGAACCGTCCATGCCTGGCCGAAGGTATCGGGAGACCAGTCGATTCTAACATCTTCTGGCTCAAAACCGAATTTCTCTTTGAAATAGGAGCGTGTGTAGAGGAGATGGCGGCACATGGATTCGCCGGAGACGAGATTCCTGTCGTTTTCGACCCATGAACTGGCTGTTACCTCCCATCGGCCCTCTTTGATGCGCCTTTCGATCATCTCGAATATCTTAGGGCAGTAGCGTTCCATCGCGACGTATAAAGAAGCCTGACTTTGCGAGAATTTGAAATCGGGAAATTCATCCATCAGATTATCGATGGTGGTGAATGTGTCGCGGGCTACACTGACTGTCTCGGTCCAGTCCCACAGATAATTCATATCGATATGCGCGTGACCGCACAGATGCATGGTGTAGTCTTTTGCCGCTCTGCCGATAGGAGCCATTATGTCTTCGGACTCTTTTACGGTCTTTTCAATATCAATAGCGCCGCCGGAAGAGATTCCAGCTTGCAGATGCTCAACAGCCTTTGATATCAGATCGTGCCACGCGGGCTTTCCAAGGGCATCCGCAAAACCGGCAGCGAATTTCGCCTCGACTTTGAGTCTTTCCAAAGGGCTTTGAATCTTGCCTGCTGACCGGCTCAGTTTACCGATCAGCACATCCAGCTTCTGTTCAAAAGGCATACTTCCACTCCATTGTGTAAAAAAGCTAACATTTGATAAGTCCGACTCTCCGGTGGCTTCGGCAGAGGGATCTGTTTGACGCGCATCCCGTCTGCTGCCGGAGCATGCTCGATTCCTGAGTCCTTACTTATTTACGCATTACAGGTTATAGGTTATATCTAAAAACACTTTATGCCTTCGCCTATTTTAACAAATTCAGTAATTTGCACAGATTGTTGAAATGATGGCTCTGCTACTGCGTCTAAAAAAGTGTAATAAGGAGGGTTATCGAAATGTCTACACGAAGTTTCATCAATCAGTCTCCTTTTGTGAGCGTAATATTGGCTATTACGTTGTGTTTTGTCTTATCGGTGAGCGCTGTCGCCGCCCGCTCCGATCAAAACAAAGATAAACAGGATCGGGGCAAAGTCTCGGAGCAAGCACGTAATAACGATCGTGATCAAAAAAATGAACGTAATGATCGCAATCAAAAAAACGAGCGTAGTGACCAGGGCAAGAAAACTGATCGTAATGACCAAAGCAAAAAGAATGATCGTGACAAAAAGCCTAATGGTTCAATCAAGCTCAAGAACAACAATGTGACCATAAAGATCGGGGATAAAAACTGGAATCATAATGAACACTATGCTTACCCGACTTACCGGCCGGTGAAGAACTATGATCCTGCTCACCCGGTTCTCAGGCAGACCCATTACACTCATTGGGTATTCGACCTGCGAACGAGACCAAGCAGCAGAAGATCGGTCTATTTCTATTTCGGTTATTTCCCTTACGTGCAGACAACATATATCCGCATACGGCCTTATGTGTCTGTCAGCTACTGCTCTGCTCCCATAATCATTAACGACGGTTATTATCTGAACCGTGGAAGCAGTTATGAGATAGACGACACTCTCGCGGACATAAGAAGCGCCTGGCTTGACGGCAGATCGGATCTTATCAAAAGACACATCGACAGCAGCCGTGAGATAGCGGTTCTACTAGATGGGAAATACGATTACTCTATTGCATCCAGCGATTACCTGGATATGACAACTGATGCAATTGATCAGATGAAGACCGTGGCATTTACCTGGCAGAGCGTAAGAAAGCGCACTGACGGAAGCTATACGGCCTATGCAAAGCACACATATGTCGATCAAAATGGAACCGCGCAGACGGTATATGTAAGCTACACAATCGACGGTTACCGAGGCGGCTATGACATAGTGGAAGTCGGCTCTTCTGCATCGCCGCTGAATTAGCGGCCTATCTCTCTCATAAACGCAAAATGCAGATGGCCCGGAATAAAAATCCGGGCCATCTGCATTATTATATAACTCCGACGCTCACTTCTTGACTATCAGCTTGATGGTTTTTATCTCGTAACTGCCAAAGTCCAGGTTGATCGAGTCGGCGTTTGCAGCAATTTCCTCTCCCTGCTCCTCAAGCATATTGACCTCTTCGGCTTTTATCACATGCCATTTTGTATGCAAGGCAGCTTTGGCAGGATTACCGGTCGTTTCAAAGAGCCGAACTATGACGGATGCTGTTTCATCATTGGACTGATCTTCGGCGAATTTGACCGCAGATATCAGTATACCGTCATTATCGACTTTGAGCATAGCCGTCGAAGGTCTTATTGATCCAGCATGGGCCTTTTCGACTATACCGACGAGAGGCTGATTCAAGCCTGAACCGCTTTGTATGGCGTTTGCGGTAACGCACATGCCGACATGAGGGATTATCGAGTATGTGAAGTTATGGATTCCCTCATCGGGGTTATTGTCCGGCTCATAAGATGCCCGGACAAGTGTTAGCGCAAGCGTATTGCCCTGGGCGCTGTGGCCGTATTTGCAGTTATTTGCAACCGTTATGCCGTGCTCGGCATCGGAGATGTCGGCCCACTCCAGAGCAGGCACTTCGAGACCGTTTGCAGTCCGTTCGATTGAGCCGAAAGGAATATCGTAAGTGGCTTTACTTGCGCCCATATACGGGGTGAACGTAGCCTTGAGCATCGGGGCATCGTGCATCGCGCCGCCTTTTTCATGCCAATCTACCTGAGTGACAAAATCTATCCTCTCAAGACCCGCGTAGACCCTTATCTGCTGAGTAAGACTGGAGTTCAAGAACTTGTGTTTCACCTCGACAATCGCTACTGCCGGGCCTTTCTCAATGACTTTGACTTCGGCTCCTGAGATAAGACTCTCGGTGCGAGTGATATCGCCTATATTCCAGGCGGACATCGGGTGCGGCTGCTCGAAATGGATCTGGAACCTGTTGAGCATTCCTGCGTTGATCTTGCCCTCTGGGCCCCATCCTGCTTTGGGCTGTGCGAACTCCATATTGTTTGCCTTGAGTGAAAGGCTGTCGATAGCGCCGGAGTTTTTGTTCACCCCAACCCGGAAGTACTCATTGGAAATAACGCACTTTTCTTCATCGACTTCAATAGGCATCTGCGCGGTCTCT
>DJHI01000193.1:7929-8249 GCA_002431715.1 Armatimonadetes bacterium UBA5829
ACTTTGCAGCCCAGTGATGGAACATCTTTCGCAGTAAAGACAAGTTTGCCGTTCAAAATTTGCGCAGGTATCAGGTTTCCTGATTCATCCTTGACGGATGAAACTGACACACCTTTAAGCTCACTCGCGTCGATCTCGACTACATCCGTGCGCTGCCAGGCGAGTTGATTGAATACCACTATCTTCGACTCACCGGAACCGGTATCGACTTTGCCCGCCAGTTTTGACGCGGACTGAGATATGATCGACTTAGTGGAATTCTGCGAAGGCTTGAGCGTCTCGGCGGCCTCTCTATATGTCGAGCCGATAGAGCAGCCGCA
>DJHI01000193.1:8285-9726 GCA_002431715.1 Armatimonadetes bacterium UBA5829
ATATCGTGGAACTGGTGGAAGCACTGGTTCTTCCAGGCATCCGCGAGCGTATCAGTCGGATAATCAA
This sequence comes from Armatimonadetes bacterium UBA5829, assembly GCA_002431715.1. GTDB lineage: Bacteria > Armatimonadota > UBA5829 > UBA5829 > UBA5829 > UBA5829. Next base: position 8,353 of record DJHI01000193.1, read on the forward strand.
AACCTGCATCTATTGACGCCAGAGCCGCGAGAGTCTCGGCTGTCAGCAGGCCCGTTTCGCCAAACCTGTTGAGGCGCTTGATGTCGCCGTGGCTGGAATAGCAGCCTTCGAAGATTGTATTGAGTTCGTCTTTTACAACGGGATAGTCGACGCCTGACGCAGCGACTTTCTCATGGAAATCGAGAACGGTATTCATTTTGGTCTTCGGTAAAAGCGGAATGTCATTGACCGCTTTGCCGCGCTCGATATCCCGAGCGGTCGCCGCACCGCCATGATCCCCAACGCCGTAGACCTTCATTCCCATCTTAAGACCCAGGTGCTCTTTCATTGGTTTGATTGCCTGAATTATCGATCCGGGATACAAGGTTCCACCATAGCCTTGGGAATCATTATATGCCTGGACACGAGAGCCGTCAGGAGCCTCCCACCAAAACATTGGATAGCCCTTGCCCGCGCGGCAGAAGTAATAGTACTTCACTCCACACTTCGCTAGTATCTGAGGATATGTCGCCGGATGGCCGAAGGTGTCGGGCTCCCAGCATATAACAGGCTCGATATTGAAATTCTTTCGCAGGTAGCGTTTTGAGTGTAATATCTGCCGTACGAGAGTCTCGCCGAGGGCCATGTTGAGGTCTCCCTCGACCCACGTGCTTGCGGTGATTTCCCATTTGCCCTCCGCTGCTCGTTTCTTGATCATCTCGAAGACATCTGGATGATAGTCCTGCATCGCTTTATAGACCGAAACCTGACTCTGCGAGAATTTGAAGTCTGGATAGCGATCCATAAGAGCATTCATACTTGTGAAATCTCTTTTTGTCAGATCGACAGTCTCGCTCCAGGGCCACAGCCAGTTCATGTCTATATGGGAATGGGCAATCATATTGGCTTCATATGACTTGGCCTCATCATTGAAAGGCATCAGAATATCGACCGCGCGTTTTGTCGACTCGCACCAGCGAGGCCAATCGTTATCAGCCAGAGCCGATAAATCTACTGAATTTATCGCTTTCTCAAGCAGAGACTCTTTTTCGGGGCTGGGGTTCTGCTTGGCAAGATATCTGCACATCAATATCTGTTCACGAAAGGTTTCCAGTTCGAGCAGAACTTCATCGAGTGATTGCACCGTAATAAAAGTATCAAGGAATGCACCGAAACCATCGCCGCTCTTTGCCTTTACAACTATCTGCAGCTTCTCACCGGGGATACATTTCTCCCGAATCAAAAGCTCTATAGCCCGTGTATCCGACCAGAACGGCTCGTGATAAATCTGTTTGCCGTTGAGATAGATTGTCGAGCCTATGGGGAATATGAAAATGAAATCGACCGGAGAACCGGCAAGGCTGATTCCCTCGACCTGTTCGGGAAGGACTACAT
>DJHI01000201.1:0-4382 GCA_002431715.1 Armatimonadetes bacterium UBA5829
AACCAAGCAGTATAATTGGCTTGATAGTAGGTTTTATGAGTACTGGAGCTTTATTAAGATCGAAAAAACATTAATAACATAAAGAATGCTCTTTATTTTAAATTGCAGAATACCCTTATTCCGAAAGCAAATAATCAATATCAAATCCCAAATAATAAATAGTTACGCCGCCCTTAGCTGATACGGCAAAACCCTAAGCTGATCGCGATATTTTGCAACCGTTCTCCGCGCGATTGTAATCCCTTCGGAAGAGAGTCTCTTTGCAATCTCACCGTCTGAAATCGGCTCGGTCGAAAGAGCAATGATCTGGCTTATCAGGTTTCTGATAGGTAATGCGGAGTCGAAGAACATCTCGAAAGATACCACTTCCCCTGAGGGCAGTTTGCAGTATTTATCGGATAATGCGCGGCAGATGGTCGATTCATGCACCTCCAGGGCCTTCGCCACATCCTTCTGACGCAGAGCCTTTAGCTTCGATGGCCCATGCGCCAGGAAATCGTGCTGGTACTCGGCCAGGTATGCGGCGACTCTCGCCAGGGTCTTCTTTCTCAGACCGATCGCTTCGAGTATGCACCGAACCCTCTCCACATGCTCGCGCACATGCTTGCAGTCTTCCTCGCCAAGATAGCTGTCGCCTGCCTTGATCGAGCTGTAGCACTCCTCATAGGTCTCATCGATTTTGAGGTAATTACCGTAGCAATCCACAACTTCGGCGGTGAACCTATCGCCATTTTTTTGGATGATGACATCTGGCACTATTGCGCTGGATTCACGAGGCGCAAGCTCCTCAAATGGCGCTCTATAAGCGGATGCAGGGTGAGGAGTAAGAGTGTCACGAATAAATTCGCAGGCCTCAACAACGACCTGATGCGGCAGTTCCAACTTCTTTGCGATTGCTTTAAGGCGGACTTTCGAGAAATCTTCCCAATAGTCTTCTAGGATTAGTTCAGCAGTCGATGCGACCGAACTGCTTGATGCGATACGTCGAATTTGAATAAGAAGCGATTCCCGCAGGTCTCTCGCACCGATCCCGGCAGGGTCAAAACCCTGAATTACCTTTAATACGGCCTCGACTTCAGGCACGGCAGTCGCAAACTCTTCAGCAGTTTCAAAGAGCGATTCCCGGAAATATCCGTCATCGTCGAGAGACTCTATAAGGTACTCGGCAATACGGAGCTTTCTTCCACCCAGGCTCATTCTCGCCTGCTGTTTCAGATAATCGGTAAGGTCCATCGATTTGGAGACCGTTCTGAACGGGTCGAAAATCTCATCGGCTCCTGCAGCAGCAAAGGCTTTTTCCAAGTAGGCCCGTTCTTCAAAGCTGTCGAATGTATCGTCTTTGTGTTCGACTGCTGAAAGTGAAGCGCTGCATACCGGGCAGGTTGCGTCGGTCGTAGCAAATCCACAGATAGGGCATCGGGAAGTTTCATCCACACAAAGAGCCGGGTTCTCCATCGCTTCCGTTTCAATGAACTGCTGAAGCTCCAAAAGGCTCATATTTAGAATAGCGTTTGCTTGAATTTGAACGGGGATAGTGCGCAGGTTTTGTTTCTGCGCCAACACGCTGCCTTGCATATACTGCCAACCATACCTTTCCTCATCCGCTCTTCTGTCGCATTGTCTGCTGTAATGCAACTCATAAGCATTTTGCCAGCAGCATGCAGTGGCGGTTTGAAGTTGGCATAATTATCGGAATTAACCCGGGTGAACTTTAGCATTATTTTAGTTTAATTACTTCCGCAGTTTCCTCCCATTTTTACCTAAAGATGATGGTGTTTCTCCGCCAAAATAACACTATAGGAATTAATCCGAATTATCACCCTAATCGCTCATAAGAGACTGTCTAACTGTAACAACTCGGCCTCAGGCCGTTTCTCAAGCGATGCAAAGGGGCAACCCCCACTGGGGGCTCNNGGATATCCAATGAGTTCTGATATGGATATGTCCGATCTGCTTGGATTGTTTTTAGAGGAAGCGGAAGAGCAACTACTCAAACTCGACGATGGTTTTCTTCAGCTCGAAAAAGATCCGGGTAACCTGGAGATACTCAAGGAAATATTCAGGGCCGCTCATACTCTTAAGGGTTCGTCAGCGACAATGGGACTCACCCAGATCGCTCTATTGACCCATGCCATGGAAAATCTCCTTGATCCGCTGCGTAATGGCACATTAGCAGTTACTTCTGAGATCATAGATGTCTTGCTTGAAGGCACCGATTCTCTCAGGCTGCTTACGAGTCAGGTCAGTGCAGGCGAGCAGTTGGATGCGAATATTGACGAACTACTGAATCGCCTGAAGGCATTTATAGATGGAACGCCTTCTGACGGTATTGCACAGCAAGCACCCGGCGAATCAGCGAGTGATAATGACGCACTAAGTGAGGATATCAGCCCCGGCTGCATGCTTTTCCGCTTGAAAATCAATGACGATTGCATGATGCCCTCTGTGAGAGGCTTTATGATATTCAACTCGCTCTCCGGTTTGGGTGAGGTTATTTCGTCTGATCCCGTTCAGGACAATCTCGATGACCTGCAGGCGGGCCAGAACATATCGGTAACATTTATGCCCGCAGCCGACCCACAATCGGTAGCTGATGCGCTTAAGTCTCTGGCTGAAGTCGAGCTGCTGGATTACAAGATAAGCGAAAACGAAACCGCTAATGCAGTAGAGCAAAACAAGACGGATGCAAAGGCCGAGGTGAAATCGGCTGCTTCTTCAAGTGCGGCGGCCTCGGATGCGGTGGCAGCGAAACAGATTCAGACCGTCCGTGTCGGCGTCGACAGGCTCGATACACTTATGAACCTTGTGGCCGAACTCGTTATCGACCGCACGAGGATGAACCAGATTGGCAGCGAGCTTTCCTTGAAATATGAAAATGAAGANNAGCTTCAGGAGCATATCATGAAGGTCCGTCTGCTGCCGGTGGAGCAGGTTTTCAACCGATTCCCGAGAATGGTTCGCGACCTTGCTCATAAAGCGGGCAAGGAAGTCGATTTTATACTTGAAGGCCAGGAGACCGAACTCGATCGTTCTATCCTGGAGGATATTGTCGATCCTCTGACTCATCTTCTGCGAAATGCGGTCGATCATGGTGTCGAATCGCCCGAAGAACGGGTCAAGGACGGCAAACCGAAGCGGGCGCGCGTAGTTCTAGCGGCAAAGCAGGAAGAGAACCGGATCATTATCGAGGTTCAGGATGATGGTCATGGCATTTCCGTAGAGAAGGTCAAAGCCGCTGCACTTAAGAAAGGCGCAGTCGGCCAGGAAACGCTCTCTCGAATGACCGATGACGAGGCGCTTCAACTGATCTTTGCATCAGGGGTGAGCACAGCGGAGAAGGTTACGGATATCTCCGGTCGAGGCGTCGGTATGGACGTCGTTCGCAACAACATCCAGGGGCTTTCCGGCAATGTCGAGGTCGTCACCGATGTCGGCGTGGGCACGACATTCCGAATCAATCTTCCGCTGACCCTGGCGATCATTCAGTCGCTGGTTACCGGAGTAGGGGATAAGACCTTTGTCATTCCGCTCAGCGCAGTGCAGGAAACATTCAAATGCCAGGCCGGTGATGTCCACTATATCGATGGACATCCTGCGATTAATTTCAGAGGCAGTGTCCTTCATCTGATAAAGCTGAGCAATCTATTCGATCCTGGTTGCAGTTCTCACTTTGGAGAAGAAGAGTGGATTACCTTCGTTGTGGTTCGAACAGGCGCTATTAAGGTGGGACTTGTCGTCGATAGGCTTATCGGCGAGCAGGAAGCCGTTATCAAGCCGTTGGGTGCATTCTTTGGTGATATCGACGGTATAGCCGGGGCAACCATACTCGGCGATGGAAAAGTGGCTCTCATTGTTGATGTAGGGGCTGTCGGAGCTTTGGTGAACAGGCGAAAACGACCTCGCATAGGAGCGGAAACCGGAGCAGTGTATAGATGATGAATGCTGGTTCAATTGACCAACTTGCTGAAATGGATTTCACTACATTCAAGCGAAAGGTAAAGGCTGCTTACAGCCTTGATCTCGATGCGTATAAGCGTCCGCAAATGGAACGCCGTCTGCGAGCCAATATGGACAAGTGCGGCGCAAGGACTTTCGTCCAATACTATGCTTATATGCAGAAAGACCAGTCTCTGTTGGATGAGTTTTTGGATCGGGTGACTATCAACGTTTCGGAGCTTTTCCGAAATCCCGATCAATTTGAAAAGCTCGGTAAAGTGGTTCTACCTGATCTGTTAAAAAACAATAAAAGTCTATCGATTTGGTCGGCGGGATGCTCATACGGAGCCGAGCCATATACATTGTCGATACTTTTGAATGAGGCGTCGCCGAACGGGCTGCATGCCATTACCGCCACGGACATAGATGACAAAATGCTTGCCAGA
>DJHI01000201.1:4408-17563 GCA_002431715.1 Armatimonadetes bacterium UBA5829
CCGAGGTTCGCTGCGTAACTCGAGAGCGCCTGCGCAAATATTTCGATGCCACGCCGGATGGCTATGTGGCAAAAGACGTTTTGAAGAAAATGATGAGATTCCAAAAGCACAATATGCTGGAGGATCGATTCAGGACGGGCTATGATCTGATATTGTGCAGGAATGTAGTCATTTACTTTACAGAGGAGACAAAGACAGAGCTTTATACTCGATTCTTTGCCTCGTTAAAACCGGGTGGTTATCTGTTTGTAGGCGGCACTGAAAGAATAGCCGACTTCAGGCAAATAGGTTACGAAAACACAATGCCTTTCTTCTATAGGAAACCTTTTAGTAACTAAGCAATTTACGCTTGCACTTCCCAGCGTGGAGCCTGTATATGTCGAAGTGCAATNNCCGCCATTCCCGCAGAATACCTCGAAGATTGCACTTATTGGAATGGAACCTGTATATGTCGAAGTGCAATCTCTAATATACGTGTAAGGATGTAATTTATTTAGAGGAGGCCGAAATGCCTAAACGCATTATGGTTGTAGACGACGCGATGTTCATGCGTGCGACCGTCAAACGAATACTGGAACAGGCCGGTTATGAAGTTGCGGGCGAGGCGGAAAATGGTCAGATGGCCGTCGAGCGATATGGAGAGCTTAGGCCTGATGCTGTATTGATGGACATCACAATGCCGGTAATGGATGGAATCTCGGCGGCTAAAGAGATTTTGAAAACTGACCCAAAGGCAGTTGTGCTTATGTGCACTGCTCTTGGCCAGCAGAATTTAGTCATCGATGCAATCAAAGCCGGAGTTAAAGATTATATAGTAAAGCCCTTTCAACCGGAACGAGTTCTTGAAGGTGTGGGCAAAGCGCTTGGAGCAGCATAAAGGAGCCCTCGTATGAAAGCCGAGTTTATTGAACCTTTTGTAGGTGCTGCATTCAGCGTGCTGGAAACTGTAACCGGTCAAAAGCCTGTTCGCGGTCAGCTTGCATTGCGCACCTCGACCTTTACAACACAGCAGATTACTATTGTTGCCGGAGTAAACGGCAATGTTGAGGGTGTTGCACTATATGGAATGTCGCTTGCAACAGCGACCAGGATTGCCGGAGCCATGATGGCGAGCCAGGTGGACGAACTCAATGACATGGCATTGAGTGCGATAAGCGAGCTCGGCAATATGGTCACGGGAAACGCGATTACCAGGCTGTCGCAGAATGGCTATGATGTCGATATTACTCCTCCCTCAGTCATAAAGGGAACTCAGGTAGAGATGTCGACCAAGATACCGGCGCTGGTGGTGCCGATTAACACACCGTTCGGTAGTATTGAAGTGAATGTTGCGCTTGCGGAAGTGGCGATGGCCGCAGCCGCATAAGGCGAGCGTTCAAGAAGGCATAACAAGATGGCTGACGTACTAAATCAAGACGAAATAAATGCCCTTATGGAGGCATTCAAATCGACGGGAGGACAGGAGGTCGGAGCGAAAGCAAACGACAAACAGGTCCGACTGTACGATTTTGCAAGGCCGGATAAATTTTCCAAGGATCATTTACGGTCACTCAATACAATCCATATAAAGCATGGAGCTTCTTTTGCTTCGTCTCTTTCATCCATGCTCCGAATACTCACGAGAGCGGATCTGCTGGCGCTCGATCAGTTGACCTATCGTGAATATTGCTCTTCAGTTTCCGAAGGGACGCTTTTTGTTGAGGTTGATCTTCAGCCGTTGACCTCGACCGCAATATTTGAGTTTAATCCGCATTTCGTCTCGACTTGCGTCGATTTGTTAGCCGGGGGATCGAGCCAAAACGGATCGGCCGTGCNNGCCTTCAATTTCAGATGTCGACAAGGCTATTTTCCGGCCTGTGATCGAGCTTGCATTCCGACAATATGTGGAGGCCTGGTCCTGGTGCATCAATTTGCATCCTACGATAATAAACTTGACCACCGAATCGAGCACTCGGCAGTTGCTGCTGCCATCCGAGGCTGTGCTGGTGTGTGGATATGAAGTGAGTATAGGCGATGCCGTAAGTATGATGAGTATCTGCCTTCCGGCATCGGCGATTGAACCGGTTATGCCTGCTCTGACTGCCGGAAGAACTCTAAGCTCAACGGGCAGAGGGCCTCAACAACCGCATCCGGCTCTTATGAAGTCATTTAGTGAAATTGAAGTGGAATGCCGTGCCATACTGGGCAGAACTTCACTTTCGGTAGAGGAAGTATCCGATTTAGAAGTGGGAGACCTGATAAAGTTGCCCACAAAAGAAAGTGGCCTGGCGGAGTTTTGGGTTGAAAATATCCCCACATTTGTGGGTCCGCTGGGACTATCAGGAAAGAATCTTGCGCTGAAGATAACAGAGAAAGCGCAGCATGACAGCAAGTAAAATCGCAAGGGAGAATTGATTATGGCTGCTGCTGGTAAAAAGAATGATGATGCTCTGAGCAATTTCCTTACTGTAGCAAAGCTCGGAGTTAAAAAAGCTGGTGAGTCGCTAAAAACCATGTCGGCGAGCGCTATTCGTCTGGAAGTCATTTCAGCCGGTATAGCTCCCACGGCACGACTCTCCGAGGTCGCCGGAAATCCCGAAGACCTCATGGTTGGGATATATATTGGTGTAACGGGCGAGATGCCCGGTCACGCGCTGTTGGTTTTTCCCTACGCAAGCGCGCTGCTATTGGTCGATATGATCACAGGCTGCCCGGTTGGATCAACCAAGCACGTCGACGAGATGGAACAGTCGGTCCTGCAGGAGGTCGGCAACATACTAACCAGCTCGTACCTCAATGCTTTCTCCGACTTTTACAAGTGCTCGCTCCTGCCGAGCCCACCGAGTTTTGCGGTGGATATGGCGGCTGCGGTGATTGATAGTGTTCTGCTTAACACCGGCTGCTTCGAAGAAGACACCATTAGCGTAGTGACCAAATTCGCTGGTGTGAAAGGCTCATTACGCGGGTTCTTCATGTATATTCCTGAAGTTATGACAACGATTAGGGAGGAGGCAGCTTGATTTGGACGACGGTATTGCGAGAATGGGTGAAGTTGTTTTTACTCGCCCCGGGTTGCCCGAGCTTAAGGCTCTAGGGCTGGGTTCATGCATTGGGTTGTGTGTTTTCGACCCGCATTTGAAGTTGGGCTGCATGGCTCATATTGTGCTGCCGAACGCCAAAACACCTGATACTCCTGAAGTAGGGAAATATGCCGATACGGCTGTTCCTTATGTTATTAAAGAAATGCTGTCGANNCCTGAGAATTGCGATAGCCGGAGGTGCTCAGCTCTTCTCCTACGATGGCTCCGACAGCAAACTTGATGTCGGCAGGCGGAATGCCGAGATGGTAAAGCAACTGCTTTCGAAATCGAAGGCAAAGCTGTTGGCTCAAGATATTGGCGGTAAATCAGGTAGGACTATGTGCATGGATTCGGCAACCGGTGTTGTTACCGTGAAAACATCCGGTTCCGAACCTCAGGTACTGGCCAAACTGATGTCGTGATGATTGCCTGATCAGTAATACGTTTTTGGAAGGCAAATAAAATGGCACCTGATTCTTCCGAAAAGAAGAGGGTTCTTGTTGTAGACGACTCGGTCTTCGCGCGGAAGATCACTGGGGATATTCTTCAGTCTTCGTCTAAACTCGAAGTCATAGGCACCGCAACAAACGGCCTCGAAGCGATTGCCTTAGCCGCAAAGCTGAAGCCGGATGTCATAACTCTTGACATCGAAATGCCCAAGCTCGATGGCTTGAGCGCGCTTCGCCGGATCATGGATGAGAATCCGACTCCGGTCGTAGTGTTGAGTTCCCTGACCGCTCAGGGAACCAACGAGTGTATACAGGCTCTGCGCCTTGGCGCCGTTGAGGTAATGCTCAAACCCAGCGGCAGCCAGGGCCTTGGCTTAAGCGTAATTGCAGATGAGCTCATTGCAAAAGTCACAGCCGCCGCGGATGTAAAAATATCCCGTCTTCAGCCTATTGCTTCCATAAAATCCGCTCCATCCAGAGAGATGCGGGCGGTAGGCAATCGATTTCCCATTGTAATGATCGCCTCTTCTACAGGCGGCCCTCGCGCGCTTCGCACACTGATACCGGCTCTCACCAACGCCGAGGGTGTCGCATATGTAATCGTGCAGCATCTGCCTCCGGGNNGCCGGGCTTCACCGGGCCGTTCGCTCGCGACCTCGATTCTCAGACGAGCCTTAGAGTCCGCGAGAGTTCGGAGGGCGATGTTGTAAGTCCCGGAGAAGTAATCTTCGCTAAATCGGGTTTTCACACCATCTTTGACAAGACCGGCAAAATGAAGATCACATCCGACCCGCCGCTTTGGGGAGTTCGGCCTTCAGCCGATGTCACAATAGCTTCAGCGGTGCAAGTCTTCGGCAAAAGACTTATCGGAGTAATCCTCACCGGCATGGGCCGAGACGGCGCCAACGGCTTGAAGCTGATCAAAGAAGCCGGTGGAATGACCCTGGCCGAACACGAATCGACCTGTGTGGTATACGGCATGCCCAGGGCGGCCGTAGAGATGGATGTGGTTGATGCGATAGTCCCGCTGCCGTACATGGCCGAAGCGATTCACGCAACCGTCTGGAAAGTCGGCCAATCCCTCCGCAGACATAAAGAACCTACAAAAGCCTAGGAAGCTGCTTGTTTCAGCCCTTCTCCAAATGAAATTCCCTGATTTTGCTCCTCAGGGTCTTCCTGTCAATCCCCAGCACCTGGGCAGCAGCCGACTGATTCCACTTCTTAGCCTTAAGCACGCGCTCTATATGGATTTTTTCCAGGTCCCTGAGCGATGCATTGGCAGGTATCGCATCCAGTAAAGATTTTGAGGATGAACCGGCGGATTTTCCATTGGTATTGAGCATAAGGTGTTCGGGCCTGATGCTGGTTCCATTGCAGAGGATCACAGCTCGCTCAACTGCATTCTCCAACTCGCGCACATTTCCCGGCCAGTTATGGTTGCTAAGTTCTTCGATAGCTTCGGGGGTAAAGTCAGAGACATTTTTCGCTGTGTCGTCGGCAAAAATCTTCAGGAAATGCCGGGCGAAAATTTCAATATCCTCGCCGCGTTCTCTCACAGGAGGGAGTTTCAGAGTAATTACGTTGAGCCGGTAGTAGAGGTCTTCCCGAAACTCTTTTTCATCAATAGCCTGCAGCAGGTCTTTATTTGTAGCTGCTATGACCCGCACATCCACACTGAGAGTCTCGCTTCCGCCGACCCTTTCGAACTGCTTCTCCTGCAGCACTCTCAACAGCTTTGTCTGCACCGCCAGAGAAACCTCGCCTATCTCATCGAGGAATATGGTGCCTTTATTAGCGACCTCGAACCGCCCGATATGACGGCTGATAGCGTGAGTAAACGATCCCTTCTCGTGCCCGAAAAGCTCGCTTTCAAGCAGACTCTCCGAAAGCGCTGCGCAGTTGACCTTCACGAAAGGCCCTGATGCGCGACCGCTCTGGTAATGGATCGTCCGAGCAAGATATTCCTTACCCGTCCCGGTCTCGCCAGTGATCAAAACTGTGGCATTTGTAGGCGCGACCTGTGCGGCCATTACATAGGCTCTCTGAACATTAGGGTTGGTTCCGATGATGTTATCGAACCCGTATTTCTTTTTGAGCTCGTTTCTCAGGTAACGGTTTTCGTCGATCACTCGCCTCTGTTCGAGCGCGCGCTCCGCAACCATCTGCAGCTCATCGAGTTCAAAAGGTTTGGTTATGTAGTCGTAAGCTCCCAGCCTCAGCGCCTCGATTGCGGTCTGCGTACTTCCATAGGCCGTCACCATAATGACCGGCAGATCGGGCTTGACCTCTTTGACTCTGCCCAATACCTCCAGCCCGCTCATTTTGGGCAGAGACATATCCAGCAGCAGCAGATCAAAATCGCCTTCTTTTGCCGCGGCAAGGCCGGATGCGCCGTCGGGTGCGGTTGCGGTTTCATATCCCGCCTCCGTAAACACCGTAGACATAAGCTCTCTTAGCCCGGCCTCATCATCAATTATGAGAATCGACTTACTACTCAATATACCTACTTAACTCCGTAATATAGCTGAAAGTGGAAAAGTGGAAAGCAGAAAGCCCAGATACAGGCTGCTCTCCACCTAAAGATATTATATTCGGTCTTTAATTCTAGCAAAGAGGCTCTAGAATTTCTATCGCCCTCTTAATATCCTCATTCTGCTTTTCGCCGCTTATCTCTCGCTCGATTGTGAGCGGTCCCGTATAACCGAGAGACTTCAGTTTTGGAACGAGCCTCTGAAAATCCGCTCGACCCTCCCCTAGAGGCTTTTCCTCACCGAGGCTATCCGGGTTTGTGGGATAATCTCCATCTTTCGCATGAACGCCCTTTACATACAGCCCGATAATATCCAGCGCATCCACGGGGTTGGCCTTGCCATACATCAGCAGGTTCGCCGGGTCGAGGTTTACTCCAAGGTTATCCGTGCCGATGTCTTTCATAGCGCGCAATAGTGTGATCGGTGTCTCCTGACCCGTCTCGAAGCATAAAAGCAGTCCCAACTCCTTGCACTTGACCGCAACTATACGCAGCGCATCGATCATGCCTTCGTAAAGCGGATCTTTCGGGTTTTCGGGTATGAAACCGGCATGTGTGGTGATGGATGCAATCCCGAGTCCGGCTGCAAATTCGGCTCCGGCGCAGAGGGCTGCGACCCGCGCTTCCCGCCATTCCGGCGGCAGAAGACCGATAGTGCTGGGGCCTTCGGTGAAGTTCCAGTGAGCCGGGNNTCTCAACGCTGTGCTCTTTTCGAGCTTTGTCTATCGCATTTGAGTTTTCTATGGTAAACTTTTCAGGTTCCCAGCAGGCCATTTGGGTGCTTGCCAGTCCGAAATCTTTAACTTTCTTTAATTCGCCGGAGATGTCCTGCGGCATGGAAGTCATAACGCCGATCTTGAGTTTTTTTGCCATTACTATGCCTCTTATTCTTATGGTGCTTTTATAGACATGGAGTATTTACACACGGACAGGCAAACCACCTTCGCCGGGAACAAGCAGCCTGATAATTTCGGTAGACTTATCGGAGGATAGAGTTTGGATACATCGGCAACGGCAAGAATGGTCGTTTTAGTATTGATTTTCGGCCTGGTCTGGATAATCGCCTGGGAGAACCTGCGGACACTCTGCCTTGTGATCTTCAGGCGAAAGGTCAACCGCGCCGCGAGGCTCTTCTGGCTCGTAATGGCTTTCGTTGCCGCTTTCTGCATCGTCGATGCGTTTTACATCGAACCCGGCTGGGTGCAGTTGACAAACCACACCATTCAAACCGAAAAACTCCCCAAAGGCACCAGGTTCAGGATAGTTCAAATTTCGGATATTCACATGGATCGCTATGACGGGCGCGAACAGACCATGATCCGCTTGACTGCAAAGAGCCGACCGGACATAATATTTTTGACGGGCGATTACCTGAACTTCAATAAGTCAAAGAATTACAAAGCGCTGACTCTAATCGGGGAAAAGCTGGTTAAGATAGCTCCGACATATGCAGTAGCCGGTAACTGGGACAATTCCCTTAGTATAGAGGCTCTCGAAAAGGCCGGAGTCAGGTCTGTCAGAAGGTGGGATATCATACCGACCCCTAAAGACGGCCGTATTGCTCTGGGATATCTGTGGTGGTCGATGCCTGCGGATGTGGTATATATACCACCGGATATAAAGGGGCTTTATAAGGTGCTTCTCTGCCATAGGCCGGATTCGTTCGACTCCGCCGCAAATAAAGGAATCGATCTGATGCTCTCGGGCCATACGCATGGCGGCCAGGTAAGGCTGCCCGTATTCGGTGCGCTGCTGCCGCTACCGGATATGATCGGAAAATATCAGGCAGGGTTATATAAAAATGGCAAGAGTGTGCTTTATGTGAACCGTGGAATCGGAACCGAGGCACTGGCTCCGGCGGTCAGGTTTTACTGCCGTCCTGAAGTCGCCGTTATCGATATTGTAGGAAAATAATATCTTTCGGACCTTCGGCTTATTTGTATAGATATCATGGCATGAGCCTATCGGCTTGCCACTGAGAATGGAAACGTGGACTCTGGGCTATCTGCTCTCCACTCTACGCTTTCAGCTATTTTTGAAGGAGATTGTATGCTTCGAGCCTTCTGGACAAAAAATCGCGACGAGAAATGGTTTTTCGATAAGAGCGTATGGCAGCGGATGTTTCGCACCCTTAGCGAGTGCGGATTTGACTCGATGATTTTAGAGAACCCACACAATTTCTCGTTTATGATCGATCTTCCTCCTGATTTTCCTGATAGTTTTTCGCCAAAAGAGGATCTTGCGTACTACCAAAAGATGCATCATTGGATATTCGAGACCGCTCTGGATTATGACATAGCTCCATACCTGTCTATCTCACAAATGGCGATTCATCCCGCCGCCGGTCAGTGTGTCCGCACACTTATGGAAAACTATCCCGAGCTTTCGGGCCTTTTTGTATCGACAGGCGGTTCCAGGGACTATACAGAATTCGTCCAGCAAGCGATTATCGATGTCATTGATGCTGCTCGTCCCGATGCATCGGTCTATTTGAACGTGGGATTCTCCGAGCCGGATTCGTATATTACGAACATCGCACGCCGCGGAGGCAGGCCTCTCAAATATTCTGTCAAATACACGGGAGATCATCTGGTCGACGGCAACCCCGATCCGTCATATAAGAGCTGGGTAAGGGCTGCGGGGAGCAAAAATGTCATTGCGGAGTTATATGCAGCGAACTTCGAGCCCTGGACCAGTTTTTCGTTCGAGACAGCCGAGTCGATCCTTGCAAATCTGCGCGAAATGAAATGCGGCGGTTTTTCACTGCTGCCTTTGGCAAGCGACTGGCCCCGCACATCGGACACTTTCTTCAAGTATCAGTTCCAGCGGGATTACATCTGGTACAGCGCCTGGGGCGGCAGCAATGTCGCACAACTTCTTCGAGAAGGTCAGCCGAAATGGCTACTCCGCAACAAGCGCATCATAGAGGGCTTCGAGGCTGGTTCTCGAATATTGGAACTTCTTAGTCTGTATTTTGCGCTGGACAAGACCGCAAAATGGCGGCCTCAATTCAACTGCTTATTCGATGCGGAGGATCGGCCTTATCTTTTCTCGATAAATGATATCCTTCACGTTGGTGAGGGCACATCGGGCCGGAAATGGTGGACTGAAGTCACGGGCGATGAAGTCATCTATCCCGCTGAATATGTAAAGTCGGGAACCGCCAGTGATGCCTACGGCCCCGATGAGCTGATCGAAGAATTGGCCGATCTCTCAGAGCAGGCGGTTGCCGCCGGAGAGAAGGGCATGCGCAACAACTCGGGGGAAAAAGAACTTCCTGGCCTCACTCGTGATGCATTCTGTATGGGCCGGTTGGGTGAGTTTTATGTAGAGCGACTCAAAGCCGCTCTAGCCCATGCGCGAGGCGAAGACAGCGAGGCTCTCGATCACATGAACCGCGCCATAGGGCATTATCGCGAGATTCGCGGAGTCGATTCGTTCCATCGGACCGGCGACTTGCCGGTAAGCTGGACATCGATCATAAAAGCTCTCGAAGCCGAATACGAAGATGCCAAAGCAGGCGATTTTAAGCCAGGCAGCGAATATAGTCTGATCGACTGATCGTTTGATCGTGATCGAAAAGCGTACAGCCTGCTCCCTCTCCTGGGGGAGAGGGTTGGGGTGAGGGCGCAGTCAATGAGTGCGGCCGCTTTGTCTCAAACCCGGGCCTGGTGTATAATCAATAAAGTTCAGTCCTTGGAGAAATATGTCCGGAAAGAGCACTCAAAAGAAGACTCGCAGTTTTCCTTTGGCCGTTGTTACCATAATAGCGGTCAATGTGGTTCTGGCCATTATTATGAGCCGCGATTTCGAGAACGCCGCTCGTGATTTCGGCCTGATTCCCAACGTCTTCCGAATGGGCCGCCTTATAACGTCCTGCTTCATTCACGATGGCTTCATCCACCTCGGAATCAATATGACCATTCTCTACATCTTCGGCCGCGAGGTGGAGTGGGCGATAGGCAGGCTCGAGTTCCTCATTTTTTACATTGGAGCCTGTTTTGCTGCGTCGGGCATGCACATTGCGATCGTGCTGGCGACTATGGACCCTTATTACGCGGGCAGGGCGGTTGTCGGCGCTTCAGGGGCAATCGCGGGTGTAATGGGCCTTTATGCCGTCAGGTTCCACCGACGTATTTTCAAGTTCGACGGAGTCGAAGTCTCGGCGCTCCTTTTGATTATGTGCTGGCTCATTATTCAACTGGTGCTGGGAATGGTGGCCTTATACCGTGACGATATATTCGGCCTGAGACTGAAGTATGTCGCATACTGGAGCCATCTGGGCGGGTTCACCTTTGGAATTGTAACAGCACTTATTGCCAATATGGCTCTGCAGGGCGAGCGGGAGTATCTTACCGATAAGGGCCGCCGCGACTACGACGAGGGCAACTTCCTCGAAGCTGCCCAGGACTACGACAGCCTCATAAAATACGATCCCGAAAATGCATTTGCTCATGCGGAGCTTGGTAAGCTGTGGGCGATAATGGAGGAGGAGTCGCAGTCGCTGCCTTTCTATTACAATGCCATAAGGCTCTATATAAACCAGGGTAGGGAGGCGGAAGCCATCGCCGCCGCGAAGGAGATGGAGCAGTATTGGCCTGAGATCAGGCTGGACGCGAACTGGCGTTTCCGTCTTGCGTCGTTTCTGGAAGAGGACGGCCAGCATGAAAATGCAGTTGCAGCCTTTGAAAAAATAGCTGAGCAGGAACCGAATTCATCCGAGGCTCAGATGTCGCTATTGAAGATAGCGCACCTTCAGCTCACTTCGCAGAACAATCCCGCAGCATCGATCTCTACTATGGAGGGATTTCTCTTGCGATACCCAAACAGTGAATGGACAAACTTCGCTCAAAGGACCCTCCGCCAGGCAAAAGACCTCGCCTTCCAGAAGAAGATGATCTTCAGAGATTAGGTGATTCACGGTTGGTTGCTTGCAAACCACTATAGTTTTTAAGCTACAAACAATCGTGCAATTTACTATGTCAGATTTCCGCAGGAAATGTGACTCTTTATTAACTGTAAATTGCTTAGTGTGATTCTAGCTGAGATTTAAATATTACGCAATAGTTCTTTTCCACCGGGAACACTTTGCGGTATAATAACCGTCAATATGTAAAAATGAGCAGAGGTGACAAATGGCGGCAAACGAAAAAACGATGGGAGATGAATTTGGGGCTGATGGACTTTCGGCAAGCGAACTCTTCGGATCAGGCAAAGGTCTGACCTACGACGACTTCATCGTTCTTCCAGGCTATATCGATTTTCAGGCCAGCGAGGCCGACCTTGAAACCAATGTAACCCGCAATATCAAGATCAAAAGACCGCTGGTAAGCTCCCCGATGGACACCGTTACCGAATGGAAGATGGCGTCTTATCTGGCGCTTTTAGGTGGAATCGGGATCATCCATTACAATAATACCGTCGATGCGCAGGTGGAGCATGTGCGCAAGGTCAAGCGTTTTGAAAACGGATTTATAATAGACCCCGTGGTCTTGAGCCCGCGCAATACGGTCACCGACGTCGATACAATCAAGGCCGAGCATGGATTCTCAGGCATACCTATTACTCAGGACGGCACACTCAACTCAAAGCTCGTAGGCATAGTCACCAACCGCGACATAGACTTCGAAAAAGACCGCTCAAAGCCTCTCTCGGAGGTAATGACGACCGATCTGATCACCGCCAAGGAAGGCGTCACACTTCACGAAGCAAACCAGATACTCAAGCAGAGCAAGAGAGGAAAACTCCCTGTGGTCGACGACCAGTATCGGCTGGTCGCCCTGCTCTCTCGCACTGACCTGCTCAAAAATAAAGATTACCCGTTTGCATCAAAGAGCGCAGGCAAGCAGCTTTTAGTGGGTGCGGCGGTATCCACCAGGCCCGAAGATCGAGAACGGGTAGAAGCGCTGGCTGAAGCCGGTGTAGATATACTGCTGATAGACTCCGCTCAGGGTTACTCGGTTTTCCAGATCGAAATGCTCAGATTTATCAAAGAGCATTTCCCTGAGATAGATGTAATAGCGGGCAATGTGGTCACAATGGAGCAGTCCAAGGCTCTGATTGAGGCAGGAGCCGACGGACTCCGCGTAGGAATGGGGCCCGGCTCGATCTGTATAACCCAGACAATGATGGCCGTCGGAAGGCCGCAGGCCTCGGCTGTCTATCACACAGCCAGATATGCAAAAGAGCATGGCGTGGCAGTTGTCGCGGACGGCGGAATTCAGGGTATAGGCCATATAGCCAAGGCTCTGGCTATCGGAGCAGGCGCGGTTATGGCAGGTTACCTGCTCGCGGGAACATTGGAGGCTCCAGGCGACTATTTCTACGAAAACGGCATGCGCGTGAAGCGTTATCGAGGCATGGCGAGTGTGGAAGCTATGGGCGCTGGCGGTGGAAAAAGATATCTGAGCGAGGATAACAACAAGGTGCTGGTGCCGCAGGGAGTCAGCGGAACGGTTCTCGACCGCGGCTCGCTTGCTGACTACGTTCCATATCTCATGAAAGGCTTGGAGCAGAGCTTCCAGGACATGGGACACCAAAACGTGACGTCATTACGCGAGGCTCTTTATTCAGGCAAGCTTAGATTCGAGCATAGAACCGCCGCGGCGCAGGCTGAGGNNCACAGTCTTCACTCCTATAGTCCCCCTAAGTTCGGGAGAGTCAGGGTCGACAGCTTCTAGGCAATTCAAGCTAAGCAAAGAGTCATATTTCCTGCTGAAATCTGACGCAGTAAATTGCATGTCCCGGCCTGAATCGGGTATATGGAAATCACATTTCTAGTATACATTCAAGGCCATATTTTTCTCTTAGGGGTTGAACTTTTGAAGTTAAGCGGATTATTAACGGCTCTGGCTGCGCTGTGCTCTCTATGCTGCGCATCCGGCGCCGCTCCAGGCTACTGTATATATAAAGTGGATTCGACACCTGACCTTGCACAGTGTGACCCCGAGGCTGGATTCTGGCAGGACGGCGAGCTGTTTTGCGGCCCCGCCGCCGTATCAAACTCTCTTATGTGGCTTGCAAATCATGGCTTCGACCGGCTCTCTGCGAAGATGAAAACGGACAAAGAGTCTCAGATAGCTATGGTTAAAATCCTGGCCGCGCGTGACTTCATGAG
>DJHI01000012.1 GCA_002431715.1 Armatimonadetes bacterium UBA5829
GCGCTCGGCAAACTGCCTGATATTCCGATTGGCATTGTTGATATCCTGCATATAGCGCCGACGGCCCATAAGTGTGGTCACATAACCCTGCTCGCGTGCAAGCTCTTTAGTCTCCTCAGTGAATGTCCTCACGCCGGGAAACCTGGCAAAGTAGGTCTCAATGAAGTCATGGGCCTCCTTAAGAGGCACACCCAGGGCGCGCGAAAGTGTAAAATCGGCCATGCCATAGATAACCGCAAAGTTGACCGTCTTCGCCCTCCTGCGCATTTCGGGGGTGACGTCCTCCGCACTTACGCTAAAGAGTGTGCAGGCTGTGGCGGTGTGTATATCTTCATCTTTCTCAAATGCCTCCACGAGGCCCTTATCACCCGTGACATGCGCAAGGATTCTAAGCTCGATCTGAGAATAATCGGCTGAAACGAGCAGATTGTCATTGGAAGCGATGGAAGCCTTTCTGATCTCTCTGCCAAGCTCACTCCTGATCGGGATATTCTGCAGATTAGGGTCGCTCGACGATAGACGCCCGGTGGCGGTCACGGCCTGGTTCAAAGATGTATGAATCCTGCCCGTGCGCGGGTTTATAAGCTTTGGCAGAGAATCCGAATAGGTCGATTTGATCTTGGTAAGCTCGCGGTAGTGCAGGATGTCGGCGACTATAGGATAATCCACGGCAAGCTCTTCGAGAGCGGATGCGCTGGTGGAGTAGCCTGTCTTTGTCTTCTTGGACGCCTGGAGGCCCAGCTTTTCAAAGAGTATCACCTGAAGCTGCTTCGGAGAGCCTATATTGAACTCTTCGCCTGCCTGGTCGTAAATTTTCCGCGCTACCTCTCGAATGTCGACATCCAGCGTTATCGATAGATTGCCAAGCTGCTCGACATCAACGGCGACACCGGTAAGCTCCATCTCGGCAAGAATTGCAGCCAGTGGAAGCTCGACATCTCGATAAAGCTCCATGAGCCCGTTTTCTTCCAGCCTCGCTTCAATCGGCTGGCGAACTCTGTAAATAGCTTCGGCTTCACCGCAGATAAGCACCGAGTCCGCTATCTCGCCGTTCTGCTTTGATGTCACACCCGGCAGTTCCAGAGAAAGCTGCTCGAATGCGACATCGCCTATCTCGAACGATCCGCGCGAGGAGTCCAGCAGATATGCTCCCAGCATAGAATCGAATGTCACACCCTTAAGATGCATGCCGCGCAGGGCTAAAGCGGCGCGATTGAGCTTGGAGTCATGACAGAACTTCTTGATGTCTTCCGATTCGAGAATCTCTTTGAAAACCGATAGATCGGCCTGGAAAGGACCGTCGAACCCGAGTTCCAGGGAAGAATTTACTCTCTTTGTGGGATCGATCACCTGCACATAGACCGTATCCCCCACTCCCTTGGAGAAACTTATTCCTATTATCTCCGCATCAATGGATTTTCCGTTTGCGGTATGGCACTGCATCGCGAAAGAGCCTTCGGCCTTAAGCGAGTCGATGAACTGCTTGAGATCGGTCGGATTTTCAATCTGACGGCACGCGCCGAGAGCCACTCTCTCTTCTGGAGCAGCTTTCCCTTCGGCCAGTCCTACCTCGGGCAGGCGCTTGAGCATCGTTTTGAACTCGAGCCTTACAAAGAGGTCGCGCAGTGCATCGACATCCGGCTCCCTGCGGGCATATTGCTCCAGATCGAGCTTCTCCGGCAGGTCGGTGACAATAGTCACCAACCGTTTTGAGAGACGCGCCATCTCCTCGTTCTCCAGAAGCGCCCTTTTCACTTTGCCCTCAGGCAGGTCGTTTACATGCTCGAGCAAGTTTTCCAGAGTGCCGTATTCATGCAGAAGAGTAACGGCTGTTTTGTCGCCTATGCCTGCAACACCAGGAATATTATCGGACGGATCGCCCTTAAGCGCCTTAAAATCGATCATCTGCTTCGGGCTGAGACCATATCGCTGCTTTACGGCTTCGGAGTCATATTCAACGGTATCGGTCACACCCCTGACCGTGGTCAAAACGGTAACATGGTCATCGACAAGTTGCAGCGCGTCCAGATCGCCTGTGACTATCGTGGTCTCCCAGCCGTGGGAAGTCGCATCTTTTGCGACCGCGCCGATGATATCGTCCGCCTCATAGCCTGGAACCTCTATTACAGGAACATTGAACGCCTTTATCAACTCGCGCGCAATGGGTGACTGCTCTATAAGCGCATCGGGCGGCGGCTTGCGGTGGCCCTTATACTCTTCGTATTCCTCGTGCCGGAAGGTGGGCTTTGGTGTGTCGAATGCCACAGCTATATAGTCCGGCTTCTCCTCAAAGAGCTTCAGGAGCATCATCGTAAGGCTGTAGACGGCATTGGTCGGCTGCCCGCTTGCGGTCGATAGATACCGCATCGCAAAAAACGCCCGATAAAGCAGGCTGTTGCCGTCTATTATGACCATTCGTTTCTTTTCGGCCATCATTACCTCGGGAGCACCGTTGAGTCCTGGCTGCGAAGAAGGGCCTCCATGGCTTTCCTCGTTACAGCATTGTTA
The DNA here is from genome assembly GCA_002431715.1 of Armatimonadetes bacterium UBA5829. Lineage (GTDB taxonomy): Bacteria > Armatimonadota > UBA5829 > UBA5829 > UBA5829 > UBA5829. The sequence goes on from DJHI01000012.1 coordinate 2,509, forward strand.
AGCTCGGTAGAAGCCTTGGAAGAATCTCCGGCTAGAAGGCTCTGCAAAAACCCTTTGCGCCCATACTCTACGACTTTCGGCGCGCCTTTTATTCCGCCCGCCCTGGCAGCCGCCGCAACCGTTTCCTGCAGACCGCCGATCTCATCCACCAGCTTCACCTTAAGTGCCTGATCTCCGGTGAGGATTCGTCCGTCCGCAATCTTCTTAACCTGATCGAACGGCAATTTCCGCCCTTTGGAGACCGCATTAACAAAGTTTATATATGTGGTGTTGATAATATTCTGAAGCAGCTCGCGCTCAGCAGGCGTGAGAGGCCGACTCGAAGAGCCCATGTCCTTATACTTACCGGACTTTATTACCTCGGGCTTATAACCGATCTTTTTGTAAAGCTCGCTCAGATCGCCCGTGGACATAATAACGCCTATGCTGCCGGTAACGGAGTTCGCATCAGAGAAAATCCTGGTGCATGGTGAAGCTATGTAGTATCCACCTGAGGCGGCAACATCGCCCATCGACGTGTATACCACCTTGCCCGCCTCGCGGACCCTGTTGATCTCGTTATATACCTCTTCGGAACCCGCCGGGCTGCCGCCGGGACTGTTGATTCGGATTACGATAGCTTTCGCATACTTGCTCTTGCGGGCACGCTCCAACTGGGCAATGATATCTTCAGAGCCGGATACGGAATCTCCGAACACGCTGCCGCCGCTGGTTCCGGCGGTTATCACTCCGCTCACTCTAATAAGGGCCACATGCGTCTCGCGTTCACTGGCTGTTCCTGCGCCGCCGACTAAAGCTCCGATCATGCCAAGGAAACCGAAGAAGAGCAGAGCCAAAATCCCAAGCACAATCACTACTGGAATCCAATATCTGGGCCGCGGCTGCGGAGGCTGATAATAGTATCCCGGCGGTGGAGCCTGATATCCGGCCGGTCCGGGAGGCGGCGTATATGCCGGCTGCTGCTCCGGACGATTGGCTGATTCCTGCGGTTCCTGCCCTCTATCCTGCATATCATCATTCATAATAAGGTTTCCTCCGCGCGATTGACATTCTGAATGGGATAAGACTATAATTACCTATCATTGCCGGAGTGGCGGAATGGCAGACGCAGTGGTCTCAAAAACCACCGAGGGCGACCTCATACCAGTTCGACTCTGGTCTCCGGCACCATTCGTTTCCCCGTCGCACTAGTATACCCCACCAGCAGTTTTCAGGCAAGCATTTTACGTCTAAAAGACCCGACCGCAGCAACAAGTACACAAAGTCGGCCTGCACCGACAGCTTTCTCAATGTCCGAAAAGGCACTTCACTTTTTTCGCAGCCGCAACAAAAAAAGAAGGAACTCCGCTTTATGCCGCGCAAGCAAAATGAGAGGGTAATTTCTTCCTTTTAGAGAGGTTGTTTAATGAGTTCCATTGATAAACTTAAAAGCCCGGACGCGCTTATGCGTCCTGCTCCCTTCTGGAGCTGGAACGATAAACTCGATGAAGCCGAACTCAGACGTCAGATTCGAGAGATGGCTGAAAAGGGCTGGGGCAGTTATTTCATGCATTCGCGTGTAGGACTTGTCACCGGATATCTCTCCGATGAATGGTTCGACCTGGTCAATGCATGCGCGGACGAAGCCGAGAAGACCGGCACTTACGCCTGGCTGTATGATGAAGATAAATGGCCGTCGGGATTTGCCGGTGGAGAGGTTCCTGAAAAGGATAAGGCATTCAGATCACACGCGCTTATTTTCCTTAAAAAAGGCACGGCCACCGAAAACGACGAGGTTCTTTGCAGCGTAACCTATAAAGGCATCGAATACGATATCTGCAAGAATATCAGTCCACTCGGCGACCTGTGGTTTAACGGCGCCAGCTATGTCGATCTTATGAGCCCGGATGCGGTGCGTGAATTTATTAATTGCACGCACGAACGCTACAAAGAGCACTGCGGAGAGCATTTCGGCAAATCCATCCCCGGAATATTCACCGACGAACCGTGTTATCTGGCTCAGCACAGATATAAGGCGCCGGTGGTGCCATGGTCTGATTTTCTGCCGGACTTCTTCAAGAAGATGAAGGGTTACGACATAACCCCTAAAATCCCACAGCTGTTTTTGGATATAGACGACTATCGCAAAGTCAGGTTCGACTTTTATGATGCCGCCACCGAGCTTTTCAAGCAGAGCTTCACCAAGCAGTATTATGACTGGTGCTCGAAAAACGGTCTGAAGATGACCGGCCACTTTATGGCTGAGGACGGGCTCGTTTATCAGACTCAGTGGTCGGGTGACGTGATGACCCATTACGAGTTCATGCACTGGCCGGGAATCGATAAGCTCTGCCGAGCAGTTCCTGCAATTCAGATTGTTACGGTAAAGCAGGTTGCTTCCGCTGTTGACCAGCTCGGCAAGGAGCGGTCGTTCTGCGAGGTGTTCGGATGCGTCGGCGGGCAGGTAAGCTTCTTCCATCGCAAGTGGATAGGCGACTGGCAGGCGGCTCTCGGAATCAGTTTTGTTAACCATCACCTATCGCTCTACTCTATGCGCGGCGAGAGAAAGCGCGATTACCCTGCAAACCTGTTCTATCAGCAGCCGTGGTGGAGTGATGAGAAGAATTTCGCCGATTATGAGGCTCGCGTGTGTGCAGCCATCTCCGAAGGCGAGCGTATGGTGGACATACTAGTGTTCCAACCGATAACCAGCGTTTGGGCCAACTACACTCCTCTTCACAAAAGCCCGACCGAGGCCGAAGANNCAGTCGATGGCAAAAGCTTTAAGGTCGGCAAGCAATCATACAGCGTGGTTGTGGTTCCACCTGCAAGCAATATCAAATCAGGCACACTTGATCTATTTAAGCAGTTCGCCGCCAATGGCGGAAAGTTGATTTTCACCGAGTCGCTGCCCAATATGGTCGACGGCAGAGAGACGACCGTGGATATTCCCAACGCGGTAATAGTGGAAGATGTCAACGAGGCTGTGACGAAGCTCTCGGAAATTTTTGCTGAGAGGATAAAAGTCACCGATAAGATGACGGGCAATAATGCCGGAACGGTGTTTGTCCACTCTCGAAAAGTCGATGGCTCTATGCGACATCTTATTGCAAATACCGATGAAAAACGGCCTGTTAGGGCGACTGTGGAGATACCCGGATGTTCCGACATGGCCGTTTTCGATCTCTATGACGGCTCACTATATAAGCTGGATGCCATAAACGGCATATTCGATGTCAACTTCGCCCCCGCTGGAAGCCTGCTGGTCATCTGCGGGGAGGAGGCCAAGACGGCGTCTGAAAAGGCTCCCGTTGTCCTCGGCTCGGGAGTCTGCTTTGATGACTTCACACAGACCATGCCGGTCGCAGTGGCAAATGACTTCGACTGCAAGATGCTGGAGGATAATGTCCTGCTCCTCAACGACTTCGTGCTGGAAATGGACGGCAAAAAGGTCTATGAAGGCCCGGTCTGCGGAGCGTGGCATACAAACTTCTACAAAGCCGAGGATGGCACTCCGTTCAAAGCGACTTATAAGTTCGATTCAGAGTGCGAAGTAGCAGGAGCAT
>DJHI01000146.1:0-1720 GCA_002431715.1 Armatimonadetes bacterium UBA5829
TCAGAAAAGCCTTGACTGACTTGGGAAAGAGCCTTCTGGATTCGAAAGCCATTGCAAACATGGAAGACGTATTCAACCTTTCGCTCGATGAAATTTCAAAAGCGGAAGCATGCGAAATTGCGGCGCTGGTAGCTCAGCGCAAACACGATATATGGCTTGAGGACCGACTGACCGCTCCCGATTTTCTGCCGTCGGATGCAGCGGCATGCTCACCTGAAAGTGATGTGCTTACCGGCAGCACAGTCTTCCCAGAATGCGCCAGCGGCAGAGTTCGAAGAGCACGATGCATAGAAGACGCGGGAGAGATCGAACCGGGAGAGATTCTTGTCGTGGACTACGCGACACTGGCATGGACACCGTTTCTAGCAGTCGCAGGTGGGTTCATCTCTGAAAACGGCAGCAGCCAACCAGGCATCGAATCGATTATCCGAACCTACTGCAAACCGGCGATTGTTGGATGCAAAGGGATAATGGACTCAGTAAAAGACGGTGACAGAATTACCATCGACGGCTCCGAAGGGATCATTCAGACCACATCACAAATNNCGGTAATGGTTTCAGTTTAGTATTGGAACCAAAGCTGATACACCTGGAAGCCTCAACACTTTCGTCGCTTCAAAACAAGGATCGCGACATCATCCGAAAACTTACCGCCCGCGTGAGCCAGAGACCTGTCTATGATATGCTCAGCTACTGCTCTCGCCGACGCTCCATGAGACTCTGAAACAGCCGCCATCACTCCCTCTTCGCCGAACAGCACACGATCTCGATTTCTCGCCTCTATCACCCCATCCGTATATGCGATAAATACTCCACCCGGATTTAGCGAAGCTTCCGCAAGCGTATAAACGGAATCGCTGCGAATAGCAAGCGCGCTGCCTTCGAGTTCAATCAGTCGACAGGTGCCGTCGCATATAACCGGGTGACAGTGCCCTGCATTTACCAGGCCCAGATTGCCACAACGATCATATTTCACGGCCAGAGCAGTTGCAAAAAGACCGGATTTCAGATCAGACTCAGCCACTCTATTGACCCGAGTCATAGCGTCCGCAAGGTCGGAGTTCTCACGCACAAAACCCCTGAAAAGCGACCTCAGCATCACGGAATCGGCAGCAGCTTCCAGACCATGACCCGCAAGATCGCCGATTACAAATGCAACACCGCCATTTTCCAGGGTGAAGTAATCCATGAAATCGCCGCCGAGCTGCGCCTTCTCACGAGCGGACATATACACGTGCGCCACTTCCAGGTCGATTGTCTTTTTAGGGATATCGGCGAGCAGGCCTTCCTGCACTATCCGCCCAACCTCAGCCTCTTCAAGAAGCTCTCTCCTGTATGATTCGAAGTAAGATGTGGCAATCGCCGCCAATACGGCATGGAGAAATTCATCAATGGCAACAAACCAGCCCTGAGCTTTCTCGTGTGGCGCATCGAGTAGCATTGGCGAGTAGCTCTGCTCCAGGAAATGTATACTGACAATAAGTCCCTGAAAAGGGAAACGCTGCTTGGCCAGTGTTACACCGGTCTCTTCAAGCTCTGCTACGCATAGCTCAAGTTCACGACTAGCCATCCGTTTTAGGATAATATTCAGGATTCCACCAAATAACTCCCGCACCTGATCGTGGCTGAAGCCCGGAGGCTCCCATGCCCGATTTTGAAGGGTTATCCAGTCATCGAGAATCTTTTCCTGGTTCGGCAGCAGCCTCTCAGCAATCTCCTT
>DJHI01000146.1:1770-1996 GCA_002431715.1 Armatimonadetes bacterium UBA5829
TCTTTGCTCGATTCCGAGAATGATATAATGCGATAACCGGCAAGTCTATAGCCTTTCAACTTCGAAAACTCCGTTTGTGTAGTTTCTATATGATAGCACGTTTAAAGACCCATCACATAGCTGACACCAAATGAGAACTCGAATTCACCATCGCCGACAAAGCCCGTATCCAACACCAGACCCGGCACCAGTTCAGGATAAGCGCGCATACCCACATCGAAGACAT
>DJHI01000146.1:2036-2959 GCA_002431715.1 Armatimonadetes bacterium UBA5829
ACATACCTGCCCGCGACATCATTCCTGCCATATTCACGATAATTAATAAAAGGCGAGTCCCACATGCCTTCAGCGATCAAACTGACACTCGGCGTAAGAGTAAGCTCGAAACCCAATATAGCCGCAGTTGCCTGAGCGTCGAATGTAAGACCTGCGTGCACATCCATAAACCTGCCGAGGCTCTCGCTTTTCAGCATTTTTTTGCTGGCAAGCAGGAAGAATTTACGGCCATTATGAATGCCTTCAAATGGGCCTACTTCGTTTTCATCATTGAATATGTCACGCACACCAATCGAAAAAGTCGGAAACCAGTAGTGCGGGTCTTCGTCCATGATCTTGTATTTGAAGCCGAATGTGGCGAAGGATTGGTTATCCAACTGCGGTCTGATTGCNNTACGACCCATAGAACTCCCATCTGTCCGAAGCTCCCCATGTAACGACTCCGCGTATCTGCCTGTCCACATACCGCCCACCATTCACGGTCTCGGCGTGTTTTGCTTCGTTGAAACCTACCGCCACCTGCCCGGACTTGAGCGTTCTTGCGGTCGGAATCATGTATAACCCCGAAAGACCTGGCCATGAGGTGGTAACTATTTGCTGCATAACCGGTCCCGCCTGTAAAGACACGGAAAGGACGAGTATTGTAATGATGAGANNTAGCCAATCTTTCTCTCCTGTTCACTCAATATTAGATTTGCAGCGATCATGCCGGAACGAACCGCGCTCTCGATCGTCGAGGGCCAGCCGGTGGCTGTCCAGTCTCCGGCTAAAAACAGATTGCGAATTCCCGTCTCAGATGAAGGTCGAATTTCATCTACTCCCGTGGTTGCAAAAGTAGCGCGCTTTGCATTGAAAATAATCGCCTTTTTCAACCCACTCTCGAATCCTGCAGCCCTATTTACGGCACGCCCGGCTAGTTCGGC
>DJHI01000146.1:2969-10171 GCA_002431715.1 Armatimonadetes bacterium UBA5829
GATATCGCCGCTGCTCAGGTCATTCAGCGACTCCGCCGCGCTTGCCACAGCCTGCACGTAGCCGAAACCAAGCTCAAATTCGCGAGTTTTATTGAATATCCAACCGAACGGCTCACCAACGGCGCAGACTCGCTCGAATGATGGAAGACCTTCATAAAAAAGGTGCACGCTCTTAATCGGTCTCCACTTCATCTCAAACGCGGCATCTGTTGAAAGTCCCATTTTTTGCAGCGAGTCAGGTGTAACCGCCGACACAAAATAATCCGCTCTTATCCGCTCACCGCCCACCAACACTACTGAATCGACCCTGCCGACGCTAATGCACAGCCTCTCGACCCTGCTCGACTTGCGTATCCTGGATCCTCTCCTCGCCAGGTATCTTTCAGCCGGACCGCTGATAATCTGAGAGAGAGGCCCATTGGGGATGCCCATTTTGTGCCCGTACCGGCTTTTAGTCAAAGATTCCGTCATCACCATCCGCGCATAAACGGCGGAAGCGTCGGAAGACGGCTCATTGAGCGCAGCAATTATGACAGGATCGAGCAGGCGTGCCATTAATCTATGCGAACAGCCGATCCGCTTCAGATAACCCGCCGCAGTTTCGTCCGGCTTCACGTGAATTCTGCCGACCCGCGCAAAGACTCGCGTAAGCTCGAGTTTTTCATTTAGAGAAAAATATCTAGTCGACAATACCGATGGCAAAAGGTGAACCGGCGCAGGCAAATGCGAGACTCTGACTGCCAGGGACCGTTTATCGGAATCGACGAGCCTGATATCCTCATAGAATTTCACCCGGCCAAATGATCCGATCTTCGTAAGAAAGTCCTTCGCGGCGCTGCAGCAGCCTAAGAGCACGTGCTGGCAGTTATCGATTTCCATTCCGGCGGTTTTATCATAAAATGAATGTGCTCGACCCCCCAGATGCTTCTTTGCTTCAAGCACCAGCACATCCAGCCCGGCGTCGGCCAGTTCGCACGCGCAGGTCAGCCCCGCGACTCCGCCGCCTATAACTGCAACTGAGGCAGCGATGGCCGTCCTCCATTCAATCTGGACTTTATTAGAGCTCTTGCTGCGATAGAGAGTTTTTTAGTGGTCGGCAGTGACACCTGCCCTGAAAGCACATCCTCAGGGCATCTGTTGATACGGTCCAGGATGCTCGAATAAATCTCAATCATCGCGCACAGACCCGGTCTGCCCGAGCCATGGACCATCGGCACCAGAGGCAGCGCCGCGCCGTAATAATCGTGTGCCCTCTGTATTTCAAAGCGCATCAGCCTGTGAAACCTGTCATCCAGGACACCGCTTTTGAGGTCGTTGGAGCTGTAATTGAACGCCCAAAGATCCTCCTCGGGGATATATACGCGTCCACGCTCGGCATCTTCCTTGACATCCCTCAGGATATTGGTAAGCTGAAACGCAATGCCGCAAAATTCGGCATGTTTGCGCGCCTGGGGTGAATCGAACCCGAATATATGAATGCAGACCAGGCCGACAACCGATGCGACCTTATAACAATAATCATATAGATCATCGAAAGTTCGGTAGCAATCGATAGAGAGATCCATCGTCGCTCCATCTATCAGCTCATGAAAATACCTCAGGGGGATATCGAATTTTTCGATCGTATCATAAAACGCGGGAAGGATCAGGCTTCCCGAGTAATCCCCCTGCCCGCTCCTCTCCAGCGACTCACGCCACTTCGCCAATAGAGCTTTTTTATCGCTTCCAAAGTCGGGGTCGTCGGCGGNNCGATATCGTCACAATAGCGCATAAAGGCATAAACCGCGCACATGGCATCGCTTTTAGCGCGCGGCAACACAATGAACGAGTAATAGAAATTCCTCGCTCGCTTTTTTGCTACGTTTCTGCAATAACGATACGACTCTCGAAGAGTCTCGGATGTGACTGTCGTCATACAACACTCCATAGTCCGCCATTGATTGGACGGGATATCCAAATCCCGCTCCTATCAGCCCGGAATGACGCACTCTGATTTATAAGGTTATAGTTTATAGATGTAAGGAAAATTTTTACAAATATAGACAGACTGAACATGCTGAGCTTATCGAAGCACGCGGGTAGATATATGTCCTCAGCTTCTCAGTGATTAAGAAACCTGCTGGCACACCATCCAGCCATTAGCAGGAGTTTTCTTGACTTAGAAACAGCCGCCCGGCGCCTGAATACGTCGTAATTGATCTTTTCGATTGACTGCAATACGGAGAGCCCGCCTCGTGTAAACAGCTCCACATCCGCCGCGCCGACGCCGTCGATCATTTGGGAAAGTGCTGCTCCTTTGTCAAAAAGTTCCCTTGTCCTGGCTAACTCAAACCGCATCAACCGCACAAAACTTGCATTGACAATCTTATTTCTCAGTTCGCTCTCAGTGTAACCGAACCTTTCCATATCTTCCCTGGGAACATATATGCGGCCCTTTTTGTAATCGACACCGATATCCTGCCAGAAATTTGCAAGCTGCAGAGCGGTGCATGTGGCGTCGGAAAGCTCGAAAAACTCATCGTTAATCTGCCCCAGCAGGTGCAAAAAGACTCTCCCCACAGGATTTGCAGAGCGTTTGCAGTAGTCCAGAACCTGATCGAAGGATTCATATCGAGTGACCGTCTGATCCTGAATGAACGCGCTGATCATNNCATCGGCAGGTCGAACTCTTTTATAGTCTCCGACAGAGCCACAAAGATCGGTTGGCGTGGATTGCCTCTGAAGCACTCATGAAGCTCTTCCCGCCACCACTCCAACAGCCGGATCGACAGCGCCGGGTCACCCGTCTCATCGGCCAAATCATCACAGACCCTGCAATAGGCATAGAAATTGAACACATGGCGCTTGATCTCCCTCGGCAGGAAAATAGAACCTACGGTGAAGTTTTCATAGTGCGATCTCGCCAGGTTTGTCTTCCCTTCAGGCAGTATGCCCGGAGGGATTTGCAGTGTGCTGTCGGCAGCAGTCATATCCTCTTACCTCCCCTTAACCCAGACATTATTGCCCGGAATGAACTTTTCTAACCTTGGCAATGTAAAGTCGTTTCATTTGGTGCGAATTTGCATTCGGGATTCGGAAATTCCGATTCGATCTTAGGGTGGCGATTCGGAAATCGCCACCCAGAACAGAGGATTTACCCACCCTCTGCTCTCCGCCCTCCGCTCTCTGCTCTCAGCTCCCCATAAACTGCGTTTGCTGTGCCGCTAAGACTGGGAACATGCCCTAATAGTGACCATATCGGTCCTTGGAGGAATCAGGGATGGTTGGCGGTTTGTTGAGTTCATTGAACCTGCCCGAAGACCTAAAGAAACTGAATAATGCCCAACTTGCAAAGCTCGCGCAAGAGGTCCGGGCTGAAATATTGGATGTAGTCAGCGCAAATGGCGGGCACTTGGCCCCATCGCTGGGTGTAGTGGAGTTGACAATCGGGTTGCTTTCGGTGATGGATCTGCCAAAGGACAGGCTGATCTGGGATGTAGGCCATCAGTGCTATGCCCACAAAATCCTCACCGNNCAGTTTCCACACACTCAGGTGCGATGGTGGAATCAGCGGTTTCCCAAAACCGTCTGAAAGCCCATATGACTGCTTCGCTACCGGCCATGCGACAACGTCCATCTCAGCCGCTTTAGGCATGGCTCAGGGCAGAAATTTAGCGAGTGAGAAATACAAGGTGGCGGCGGTTATCGGTGACGGCGCGCTCGGCGGCGGAATGGCATGGGAAGCCATTAACAACGCCGGAGCATCGGGAGCCGATATGCTGGTGGTCCTTAACGATAATAAAATGTCCATCTGCCAGAGCATCGGAGCTCTTGCCGCTCATATAGCTCACCTTCGCACGATGCCGCTCTATCGCACGATGGAGAGCGGCGCACAGGAGATAATCCGAAGAATGCCTTTGGGCGGCGGGCTAATGAGCAAGACCGCCAAACTGATCAAACGAGGTCTTACAAGCTGGGTATCACCTACCAGCGGCACTATTTTCGAAGCCCTCGGCTTTGAATATCTGGGGCCAATCGACGGTCACAATATCGGCGAGCTAAAGCATTTCATATCTCAGGCTTTTCAGATGAAGGGCCCTGTTCTACTGCATGTGGTGACCACAAAGGGAAAGGGCTATTCACACGCCGAGCACAATGCAAGACATTTTCACGGCGTCGGGCCTTTCAACTCCGGTAATGGGAAAACTCCCGAGAAGTCCAAGCGCACATTTACCGATGTATTCGGCCGCGCGCTCGTAAAGCTCGCCCAAAAAAATCCGAAGATAGTAGCCATCACCGCCGCCATGCCGGACGGCACAGGTCTCAATCGTTTCGCAAAGAAATATCCAAGCAGATACTTTAACGTGGGCATTGCCGAGAGCCACGCCGTCACGTTCGCAGCCGGTCTTGCTTCATCAGGAATGAGGCCGGTAGTGGCGATCTATTCCACGTTCCTCCAGCGGGGTTACGACCAGATCATCCATGATGTGTGCATGCAAAACCTGCCCGTGATTTTCGCGCTGGACAGAGCGGGTATAGTAGGCGAAGATGGGCCGACCCACCATGGAGCTTTCGACCTCTCATATCTCAGGCATTTTCCGAATATGACGATTATGGCTCCCAAAGATGCGCCTGAGCTTGCCGGGATGCTGCAAAAAGCTCTCGATATTGCGGGGCCCGTAGCGATCAGATACCCAAGAGGAGCCGCTCCCGGAGCCAAACGGGTTCCACCGTCCGAGATCAGTTTTGGCGTTGCGGAGACCTTAAGGGACGGAATGGACGTTGCTGTCGTTGCCGCAGGGACGATGTCGAATGACGCCATGGAAGCGGCCCGCCAACTCGAACTCGACGGTATCGATGTGCGGGTAATAAACGCTCGGTTTATAAAACCTATCGATGAACAAACGATACTGGCAGCAGCAGCAGATTGCGGGGGCCTGGTTATAGCCGAGGAAAACGTAAAGTGCGGAGGCTTCTCTTCGGCAGTGATCGAGCTGTTGGTTAAAAACGATGCACTTAACTTACCTGTCGAAATAGTCGGACTGCCGGACGCCTTTATTCCTCATGGAAAAGCAGGCCGGTTGAGGGCCGATTATGGCCTCAATTGCGAGGGTATCATTAACGCCGTGGATTCTATTCTTGCAAAGAACGGCATACGCCGCAGGGCTGGAGAGGAAGATATTGTCATTCGCCAGAGCATATGAAAATATACAGCGCAAAGCCGACCATGTCTATGCCGCCTTACATGAAGATGTCGAGTTTCATAAGCTCAGCGCCGGCTTTGAGAAGTATTCGTTCGGGCATGAAGCGCTGCCTGAGATAGACAGAAACGACATCGATATGTCTATCACGCTTTTAGGCAAGCACCTCTCAATGCCTCTTATGATCTCTCCCATAACCGGCGGAACCCCGGAGGCCGCTAAATTCAATCGAATATTTGCTGAAGCAGCACAGAGATACGGGCTTGCCATGGGAGTCGGCAGCCAGCGGGTGGCTCTTGAATATCCTGAACTCGACTGGACTTTCAAGGTACGTGATGTCGCGCCCGATATTCCGCTCTTTGCCAACCTCGGAGCCGTTCAGCTAAATAATGGCTGCAATATCGATTCCTGCCTTAAAATAGTCGAAATGATCGACGCCGATGCTCTTATGCTCCACATTAACCCTCTGCAGGAATGCGTTCAAACAAATGGTAACGTAAACTTCCGGCTGCTCTCGGCAAAAATCGGAGAGGTCTGCGATCTGTTGGATGTGCCGGTCTTTGTAAAAGAGGTCGGCCACGGCATCTCTGCAAGAACCGCTTCCCTGCTTGCCGATGTGGGAGTCGCAGGAGTCGATGTCGCGGGTGCGGGTGGGACGTCATGGGCAAAAGTCGAGAGCAAGCGCAGTGTCGACAGCATCTCAGCCGGACTGGGCGAGTCTTTAGGTGAATGGGGAATACCCACCACAGACAGCATAGTTGCGGCACGAAAGGCAGCAGGTAATTTAACGATAATAGCGGGAGGAGGGGTTCGCAGCGGCCAAGATATCGCCAAGTCCATAGCATTAGGTGCGGATATGGCAGGTATGGCACTGCCGTTTTTAAGGTGCGCAGCAATTTCAGCAGAAGCGCTTTTTGAAAAGATCGAGGGACTTAGAGAAGAACTTGCGACGGTGATGTTCTGCACCGGCTGCAAAACAATAGAAGATCTCAAACAGGCTGCTTGCTTCTGTTTTTGACCATCCTGACAGTCGTTCCCGAGCCGAAGTGGAAAGTTACTTCGTCCATCAGCGCTCTCATGCAGTAAATTCCACGCCCATGCTCAAGGAAGAGCGCATCCTCGAAAGATAAAACATCCACAGGATCAAAACCGATACCGCTGTCACTTACAGACACGCAAAATCTCTCAGAGGTAGCAATGCAGCTAACGGTAAACGTGGGATTCTCAAGCTCTTTTGAGCCATATTTCACCGCGTTTGTAACGGCCTCACCGACCGCCACCAAAATATCGCTTATCGCCTCATCGTCAAATCCGGCTCTACAAGCCATCTGGCCGACTCGCAGTCTTGCCTGACGAATATTGCCGATGACTGCGCACAGCGTAAACACATCCAGATCCCAGGAGCTGTCGGCCCCCGGGCATGTCTCAGGCGTGCAATCGTTGCTGCATTCCTGGCAGAGGCAGAACATATCCCAGAGGTGGTGCCTGTCGAGAACATCCCGAACGGCATTGCTGGTTCTTGTAAGATGAAGCTTACAGTTGTGGTCTTTGAAGGCCTCCAGCCCTTTTGCAAAGCCTTGAAGAGCGGATGTATCCAAGGATTCCAGACCCTGCAGATCAAGTGAAACGCATTTGCTGTCGTGGTCGGCAACCTGTTCGAGCACGGCGACAACATGCGAAACATTAGCGCAATCCGCTTTCCCACTTAAAATAATAGAGGGACGGTCACCGTCCGCTTCAATTCTAACAGCCAGAGGAGCCATATCGGCCATTGATCAAATTACCTTCACTTACCTGGAAATACATCAGTATGTATGTCAAGAGGATACCACCGAGTAAGCGCACAGTCAAGGGGTATATGCTGGTGATTTTACCGGTTTTTTACATAAATATTTCCGGCTAAATTACTGGGCAATCAAAAAGGCTGATTCTATCTGTCTCTCGGCGTCATGAGATCCATCGGGCTTATATGTATCTATTGTGCCGTAAACTGTAACCACATCTCCCAAACTGAATCCTGAA
>DJHI01000146.1:10201-12150 GCA_002431715.1 Armatimonadetes bacterium UBA5829
TTTGAACGCCTTCCAGTTTCACGTAATCTCCGTCATCGGTTTCCTTGATATTCGCAAGACTAACCGCATCTGGAATGGATGCAAATGTTTTCAAACACGCACTGGCATTTGTAGCCACCGTAATCATATCCTGCCATGAACTACCATCCGCGCTCAGGTAAGTTTCCCCGGCGTTTGCAGTAGCAGCCGAAGAATAATCGGCTACCGGGTACTCAAAACCAACCGGATAGTTGTAACCCGGAGTAGTAAGCTTAATCACACAGGAATACTTGATCCCCGCAGTCATCATAACAGGAGTATCGAGCACTATAGTATGATATCCGGCTACTGAAATGGTCCCGGTTTGTGTCGTTACAAGTGTGCCGGAGGTCGGTTTATTTGTGGGAGCCCTGTATATCTTCAACTGATAACTTGTGCCGTCGGTCATAAAATAGGTCGATGCGGCCCGTAAAACGCTATTCGATGTGGGTGTGAACTTCATAGCAGCCCATGCGGTGGTTGTGCCATAACCAATCATATTGACCAGGCCGAGCTCATCATACCCATATTGCACATCGTAATTGTTCGGCGAATCGGCAAAAAAGACGGCATTTTCATTTGGATTGGACGAACTATACGCCTTACCCATGTTTACATCATAATAAGAAATCCAGAAATAACCTCCGTCTCCCCAGGTTCCCCAGCTATTTCTGATCAGGAACGCGCCATTACCCGATGCAGCAGACGGGAAATTGGAGCTCGGAAAATCGTCATTCCAGCCGACTATGCACACCGCGTGATTTGGAATTTGAAGACTTGAACAGAAATATGAGTTATAAGATGAGCTATAATAAGCGCTGTTCCAATAGAAAGAGGTGTAAACAGCCCCATAATCCATGATGGCATTCTTTATCGAATCGTTATCCGTCGAACTGCTGCGATCCGGCAGGAAAATCACATCCTGTACGTGTTTTCGCGTTACGAGCCCGGAAGGTGACGTACACGAACCTGCATTATAAATATCGTCTGTTTCGGAAACCGGGCCATCCCATCTCGCAAAATAAGCAGTCGCCATCGCGCGATTGCCGCCTTCACAGCAAGTATTATCATACATGTGATTATTCTTGAGGTTATTCTCAGAGAAATCCCATAATTCGTACGGCAGAAGAGTTGATTCCATCGACCCGATGGCGGCAAAGGCCCAGCAGCTTCCGCAAGCGCCTTGATTTCTTATGTCAGTCAACTTTCCGGTTGTGCGCAAGTCCCAAGTACTTGGAAGCGTAGAAAAACTTTTATACCCGGTCACTTTTGTGGATTTGGGCATAATGAATGGTTCGGGGACAAGTCCGGGCACAAAGTCGGATGATCCCGAGCTTGTCTTGACGGAACTGGCGTTGGTAGAATATTGTGAATAAGTTCGCTTGATCATATAATCAGCGAATTTAGGACTCACCGGCGCTGTCGAAATGCTCTTAGTCGGCACTGCCGTGCCGATATGTTCGGCAGAGACGATGCCGGAGGACAAGCATATTAAGGCCAGAACGAGCGTAAACAACTTCATCATTATTGTCCTGCGCTGAAAAAACTATTTGATTATTCCATGCATTCACACATAATCTAGCCCAGGTATTGACATTTGTCAACTGATTACTGTTTAGTCTTTATGTAAAGAATATATTTTCCGGCATTATGAGCTTTGTTTGGAGCGATTCCGATCCAGGGTGTATCTCACCATTCAAGGTATTCTGCGGGAATGGCGGTTTTCGCTAGCGCTATAAATTTGGATAAACATCAATTCCCGCAGTAAGTGCGCGCCGTAACTGCGGGAACTCAGGTATGTGACAATCCCATTGAAAGTAATAACCGTCGTTCCACGCAGCATAATAACGATTCCAATATAGGTGTATCTCACCATTCAAGGTATTTTGCGGGAATGGCGGTTTTTGCTAGCGCTATAAATTTGGATAAAC
>DJHI01000169.1:0-353 GCA_002431715.1 Armatimonadetes bacterium UBA5829
TGCTGCAGATCGGAATGATCGGGTTGTGGCAGGCAATAGTCGATTACCGCCCGGAAAAGGATATTTCTTTCCTCTCATTTGCGCGTATCTGCATAGAGCGGCATGTCATAACCGCCATCAAGACCGCTACGCGCCGAAAACAAACGCCTCTCAATACATCTGTTTCGCTGGAGTATCCGTCTGAAGACAGTGACAGCGAGTGGAATCTGGCCGATATCTTGATCTCGGATGATACGGTCGACCCTGAGGAACTGGTTCTGAAGCGTGAGGACAATTACCGCCTGCAGGATATGCTGAGAAGGCTACTTTCAGACTTTGAATGGCAGGTGCTCTCCGGCTATCAGGTGGGAAAG
>DJHI01000169.1:359-738 GCA_002431715.1 Armatimonadetes bacterium UBA5829
GAGCTTAGATGCAAAACAAAATCAGTCGATAACGCTCTTGCGAGGATAAAGCGCAAAATATCACTGGCGCCGCACTGTTGGCCAGGAATAACGGATAATTAGTATTTAATTTTTAGTATTCAGTTATTGGTTTTTATTTGTTAGTTTTCGGAGACCGGGTTTTGCGAAGCCCGGTTTTTTCATATTAGGTGAGTAAACAATTGCCGAGCGTAATTAAGAAAATAAACTCATTAGGCAAAGACTTAAAGCTCCTGTGGACAGCAATGCTCTTCCTGAGCTTCGGTTTTGGCATATACAGTGCGGTTTTCTATAACTTTGCAACCGAATCGCTTGCTATCAGACCAGAGCAGCTTGGATATGTCGAGGCTGTAAGAGAACT
>DJHI01000169.1:754-4164 GCA_002431715.1 Armatimonadetes bacterium UBA5829
TGGTTTTTTGTGCGTAGCGGTTGTTGCGTTGACCGCATCCGTTGCAGAGCCTCTCATCGCGTCGATGGCATTCTTTCTTATAGCAATCGGTATGGGCGCTTACGCGGCAGTGAATGGAATCCCTTCACTGGTGGTCTTTTCATTCATATGGAGCCTCGGCATGCATACGTGGATGCCATTACAGTCCTCACTTGTTTTGAACCTCGCACAAGAAAACAACAAAGGCAAGCGGCTCGGCCAGTCTTTCAGTGTTTGGAGTATTGGCTCCCTTTTAGGGATGATTTTAGTACGCCTGATTGGCAACAGATTCATTTATCCATACTGGTTTTTGATTGGCGGTGTAGCGGCCGTCATCGCGGCGTTTATCATGCTTTGTATCGGGCGGGATATCTGCCATCCTGATAAACCCAAGATTGCTTTCAGACCAAGATATAAGCTCTTCTACGGCCTTACTTTCCTCGAAGGCTGTCGCAAACAGGTCTTTATGACCTTTGCAGTATATGCGTTGACGAAAGTCTACAGAACAGACGTAAGGACCATCGCATTACTGATGATTATCAACAGCATCGTGAATATGTTTGGTGGTCCTATTGTCGGTCGACTGATCGATAGAATAGGCGAAAAAAGGATACTGATGACCAGCTATTCCGCTCTTATATTGGTCTTCCTGGGTTATGCAACGATACGGCATGAGCATATGCTGTTCGTTCTATATTGTCTGGACAACTTTTTCTACCTGTCTACTAACTGCCTGACTACCTACCTGCAGAAGATCGCTGATCCTGCCGACCTGACCCCTGCCCTGTCTATGGGTGTAACATTTAACCATGCGGCAGCAGTTTTAGTGCCGCTTATAGGAGGGCTTCTGTGGGCGCACCTTGGTTACAGCGTGACCTTCTTCGGAGGAGCATTTGTTGTGGCAATATCACTTTTGCTGGCATCCAGAGTCCGCACTATTCCGGCGGTAAAGAGAATGATTGAAACGTAATGCCTCTGTATCACTTTCTCGCGTATTGATTTATAATCATAAGAAGATTGTTCCAACAGTTCTTGGGCAGGGATGCATTATGGTAACAAGAAATCAAATTGAAAACGGTCTAATTGAATTAGGACTTTCGCAAGGTGACGTTGTAGTCGTTCACAGTTCGCTCTCCAGCTTCGGCGAAGTCGACGAAGGAGCGGACACGGTTGTTGACGCAGTTTTAAGTGTAATTGGCTCTGAAGGAACCCTTATAGTGCCTACATACACATATGGACTGGATATCTTTGATCCATCTGGATCCAATTCACTTTGCGGCGCGATAACGGAAGCAGCGCGGANNAAACGTCCCAATGCTCTCCGCAGCGGCCACCCCACCCACTCTGTAGCAGCCATCGGTAGTCTCGCCGATGTTATTGTTGACTCTCATGAAAAGGTCAATGCCTTTGCCCGCGGCTCCGCTCTCTTTAAAGCTCTGCAGGCAAAGGCAAAAATACTCCAACTTGGAGTGACGAATACTACTAACTCGATGATCCATGTCGCCGAGGAGCTTGCAAACCTGCCTTACCTGGACAGATCGAGGCATGTCCAGTTCAAAAATGATCAGGGTAAAGTCATCAGCAAATGGGTTCGCAGACCGGGATGCAGCCACGGGTTTGATGCAATAGATGAAATACTCGACGAGCAGGATGCTGTTCGCGAAACTATGATAGGCAGTTGTCACGCACGTTTGATGAGCGCAAGATCGGTAGTCGACGCAGCCCTGGATATCTTAAAAACGGACCCGGAAGGGCTTCTCTGCGACAGACCAGACTGCGAAGCCTGTGCAGAGGCCAGGGTAATGGTCGAAGCTACTGAAGCCGAGAAACAGGACAAGGAAGTAATTGAACTTGCCGAAGAAGAGGAACGAATGCGCCGGGTGATCGAAAACAGGCTGCAGGGCGGCGAGGTTAGTTATTTTGATGCCTCAGATGAATACAAGTCTCCTAACTAAATTTCCCAAGGAGTAGACAATGCATTTTCATGAACTAAAAGACTTGCAGATAAGGCAGATTCTTCCGGGCTGCGAGGCAAGGTTTGTACATACTGAAAATATGACTGTTTCTTATTGGGATCTGGAATATGGATCTGTAATTCCTCCTCATTCTCANNTCGGTAAACTTGAGATGACTGTCGGAGATGAAACCAGCACCATCGGCCCAGGCGCAATAATTACGATTCCAGGCAATGTTGAGCATTCAGTCAAAGCACTGGAACCTAGTTATGTCATAGATGCATTTTCTCCAGCAAGAGAAGACTATAAGTGAGATAACAAAAAATCAGTTGATTGCTGAATGGCGTGCATCGGTTCGTAGTCATGCCTTGCAAGTTCAATGCATATCGCTGCATCTTTGTTAAGTGCATACAATTCAGGAATCACGGCATTCCAATCAATATTACCTCTACCAGGAGGCAAATGAAGATCCTCTTTACCCCAATTGTCATTTATATGCACTTCTACTACTAAATCTCGAAATTCTCTAAGGTAGTCTTGAGCTGAAAAACCGTCATTTTCCATACTGCGATTGGCGTGCCCGGTATCTATGCATATTCCCATTCCAATTGATAAGCAGTCGGAACCGATATAATCGATTGCACGCCGCATCATTGCCATACCTGTTCGACCACTGTTTTCAAATGCTAGAGTAACCCCCGAGTCACTGGCCAATTTACATATATTTTTCAAAGTATAAGCACTAGGAGGATTATCACATTTTTCAAACCCAAACGTTGCCGGATGTATCACTAATATACTTCCGCTGAAGCCCGCAACCATCTCAATTTCCGCCTTAAGCTTATCCAAATCACACCTAAACAAATTTGTGTGACAGGTCAGAAATGGCGCATTTTTTCCGATCTCCTTAAGCTGCTCGATCGCCTCACAGCTATAAGGTTCGAAATTGAACTCTGATAAGAAAATCTCTACTCCAATTCCGGCGCTTATAATTTCTCTCGCGCAGTCGACTACAGGCATACAATCGCCATCTTTTGCTTCGTGTGGGAAGAATACATATACCGATGCGCTGATGTTCAGCATTTTGCTACTCCAATTAATGAAAACAAAACTAGTAATACGTGAATCCGGTTTTACTTTCCTCCACTTTATTTTTGCGAGAGTTATAATTCTCTGTCATAATATAACCAGCAAGCAGTCCTGTAAGGAGAGATATATGCCCAACAAGATCAAAATCACAGCCGGGTCTATTTCTCAGACCGCGACGCTAAATGACAGCGAGTGCGCTGAAAGAATCTGGAACGCTCTTCCAATCGAAGCACATGGCAGCACTTGGGGTGATGAGATTTATTTCGAAATTCCAGTGAATTGCGACCGTGAAAGCCCTAAAGAAACAGTCGAACTTGGCGACCTCGCCTTCTGGATAACAGGTAACTG
>DJHI01000169.1:4184-11096 GCA_002431715.1 Armatimonadetes bacterium UBA5829
CTTCTGCATTTTCTTCGGCCCGACACCAATGAGCCGTGGTAATGAGATTCGGCCTGCAAGCGCTGTCGAAGTCTTCGGAAAGCTGGATGGCGACCCGAAGGAGTTCAAGAAAGTGCACAGCGGTGAGAAGGTAGTTGTCGATAAGGCATAATCGAATATGACACGGAAAACAGTCAATGCTTAAAGGAATCGATGTCTTTTCGTCGCTTGCGCAAGACTATGCTCGATATCGCCCAGGATATCCGTCTGAAGTAATGTCTGTTCTTGCAAACGATTGTGGATTGACTCAGGAATCCATCATTGCGGATATAGGGTCCGGCACCGGCAACTCAGCAAAGCTGTTTCTAGAAGCGGGATATCAAGTAATTGGCGTCGAGCCGAATCGAGAGATGCGTGAATTCGGTGAGCGTCTTCTTGCAGAATATCCTAAATTCATAAGCTTGGAAGGCTCTGCAGAATCTATTCCACTTGATAATAAAAGTATTGATCTGATAATTGTCGGCCAGGCTATTCACTGGTTCGACATTGATCGAGCAAAGGTTGAGTTTCATAGAATTCTCAGACCCGGCGGATGGGTTGCGGTAATGTGGAATGATCGCAGATCGGATGTAACTCTATTCACTAAGGAGTACGAGGCAATAACGAGTAAATTGGCAGCCCTGCATCCATCCCAGTGTAATTCTCGTTCCATATCGTCCGCGCCGGAGTGTATTTTAGATAAATCATCTATTCAGACAGCGAATTTTCCACACACTCAGAGCTTCGATCTTCAAGGACTTCTCGGGCGCGCACGCTCCTCCGGCTTTATTCCGCAGTTCGAAGAACCTTATCACGAAGAAGCAACAGCGCTGATTACTGATTTATTCAGCCGCCATCAGAAGTCGGGGCAGGTTGAATTCCACTACATCACTCGACTCTATTTCGAACACATATCCGTGGACTGCTTATAACTCTGCCGGAAAGGGAATATATAAATCAGATGTGGACAGAAAGAAAGGTGTATTACGATGAAGCTCAATATACTGGCATTCGGACTGACTTGCGGGTTGATGTGGGGTTTCGGAGTGTTCTTCCTTACTTGGTGGATAATCGCGTTCATGGGCGTAACGAATGACCCAATAGTGCTCGGATATCTATACAGGGGTTATAATGTCAGCCCAATTGGAAGCGTCATAGGGCTTGCCTGGGCTTTAGCCGATGGGTTCGTAGGCGGCGTTATCTTCGCTTGGCTGTATAACCTGATCGCGGGCAAATTGCAATCCAGTAATGAATGAATGCGGCTATAGGCTGTGATTTGGCAGTTTGCAATTATTGGACGGTGATGACCGCTGCGCCATGTGTCAGTGCATTCTGCCCATGCCGGATCTTCCCATATGTCCCATCTCCAACACATGCGCGAACATCGTGAAATGCATCCTTGTCTGAAACAGAATAGTGTCAAGAACCTTTTTCGTAGTGTCGTCTTCGGCATTTTTGATCAGCCATTTGTACCTAGGTATCAGTTCTGCTTCAAGATTCATGCCTATACGATATGCCTCACGTACCGACCCTGACTTCCTCAATGACGGCACTTTTCCATCAGGTGATAAACCATATGCCTTGAAAAGCTCTTCAATCCATTCGATGTGATCTCTCTCCTGAGGGATTATCATCATATAAGGCATTCTGACATTGAACTTGTCTTCATCTTTGCTGTATTGCGCCAGTGAAAGCTTTTCGCGTGTCAGAGTCTCTCTGAGTCTATTCACCCATTCCTGATTTTGCGGTTTTGGAAGTGTGTCTGGAACGCTCCCATCCCAGTTCATGGGATTGTGCCATGGGCCACCGCACATTGGGCAAAAAGTCGCCCCATACCCAGCATTATTGCGCAACATTTTCGCACCGAAACTGTTGTGACCGGCACGACTGCCAAGTGAGAAACCTATAGCAACGACAACTATGACCACAATCCCAGTAACAACTGCTGCGGTACGCATCTTACCATCCTTACAATATAATCAGTATTATATGATAACCTAATACCCGACATTCAAATCTCGTAACAGCGCCTAATCAATTTCCATCACAAGGGAACTATCCGGCTTGACTGCGCGTAATAAATAGCAGAAGCAAGAAACTACCTTCTTCTCCTTTCACCTCCTTTCCCTAAAGTGCCCTGGTCGGAAAACCCGACCAGGGCTATATCTTTATACGCATCTGAGAAATTGAGTAATATTTTAATCTGTCGGGAACGTACCAAATGTATTGTGCGTAAATAATAGTGACAAAGATACTGGTTATCTTTTCTCCTTTCTCCTCCTTTCCTTGGCCCCGGAATAACCGGGGTTTTTTCTTGTACGGTTCCTAATAAATCTTTTCGTATATCAGAGGCGGAACTGCTGCAGCATTTGAAAGAATATATGCGCTCTTTAGCATTTTTTCCGCCTCCGAAATACTCGATTTATTATTTGTGTGCAATATGGCCAATTGTTCACTCTTCTCGACACGGTCGCCTATCTTCTTTCTGACGATTATTCCCGCCGCGTGATCTATGCTGTCTTCCTTTCTTGCTCGACCTGCACCGAGTATGGAAGCCGCTTGACCGACGCGGGAGCAGTTTATTTCTGATACAATTCCTGATTCTTCACTCATCACTTCTCTGCAATACTTTGCCTGTGGTAAAAGCGATGTGTTTGATGCAATATCGGGATCACCTCGTTGAGCGGCAATTATCTGCCTGAACTTTTCCAGCGCTTTTCCGCTCTCTAGTGACGTTTTGGCTGCTAATCTGCACTCATTCAAAGACATAAGCTGTTCAGCCATGTATAACATTACTGCTGATAGTTCTACACACAACTCTCTGAAATCAGATGGACCGCCGCCTTGAAGTGTATCAATCGCTTCGATAACCTCAAGAGAATTACCTACGGCATTTCCCAGGGGCTGGTTCATATCGGTTATCACCGCCCCTACTCTTCGGTCGAGGTTGGTTCCTATCGCGATCATTGTCTCGGAAAGTTCTCTCGCCCTCGGTAGATCGCCTACAAAGGCTCCAGAGCCTACTTTTACATCGAGCAATATTACGTCACTGGAGCAGGCAATTTTTTTGCTCATGATGCTGGCAGCGATCAGAGGGATACTCTCAACGGTTGCAGTGACGTCTCGAAGAGCGTATATCTTTTTATCCGCTGGGACAATATCGTGAGTCTGACCGGCTATTGCAGCCCCTATATTATTGACCTGTTCTATTATCTCTTCTGGAGTAAGAGCGGTGTTGAAATCAGGGATGGATTCGAGCTTATCGAGTGTTCCGCCGGTAAAACCGAGACCTCTACCGGACATTTTGGGAACTTTAAGCCCGCAATTGGCAAGAATGGGCACTACTACAAGAGTGGTCTTGTCCCCTACTCCGCCTGTGCTGTGCTTGTCCACCTTTGTGCCGGTTATCCGTGAAAGATCCAACACAGCGCCGCTTTCTACCATCGCTTTTGTCATGGCCGACGTCTCGGCAAGACTCATGCCTCGAATAAAAACAGCCATTAAAAAGGCCGACATCTGATAGTCGGTGACCTCGCCTGTGGTATATCCAAGTATAATTCGAGAGATGTCTTCGGCGGCTAATTCGCGCCCGTCTCTTTTTGCAGCTATAATGTTGATTGTTCTCATAATCTGCTCGCTCCTTACTCTGATTTTATCAATATGCAGGATTGAGTCAAGACTTGAAAGAAAGAATGAGTATGCGTTTCATTCTGTTGTGCCTAATATTCTTATTAATGGCGGTGCCTGCAATAGCACAGAGCCCTGTTCCTCAGGAATCGATGACCGCGCTTCAGGAGATTTTAGGCGCTACTCGCGATATGCTCTGGGACAAAAATGACGAGTTCTGGCACAGAGGCGAGTTTGAACGCTGTATAGCGACCATGCGGCTTATCACCAGGATCGACCCTCACGATATGGAAGCGTATGACGACGGCGCATGGCTGATGCAAAATCAGCTTAGAGATGATGAGGCCGAGGTCTTTCTTAAAGAGGGACTGGCTAACAACCCGGACAATTACTACATGTATTTCTGCCTGGGCTATTATTATTACATCCATGAAAGATTCGATGAGGCTATAGATTGTCTATCCGTAGCCACTACTTTCAATCCGCCAATGGTCTCCTGGCATACTCTCGCTCACGCATATGAGAGCGCCGGATATATAGACTCAGCATTGAATATATGGGCACTCAGATGCCAGGTCGATCCCGACAATCAGATCCCGCCGATGCAGATAGAGCGAATATTAAGCGGCGACGAGCCGTCGGGAATCCCTCAAATGATGTCGAAATCCAGAGAAGAACGAAAGGTAAGAGCTAAGACTAAGTCCGAAGGTTCGGAAGTCCGATAGTTTGAAATACTTTCAGACCTCTCCTTGCTCATCATTCAACTGGCGAAATACCAGTCGACAGCATTCGCTGTTGTCCGACTCGACACAGAGCCTGGAACACAACTGGAATTCCGCGTCAGGGGCAAGCTCTTTAGTCCAACCGGAAAATTCTTTTACGCATATCCGGTCTGCAATAGACTCGCTGAGATGTGTCCTGTCGCTGCTCTTTAAAACCTCATACCATGGGCACATTTTGACTATAAAGCGCACCTCATCGCCCGATGTCTCCATATCAAAATCGTAGCCCTCAGCGGTCAATTTGAATGAAAATCCCAATTGTATCGCTTGAAGCGAGCCACCCTCGATATCCAGAAGCTTTGCCGCTTCTCTTGCCTGGACTTTGGGCATAATCTCCCAAACGGCCTCATCTAAATCCATCGCCTCAGCCAGTCCGTGCCGGCCTTCAGCTTTTACGAACCACAAACCATCAACTGCAAAATAAGACCTCTTTAGAAAGGCGGCTATTTGCGCATCTGTGAAAGTTTCGTTCATTTTCCCCTTAGCCTTCGGCTAAAACCTGCTAAGCCAATCGTTAATATAATAATCCCGCAGGGTTCGGGCACTACGGTCCCATCGACACGCACGGCTATTGGTAGAGACTGCTTGTACCATGTAGTTCCTTGGTCAGCGGAAAGGTAGCTCAGGTAACCAGAATAAGTCGTGCCTATGGCGCCGTAACTATCCGTCGAATGCGGCATCACGACAAGCGCGTATCCATTACCACCGGTCAAAAAAATCGGATTATCAGGCTGGAAGTAGTAATATTGCAATATCGGGCCTGTAGGGGCAACGGTCCAGTGCGCAATTGCCGATGTCACGACATTTTGCAGCGTCGAGGTCAGATAAATATCAAAACTTGTGTTTTCGTTCATGCGAGAAAGAGCTGTGCCGAAATTATCGGCATAGCAATCTTGATCTATTACAAAAAGCGTGGCGGCCCATAACAATGTGGTTCCATTGTTTAGAGAATAACCGCTTCCAGGCGAGCCGCCATCGTAAAGCCATGCATAACAGGGCAGACTTGCCAATACGACACACACGACAATACTTACTGATATGATTACTCTTCGTAACACACCCTTCACCTTGCCTTTAAGCATTAACTCTTCGTATTATATCATGCAAGCAGGGAAATTCGATTGAACATAGAATCTCTGAATTAGTGGGAATTATTCTGTGAGCGCAAAAACGCGCGGGGAGGATGCAAATGTTCGGTAGACTTTGGCGCTATCTTAAGGCTTTGTTCCTGGGTAAGCTCGATGAACTGGAAAACCCGGAGGTTCTGCTCCAGGAGGCTGCTCGTGAAATGCGCGAAAACCTTGCAGCAAATCGCCAGCGGGCTGTAACCGCCATCACTCAGAAAAATAACCTAAAANNATCAAAGTCGCTATACGCAGGCAGGAAGAGACAGTCCGTCAGCGAACCGCCGAGGCTCTGGCGAAAAGGGCTCAATGGAAGCAGGCCCAGATTCAAATTGAGATCGACAAGGCTCTAAATGGCCTTACATTTGAAGCAGAATCATCGGCCTGGGAGCGCGCCGGAGAGAAGATTCGCACCGCTCAATCCGAAGCATCCGCACGGGCCGAACTGGCCCAGGCCAGTATTCAGGCCAAGATAGCCAACCTGCAGGACGATGCGGTGGACGCCCAGGCTGAAAAAGCGCTTGAAGAACTCGAACAGAAAATGTCTGCAACAACAGAGGTCTCTCAAGAGCAGACTGTTCAAGTTGGACAATCCGGCGAGGATGACATCGAGCGGCAGCTCTCCGAACTGGAGGCCAAACTCGGCACAACTGAACAGACTCAGGACAAGGAAAGCCAAACGGAGCAAAATCAGGAATAAATGCCGAATTCGCAGTGGCACAATTTTGTTCTTGTAGTCAAGCGGGCGCTGAAGACGCCGGTGTCGGTTGGATTACTCACCATCGGAGCGCTTTTTGCATTGGCGACACCTAATTGGCTGGGCTTGTTGATCTTCGGCTGCTGCGTTGCCGGCACTCTGATCTACTCTCTGACTAAACTCCATGACGAAACATTCATCAGGACAGCCATACGCGACGATATCTCTAGGCGGCACTCGCAGGATGCCACGGCACGTACATTTCGGATCGAGGAACTCGACGTCGAGAGCCGCGTAAGAATGAAAGCGATTGTAAGGCTCCAGAACGAGATATCCGAAGATGTCGCGAGTTCGCCTATCGATGAGAGGGCTGCAGGTCTGGCGGAGACGGTCGAACAGACGGAAAATCTGGTCGACCGCGCGCTTGTGCTTGCCCAGCAGAAGCGAGAGCTGCAGAGATATCTGACTCGAACCGATGAATCTTCGATCACTTCCAGGCTGGAGAGCCTGCAGGGAAAACTGGAATCAGAAATCGACCCTGCAAGGCGCTCTGAGATTGAAATATCAATAGCGGCTAAACAGCAGGAGCTTAAGGATTACCAGGCAATCAAGCTGGCAGGCGCTCGAATCATAAGCCAACTGGAGGCTATCGAGTGCTCATTTT
>DJHI01000169.1:11117-12086 GCA_002431715.1 Armatimonadetes bacterium UBA5829
CTTCGCGCGAGGCTCGTGCGCATTAAATCCACAGATATAAAAGATTGGGTCTCCGCCAACGAAGAACTCAAGATCGAGCTTGGCGGATTGAATAAATCGGTCGACACACTTGAACAGAGCATAAATGAAGCTGTTCAATTTTAGATTTAGGATTTTATATTGATTATTTGATATGGGGCTACTGCGGAGAATTGGTCTGGTAATACGGAGTTATGTGGCATCGGCTGAAGACAAGATAGATAAAGTCGCTGCTGAGGAAGAGCTGCGCCAAGCAGCTTTAAACAAACACGCGGACCTTCCAAAGCAGTTATCTCACACTCCATTACAGCGTTCATTTTCTCGTTTAGATGCCGAATATAAAATACTCGGCATAAAGCCGGGGGCTGATTTGCATTCAGTCGAAACCGCATGGCGGCAGCTTGCCTTGCGCGCAGATCCGAAAAGGTTTCCATCCGGTTCCGAAGAAGAGAAAGCCGCCGCGCAGATACTCGACTCGATAAACAAAGCCTACAAGCGGATCAGGGAAGAGCTGAACCCTACGGAAGGCCGGTTCGGCAATCTGGAATTATAGCCTGTACAGCACCAGGGGCCTCGGTGATTGTCACCAAGGCCCCAGGCAGGATGACTTGGGCGAGTCAACGCATATATACCCCCGCCTGCCAGAGCTTAAACAGCTAAGCAAAAAAATAGTTGAGTTTTTTTGCTCTATAGCAAATTCTTAGTAAGATTTTTCCCGTATCGAGAGTCTAAGTAATTGGAAAAATGATTTCTTGGCTCCGAAGGATTGTTAGCTACCACGGCGAATATTTTATGTATCTCTATCTGTACCCACGTAAATTATGGAACAAGCTGCCACATAAAGCAGTATATCCAAATAAAATAAGCCAATGGGGTGAAATATGTTAGTCGTCTCATATATCAGGCGTTTTGTAATACTCCCCTTTCTACTTCTTCTTGCATCTGCAATTC
>DJHI01000192.1:0-2345 GCA_002431715.1 Armatimonadetes bacterium UBA5829
ATACAGGTTGTTTTTGTCAGTTTCAGCCGTCCCTTATAGTTGTGGTTAACATAATATTTCTCAAAATAGGCAGCCACGAGCTTGACTTAGACCGCGAGTTATAGTATTATTAACAATGTTCCTTCTTCAATAAATCCGCAATTTACTTGTATTAGTCGAGATCCCTTCTCGAAAACTACGATGCAAGTTACGAAAGGGAACTAATGGATATCGGTGATAAAGTATTACACCCAAGGTATGGCGTCGGAACCATAGACGCTATCGAACGACGCGAACAGGATGGCGAATGTCGCGAATATTATGTGATTCCGAAGCCATCTCTGTGCTCTACTATCTTCGTCCCCGTTGATTCCGCAGACGAACTCGGACTTCGCCCCGTTTCTAATGCCGACACACTCAAGGAAGCACTTCATATCCTTAGTGGTGATGAAGAGTGCCCCAAGGGTGATGGTCTCAGAAACCTTACCTGGGGAGATCCCCTGGCCCTGGCCGGCGCAATACGCCGTGGCGTGACGGAACCCAAATCCCGCTACCCGAAAGTAAGCGAGCAGCACCAGATCAAGAGGGCAAAAAAGCTCCTTGCCGAGGAAGTATCGGTGGTATTAGGGATGCCTGAAGAGAGCGCAATCGCAATGATCGATGCGCCTGGAGATTACGCAGGAAAGCAAGTTACCGCAGGGTCATAATCAGCTCAGCATTTCGACAAAGCTCTCTATTCGGACTTTCGTTCGGGCGTCCAGTTTTGTTGGAGCGTCGCCTTCGATTGTGAGAATAGGCACGTCTATTTTGCTGCGAATGATCAGGTCTTGAATCTGCCGGAAACAGAAACTCTGAGTATAGTGGATGATGCCGGATAGGCCCCGCTTTTTTGTCTCTTCGGCTATGTCCTGAATCCTGCCGAAGATGTCGTAGGGATAGGTATATCGGGAATACTGCTCAATTAAATCGTTCGTCGGGTAGGGCATGGCGAACTGCCTCTGAACCTCATTGAATGCGATTCCGGCTCCCAGGCTTTCGATATAGTCGTAAAAGTCGATGAAAATAGGTGGAATGCCTATGAAGCCCAATTTTAGTTGTGGGTTGTGGGTTATGGGTTGTGAGTTTTTAAGTCGGTTGTCTACTTCCGATTCGAATTTATCGGGATCGCCTATAAAGTCGCTGCAGTTGATCTGATAGTAGTGGTTTTCAAATGACGAAACCGTGCCCTCACGCCAGGTGAGTTCATCCAGTTTTGCGACCTTGCGTCTGATTGTATCCAGTCGGGCTTTCCACGCGAGGGATTCTTCCCATGACGTTCCCAGCCTATCGATCAGCTTTGAGATATTCATACGCAGGAGGTCTCTGTCGCGGCCATAGGGGTATGCAAACGGTATGACCTCTACTCCGGCCATTTCAAGCGTTTCGACCATCGCCTGGGTCTGCGAACAGTCTCCCTCCACCACAGCAATCACAGCCTCCAGATCGGCCTCTTTTGCGGTTGAATAGATCCCTTTGATCCATCCGCAGGCGTTGCGCGGGTAGCCCTCATACTCGGCCTGGGCCACCATAGCGGGCGCTTCATCGGAGGTTATGAAGATGTTGTTGAGGTCTACGGGAATATATCCTGCCGCATAGACCACTTCAACCGGTATAGTTGTTGTCATTCCTATCTTTTTCATAGTACTTTGAGAAGCTTGTGGCACTGAGGTATTATCCGAACATCCTGCAGGAGACTCGATGCTACATCCTGCATATGAAGTAGAGCCGATGCCGTGAATAATTTACCGCTGACAGGCTGTATCACCAGCGGAATAGCGCTGTCTACATCTGAAATAATTTTTGCGCATGTGGAAATTTCATCGTCCGGTGAGCCGGGCGTAACCACTGTCTTCACGAATAGGCTGCAGCTTTTTGCTGTCTGAAGAAACTTTTTATGCTTATCCCAGAGATCGGGCACGGCGCTTGCGCCGGGTAATTTGATGTCCATCGCCACGATGTCGGCTAGATCGACAATTCTTGCCATTTCGTCCGCGAGTGTGCCGTTGGTTTCGAGATAGGTCGTAAAGCCCGAGTTTTTTAACGCAGGCATAAGGGCCGCCAGATAGTCTGTCTGCATAAGAGGCTCGCCGCCTGTAATTGAGATTACTTTGGAGCCGAGCCTGAGGCAGATATCGACAACATCACCGGCATTTACGGGATTTTGCAGCTCTTCAAATCTCCCTATGCCCGCGGAAACCTCGACGCGGCATGTTTCAGGGTTTGCTTCACGGGAGCCGGAGGTATCGCAATAGGCGCAAGAGAGATTGCACCCGGCGAGTCTTATAAATGTCTGCTTCTGGCCACAGTAAATCCCTTCACCTTGGATA
>DJHI01000192.1:2377-12589 GCA_002431715.1 Armatimonadetes bacterium UBA5829
TTCACCTTGGATAGATGCGAATATTTCATGTATCCATCCTTTATCACAGCATCCTGAGCTGTGT
Source organism: Armatimonadetes bacterium UBA5829 (assembly GCA_002431715.1). GTDB lineage: Bacteria > Armatimonadota > UBA5829 > UBA5829 > UBA5829 > UBA5829. The sequence continues at coordinate 2,442 of DJHI01000192.1, forward strand.
CGAAGGATGCGGTCATTCCTAGACACCATCATCCTCCATAAAATATGTCGCGCAAGATGTTGGCGTCTCCCAAACGCTTACAGAATAGATGGACTTACCTTTCGGCTTGATTTGATCGTATATAAACCTGGCGATATTTTCCGCGGTAGGATTTTGATCCGAAAACGCGGGCAATTCGTTAATATAATGGTGGTCCATGTAATCCAGGACAGATCGAAGCAGTTTCTTTGCCTTGCGGAAGTCGATTGCCATGCCCTGCTTGTCAAGCTCCGCAGCGCGAAAGTGCGCCTGAACTTTATAGGTATGGCCGTGGAGCCGACTGCAATTTCCCTGATAATCGGGAAGGCAATGAGCCGCATCGAAACTATCTTCTATGGTAATCTCATACATGTAATTAGCGCTCCTTGAACAGGGAAATTATACCATAGTTATGGGTTATGAGTTATGGCCACAGGAACTCACCACTCACAACGCATAACACACAACATAAGTTGACACCCGTAAGCGCGGGAACCTATAATTTGATTGCGCAATCGGGAAAGGAAAAATATGAGATCCGCGTCATCGCGAAAAAGTGAATCAAGCCGTGGCAAGCGAAGCAGGCTGCGGTCTATAGTAACAATACTTCAGGTTATAATACTGCTCGGTATAAGCGCCTCCGTTGGAGTGGCGCTTGGGCTTTTCATAAATTTGTCCAATGCACTGCCGAAGGTCGGTAATTTTCAGCCTCCTGAGGCAACAATCATCTATTCGAGCGACAACGTCATATTAGGCAGAATCTACCGCGAGGACCGCACTAACGTTCCTCTCAACGATATCCCCAAGAACCTTCGCAATGCCACCGTTGCCATAGAGGACAGGCGGTTTTATCAGCACTCAGGTATTGATATGAAGGGCATAGCGAGAGCTGTGTGGCAGAACGTGCGCGGCCAGAGGATGGCCCAGGGTGGAAGCACCATTACACAGCAGCTTGCTCGAAATGTTTATCTTACGCAGCGTAAATCGATCAGCAGGAAAGTGCAGGAAGCCGTGCTGGCTATCCTGATGGAACGCAACTTCACAAAGCAAAAGATTCTCGAACTGTATTTGAACCAGGTTTATTACGGCAGCGGCGCATTCGGCGTGCAGGCGGCTTCCAGAGTCTACTTCGGCAAAGATGTGGACAGGCTCGATCTTGCGCAGTGCGCTATGCTTGCAGGTATGCCTCAGAAACCCTCGGGATATTCACCCCATGAAGATCCTGAAGCTGCCAAGGGCAGACGAAATATCGTTCTGGACCATATGCAGGCTGAGGGTTATATTACGGCCGAGCAGCGTGATGAAGCTAAGGCGGAGCCGCTGCACGTTATCAAGCGCGTAAAGGGCAGGAACACATATAAGGCACCTCATTTTGTTGACTATGTGACCAGGCAGCTCAGGGAGAAATACGGCGACGACGTTCTATATCAGGGCGGCTTGAGGGTCTACACTACGCTTAACTATAAAATGCAGGTGATTGCCGAAGACGCGCTTCGAAACGGCGTGAAAAAGCACGAGAAACTTCGCCATGTCAGCGAGGGCTGTTTTGTCGCTCTAGAGCCTGCAACGGGTTATGTGCGTGCGATGGTTGGAAGTGTCGATCCGTCGAGTCAGTTTAACCGCTGCGTTCAGGCCAAGCGCCAGCCGGGAAGCTCGTTCAAGGCTTTCGTTTATACCGCGGCTCTTGCGGCCGGTATGAAACCTTCGGACAGAGTAGTCGACAGTCCGGTTTCTTTTCCTAATGGCACAGGTGGCCTCTGGAAACCCAAAAACTATGATAATAAATGGCATGGCTCGGTCACTCTAGAATCCGCTGTTGCCAGATCGATCAATATTCCGGCGATTAAGGTTGCCGAGAAGGTCGGCATTCAGAACGTGATCAGATATGCTCAGCTTATGGGCATAAAATCTCCTCTCGAGCCGTATCTCTCCACTGCTATCGGTGGTATAGGTGGTCTTCGTCCGATTGAGATAGCATCGGCCTATGGCACCTTCGCTAATAATGGAATCCATGTCGAGCCCTGCTCGATTGTCAGAGTTACAAACAACCGGGGTGAGGTTTATCAGGATTACCTGCCTGAAGGCCGCCGCGTGATATCCGAACGCATAAACTCCGGTATGGACAAGATGTTCAGGGCGGTAGTGGCAAGCAAGGGTGGAACGGGTTATGCTGTTCGAGGCGTTTCGCAGGCGAGGGGCAAGACGGGAACCACCAACGATGACAGAGACGCCTGGTTTATCGGTTATGTTCCTGACAAGCTGGTTGCGGCGTGCTGGGTCGGTAACGACAATTACGCTCCCATGAGACACGCGTTCGGCGGTTCCGTATGCGCTCCGATCTGGAAAGAGTTTATGCTCAAATCCATTCCGATTTATGATGAAATTCATCGGGATGAAAAAGAAGCATCCAAACCGGTTAAAGTGGCGGACGACTCCGACAAAGCGGTTCGTGAGGAAAAGTCTGAGCGCTCGGATACAAAAAAAGAAGAAAGACTTAATGTGCCGTCTCCCGATGTCACCGAGACCGATTCCGATGTCGTATCGGTAAAACTCTGCAATGAGAGCCAGATGCTGGCGACTCCGTATTGTCCCGCTACACATACCGAAAGGATGCTGCGAGGAACGGAACCCACGTCTTATTGCACCATCCATACGGGCGCGCGCAGAAATACCGAGAACAGAGGCGCTTCTCATACCGCCAGGCCGGATGTTCAGTATGTAACCGTCCTGATATGTAAAGAGACAGGCCTGCTTGCGACTCGCAACTGCCCGTCCGAGCGCAAAAGAGTGCCCATCGACGAAGTGCCGACGCAGGTGTGCACGGCTCACAGTCATTCGAGAGAATGACATTTATCGCAATAGGGTGATAATCCGGCAAAGCCGGACTAGGAACGAGAAAATAATGGCCAGTAGATCCGAAGACCGCAAACTCCAACTTTCGAGAATCAATGTTCTCGCCATGATTGCGGCTGTTTTCTTCCTTGTGCTGGTCGGACGACTCTGGTACCTGCAAATTGCGCTCGGCGACGAGCTCATGAAAGCCTCGGAAGCCAACAGGATCAAACTCCTCAGATCGCGCGCTCCGCGCGGGACCGTCCTCGATAGAAAGGGCCGCGTTCTTGCGACCAGCAGGCCGCAGTTTGTGGTTCTTGCCACTCCAGACATCCTGAAACAGGATAAGAAGGCCATGCACACCCTCTGCGGGATTCTCAACATAACACAGGAAGAACTTGAGTCCAGGTTGGAGATCANNAGAAAGGTGAGGCACGTCCGGGCTCGCCGGTCAGGGTGGAAGTCGACGTGCCGCTGGCTACTGTCGCTCGTATCGGCGAGATGAGAATGGAGCTTCCAGGGGTTAGCGTGGAGCTTGATAACCTGCGGTATTACCCTGATTCGGATGCGGTTGCTCATGTTATGGGCTATCTCGGTGAGATAAGCCAGGAACGGCTCGATGAGTCGAGCAAGAAGAACCAGGGCTATAGGCCGGGAGACTATGTAGGGAAGTCGGGGATCGAGAGGGAGTATGAAGACCTGCTCAGAGGCACCGACGGCGGTAAGAAGATAGAAGTAAACGCCATGGGCAGGGTCGTGAGAATTCTTGGAGAGCAGCGCTCGATTCCCGGGAAGACTCTTAAACTCACTATCGATAGAGATCTCCAGGTCGCGGCGGAACGATCGCTCGGTAAACAGACCGGCGCCGTGGCGGCAATAGACCCGAGGACTGGTAAGGTCCTGGCTATGGTCAGCAAGCCTGCATTCGACCCTAATATCTTCGTTAAGCGTATCAAGCGCACCGATTGGGAAAGGATAACACGCGAAAAGGCGCTTCAGAATAGAAGCGTTTACAATGTCTATCCTCCTGGCTCCACATTTAAGCCCATTATGGCAATTGCGGGGCTTGTTTATCAAGAATGCAATCATGAAACCACCGTAAGCTGCCCGGGCTCTTTCCGTTTCGGACGCACTTTCCGGTGCTGGAAAGTCCATGGCGGCGGCGTTACTTTTGATAGAGCGATTGCCGAGTCCTGCGATGTCTGGTTCTATAAACTCGCTCTTAGGTTAGGGATCGATCGCATGGCAAAAGTCGCGACCCAGTTCGGCATCGGACAGGCCACCGGCATCGATCTGCCTTATGAGAGCCGCTATGAAGACAAACATGTCGGCACAATGCCGAGCACGGAGTGGAAAAAGAAGCGGTTCAAGAGCCATCCTGAACAGCAGAAATGGTATCCAGGTGAGACGCCCAGCTGCGGGATAGGTCAGGGATATGTGGAGGTCAGCCCGCTCCAGTTGGCTGTCGCGATAGCCGCCGTTGCCAACAAAGGCAAGGTTTACAGGCCGTATTTGCTCGATGAGGTAATCGACCGGGGTGATAAGGTCATCAATAGAACAAAACCTGAGTTGAAGCGGCAGGTCAACGCTTCTGCGGAGGATTTCGAACTCGTCCGGCAGGCAATGCGAAAGACCATTACAGTCGGCACGGGCAGAGTTTGCAATATGCCGGACATAGCCGTTGCAGGCAAAACCGGTTCGGCGGAGAACAGAGGCCCTGCGCATGCATGGTTTGTCTGTTTTGCGCCGGTTGAAAACCCTCAAATAGCCATTGCATGTATTGTTGAACATGGTCGTCATGGCGCCACCGCAGCCGCACCTGTCTGTAGAGCTATACTCGATGTATACTTTGGAAAGAAGAAGATAAGCGAGGTCGCGCAGCAGAGAGTTGTCGCCAGCGGAGACTAGAGATTTAGTAATTGAGATTTGGGATTTTGTATTTAGGCTGCATATGAAAAGATTGTTGATAGCCATTATTGCTCTTTTTATGATTCCCGGCGCTGTTTCGGCAGAGGCGGGCAGGGGACATGTCGTCCTTGTTGTAGCAGGTGGTATCAGCGTGAGAGATATAGCCGATCCGAACCTGCCNNTTTATGCAGACAGGTTCCTGCGCGCTTATGAACGTGCGCACCGGCAGATCGAGCAGAGATATCGATCCCGTAGCGAGGCCGGGTATGGAACCCGGGTGCGTAAGCCTGGGCGCAGGTGGATTGGCCATCGCGGGAGCCGAAGCAAGACGCGGAGCAGGTATAAGCCGCCTTATCAACGGGGCTAAAGCGGGCGATACTTACAGAAGCATGACGAGCTGGGATTACGGCTCGTCCAAAATAGTCCAGCCTGAGATCGGTAAAGTCCTTCGGGCCAATGAGGCGGCTTCATATAAGGCTCACCCTGGTTCTCTCGGCTCCGCTCTTCATCGGGCGGGCATAAAGACGGCCGTAATCGGCAATTCGGACATGCCGGGGGAAATGCACCGGGAGACAATAACTATTGCAATGGATGATAAGGGCTTGGTGGATTATGGTAACACCGATTCGCCCGGCATTTCCTCGCATGACCCCGCTTCTGCATACGGCATCCAAACAAACCGTAACTTTTTGCTCAAAGAGCTTGATCGGGTTTGGTGTGAAAGCCGGTTTGTCGTCATCGATTTTGGCGACACATTCAGGGCCGATATATACGCTGAGTCGTGCACTGATCTTCAGGCGATGATGATCAGGCGTCAGGCTGCTCACAGGCTCGACCACTTTATCGAAAGCTTGTCGGCTCGTCTTGATCCCAAGGCCGATACGTTGATATTGCTCTCGCCGAATTCCAGGCTGTTCAGCGATCTTCAGGAGGAAAAGCTCACCCCGATTGTGATAAAAGGGCCGGGTTTCGGCTCAGGCGCGCTTATTTCTCCATCGACCCATAGGGCTGGTGTCGTTACGATCAGCGATATCGCGCCGACTGTAATGGCGCTTTTCGATGCCGAGCCCATAGAGCCGGTCTTCGGCAGGCCCATAGCATTTATGGCACAGCGCAATGTTCCGCAGAAGCTGCTGGAGATGAATCTCGATGCGGCGGAGCAGGGGCAGCGGCAGCCTATTATGAGGGCGAGCAGCATTGTAGGGTCCGTGGTTGTTGTTTTGGTCACTCTGGCTGCTTTGCTCGGTGTTTCGCTGCCATTAAGGCGCACTGCCGCCTGGATAGCGCTCATTCCAATCGCAGTTGTTGTAGTAATGCTTTACCTGCCGCTGGTTTATTCCGGCGGGATAATAGGCGCGGCAATCTGGCTCACGGTTTTGACAGCGGCGCTTCTGTTTGTATCGTCAGCGGTTTTCAAGAAGCCGCTGCGAGCGTTGGTATGGTTGTGTGCGGCGGTGGTTGTGAGTTTAATGGTCGATCTCCTGAGAGGCTCCCCGCTGATCTCTTCATCCATTGCCGGATACAGTTTGAATGAAGGCGCGAGGTATTACGGCATCGGGAATGAGTTGATGGGTTCGATGCTCGGGTCAGCCATCATAGGAACCGGAGTTGCATTGAGTTCGTGGAATGCTCGGCCGCGGCTTAAATGGCTCGTCGTGAGCATTGTATATGTGCTCACTCTGGTCTTTATCGGTTTTCCGATGCTGGGGGTTAATTTTGGCGGAGCGCTGGCTGCCGTGTTGGGACTGGGAACGGCTGCACTTGCCCGCAGAGGGAAGCTTCCCGGCTGGAGGGCAATAGCGGCGGTAATTGTTCTCATGGTGATTGCGGTCGGACTGTTGGTGGGCAGCGATATGCTTCGAGGCGGCAGCGCTCAATCGCATGTAGGCAGAGCTCTCAGCTCGGCGACCGGTGTCCTCGAGTTTGCCGAGCGCAAGATNNTACAAGCCCCTGGAGCAGGCTGCTTGGTTTGAGTCTTGCGGGAACAGCGGCGCTGATGTGGTTTGGTAATCGCAGAGTTAACGGCTTGCTTTCAGGCGAGGAGAAAGCCGCCGCGTTGGGAGCTTTTGTCGGTGTGATAGGAGCCTTTTGCTTCAATGATTCCGGTGTTCTTGCCGCCGCCACATGCGCAGTCGTGCTGTGGATGTTGGCAGCTTTGTATAGCTTGGATTCGGCACAAAGAAAGGGGCCGGGAGTATAGTATCCTCTCGGCCCTTTTGATCGGCAGTATGTTTAAAAGATCAGTAGCTTGGTCTCATAGATGGAAATGCCCACATACGTGACGGTGTCTTCCCCGGACACTCCCCGGATACCTGATATTTCGCATATTTGTTTATGTTCTTTTGCTCGAGGCTGGCGCTGTAGATGCTCTCCCTGGCGAATGGATAGCAGCAGAAGTTAAAGGCTACGTTGTAAGGCACTGCCTGCATTATCGCGATTTCCTCATATGTGACTCCGCGCCTGATATCCATTAGTGTCGTATTGATAGGATAACCCGTTTGCATTGCGATGTTTACGGCAAGAGCCACGTCCATCCAGTCATAGCCCATCCTGTAATATCTCTGTGCTTCGTCCGCGGTCATCAACACATTGCCTGTCTGATCGTAGATTGCATAGCATACACAGGGTCCCGCTCCGCAGGGCTGCGGGCACAGGCACACATTTGCCATGGCTTCGATATCCGCCAGACAGAAATTCCATTTGTTCACTGTTGCATTCCAGTCCTTAACCTCGCAGAAACAGGTCAAAACATCGCTAAGCTGGACACCAGCCTTTTTGGCAAGCGCAGAAGCCAGTGCAATGTCTTTGTCCGAGTAACCCTGCTTTCTAAGATCGTTGATCTGATCCTGCGTGACGCCGAACTGCTGTATCAGGCAGCAATCGAATGACTGAGCCTGTGCAGCCGTCGGGCATGTAGTCGGACAGGTTGTCGGACACGTAGTAGCACAAGGATTCATACGAGGAGTAGTGCAAGTCGGTCCGGCTCCGGCTGGAGCGGGTGCCGGCTGAACCGGCGGACATGGGGCGCAAGTTGGGTCTTCAGCAACGGCTGCAACTGTGCATGCGAGAGTCAGAGCGAGAACAATCAAAATAAGTCGCATCTTGGTGCCTCCTAGAAATGACGAATGTTGGGTAATATTGCGAGTGAGGCTCCAGCCTCCCGCGGCGTACCCTCGCTTTTGTTACCCACCGCCTTGGCGCAGCAAACCTGCCAGGTTTAGAGGAGTTTTTCCAGAATGCATGCGGTTTGTCTGGTGAACCGGACGATCAGGAGTTTTTTGACGGAACATCAGAATTGACACCTGAGGTATTGATGGTTATACTCCATTCATATAAGCCCGACATTTGAGGATATTCACGAGATGAATAAGTCTCCTGATGCAAAAATAAAGCTGTTAATAGGAATAGTTCTGGTTATTTTGACAGCTATTGCTTATTGCCAGGTGCTTAAATGCGGATATGTGAAATATGACGACCCGGATTATATACAAAAAAACTATCACATAGCGAATGGATTGAACAAAGACAGCATAAGCTGGGCATTTACAACAGGGCGGGCGGCAAACTGGCACCCCGTTACCTGGCTATCTTACATGATCGATATCCAGGCGTTTGGCCGTCATGCCTGGATATTCCACCTAACAAACCTGCTATTTCATATCGCCAATGCACTGCTGCTCTTTCTTCTTCTTGCTCGTATAACGAAAAAGATCTGGCCCAGCGCGTTTGTCGCCGCTCTATTTGCGCTGCACCCGCTGCATGTCGAGTCTGTCGCATGGATTTCGGAACGCAAAGATGTGCTCAGCACGTNNCATTACCATCTGGGCTTACGTTTTCTACACAAATAAGCCTGCTTTCAGACGATATCTGCTTGTAATGGCTGCGTTTGCGCTTGGGTTGATGTCCAAGCCGATGCTGGTTACGCTGCCTTTTGTGCTGCTGATGCTGGACTATTGGCCGCTGCAGCGCTCAGCCGGTAAAAGGAGCGCATGGCGCTATTTAGTAATCGAGAAGCTGCCCTTGATGGCTATGGCGGTGGCATCGTGTGTTATAACCGTAATAGCGCAGCATAATGGCGGCGCCGTGCAATCCGTAGAAGAGTATCCATATAACATACGCATACCGAACGCCGTGGTGTCATACGTGATGTACATTCGGAAAATGTTCTGGCCGAGTGATTTGTGCATTCTTTATCCGCATCCAGGAGCTTCGCTGCCGCTTTTCCTGGTTTTGATATCCGCAGCTCTCATGATTGCCATCACCATACCGGCACTGCGATGTGCACGCAAATATCCGTATATTACTGTGGGTTGGCTCTGGTATATGGTGATGCTGGTGCCTGTGGTCGGAATTTTGCAGGTCGGTCAGCAGGCGATGGCGGACAGATATACGTATATGCCGATGGTGGGTCTTTTTATTATCATTGCATGGTCTGCCTCGGATTTACTCGAACGCTTCGGGTCCGGCAAACTCCGATATTTTCTTGCGGCAGGCGCGAGTATCGCGATTGCGCTGGTGATGGCGTTGACATATGCGCAAGTGTGCACCTGGCGAAACAGCAAGACTCTATATAATCAGGCGCTTAAGGCCACATCCGCGCATTATGTAATCAGATACTGCGTCGCCGAGATGTATGCGGAGGAAGGCAAAACTCACCTGGCAATGAACGAGCTTAAAAAGGCTCTCAAGAAGAACCCGAACTATGCCCAGGGATACGATGGAATGGGGTTGATATATCAGAGGCAGGGGAAGATGAAGGAGGCTTTACGTGAGTTTAACCGCGCGTTGGAAATTAATCCAAACCTGGAACTTACGCACAACAGCCTCGGAACAGCTCTTGCACTGGAGGGCAGGGTCGACGAAGCGATCTCGCATTACAAAAGAGCCATCGAACTAAAACCCTACTATGCCGACACACATTACAGCCTTGCAAATGCTTATATACGACTGCAAAAAAATAACGAAGCTGTCGCGGAGTATCGAGAGGCGATTCGATTAGACCCGGAGATGGCGATAGCCCACTCCAAGCTTGGGTTTATGCTTATAAAACAGGGTGAGTATGATGAAGCGGAAGAGCACCTGACTAAAGCGATCGAGATAGACCCAAAGCTGGTCGAAGCTCATTTCTTCCTCGGGTTTATCCAGCAGATCAACGGTGATATCCAGGGAGCCTATGATGAACTTACTGAGGTCATAAGGCTTAAACCGGATTTTGCACCCGCTCATAATGGGCTTGCGATGGTGTTGTTGCAAATGCGAGACTATGATGGCGCCCGCCGGGAAGTAGAAATCGCGAAATCACTCGGTTACCCGGTTGAACCTGAACTGGTGAAGATGCTGTTCAAAAAATAGCATCAAGTGGAAAGAGTTCAGAGTCAGAAGGTCCAGGA
>DJHI01000192.1:12637-12846 GCA_002431715.1 Armatimonadetes bacterium UBA5829
GAACTGAACACTCTCATCAAGTGCCGATTGATTGACACCTGCGCTGTGCTAAGCTAGAATTGAAATGGACAGGGCCGTGGGACAATTTGCCCGCGGCCCTTAATTTGCGATTATGGCAGTAATTACACTCTCAAATATCAATAAAGCTTACGGCAGCCGCGATCTCCTTAGCGATGTGTCGTTCTTTGTGAACGAACGCGAAAGAGCGG
>DJHI01000192.1:12877-13080 GCA_002431715.1 Armatimonadetes bacterium UBA5829
GCAGCGGAAAAACGACTCTGCTGAGGATCATCTGCAATGAAGAACAGGCCGATTCCGGCACGTTCAGCAAAGAGCCGGGCATAAGAATAGGCTATCTCCCGCAGGAGGTCGATCTGCCGGAGGTTGCCGAGCTTTTAATTGCGGTGGTCGGTGTAACGCCGGAGCTTCTCGACTGCGCATGCGAGCTTACCGAGCTTCAGCGC
>DJHI01000192.1:13121-13284 GCA_002431715.1 Armatimonadetes bacterium UBA5829
TTCGGCGCAAAAACTGGGCAGCCGTTATGCCGAACTCAGCCATCGTTTTGATGGTCTGCATGGGTTCGACTATCAAGTAAAAGCCAGGGCGATCCTGCTGGGTCTCGGTTTTGAGGAGTTGGATTTTTCCAAGCCCGTAGGTAAACTGAGCGGAGGGCAGAAA
>DJHI01000192.1:13337-14819 GCA_002431715.1 Armatimonadetes bacterium UBA5829
ACGAGCCTACGAACCATCTGGACATACAGGCCTGCGAGTGGCTTCAGACATACCTTGAGGATAAATATTTTGGCGCCGCGCTCATAGTCAGTCACGACCGTTATTTCCTTGACCAGGTCGTCAGCAAGGTAATCGAGCTGGAGAACTGCGCTGTCTCGACCTATAAAGGCAACTACACCGATTTTGCTCGCCAGAAGACGGAGAGAATCGAAGAGCAGCGCAAGGCGTATAAAGAACAGCAGAAGGAGATCGCCAGGATTCAAGAGGCTATCCAGACACTCTTTTCAGACCGCAAGTTCAGCCGCCGCGACAGTAAGGTCAAACAGCTCGAACGCATCAAGCGTGTGCAGGCTGTCCGTGAGCAGCAGACTGTCAAGGTCAACTTTGCAAGCGCCGTCCGCAGCGGGCGGGAAGTCCTGAGATTCATAAAACTATCCAAGGGATTTCCGGGCAGACAGCTTTTTTCAGATGTCGATTTTGTTGTCGAACGCGGGCGAAAGATAGGTATTGTCGGCCCTAACGGCAGCGGAAAAACGACTCTGCTTAAGATAATCGCCGACAGGCTTACGGCGGACTCGGGTGAAGTCATTTTCGGGCATAACGTGGAGCCGGTCTATTTTGCCCAGGAGTTCGATCATCTGGTTCCGACCAGGACAGTCCTCGAAGAGCTTCTCGCCGATTCGAGTATTAATGCAAATCAGGCCAGAGACCTTCTGGCAAGGTTTCTCTTTATGGGCGATGACGCTTTCAAGCCGGTGCAGGTGCTCTCGGGCGGCGAACTTTGCAGGCTGGCGCTTGCGAAAGTGTTGGCGGGAAGCCCGAACCTGCTGCTCTTGGACGAGCCGACCAACCATCTGGACATCGCTTCCCGCGAGAGCTTGGAGGATGCCCTCAGGGCGTATAACGGCACGCTTATCGCCGCGTCTCACGACCGCTACCTGCTCGATGCGATCACAGACGAGATAATTGAAATCAAAGACGGCGGATTCACACGCTATCTCGGCAATTATTCGAACTATAAAGAAAAATCACAGCAGAAGGTTGAAGCGCCTTCGCCTGCTCCTACAATTGAAGCTCCGAAGGAGCGTACTATGACGTCTCTTCGAGAGATCGAGCGCCGCATACGGGAGCTTTCAAAGAAGCAGACTGAACTTGAAAAGTCAATTCATGCTGTCGAGAGCCGCATGAACGAACTGACCGATGCGCTTGGAAGCGAGGAGACAAATCGCGACGGCTCTGCTCGAGACCTTTCGAAGGAGTACGAGGAATTGCAGGGGAAGCTCTCTGACCTGTATACGGACTGGGAGGGCGTTGTTGACGAGCTAACTTCCATTAACACATAACAAAGTCCCGGTTGCTTGGCAAAGCAGCCGGGACTTTGACCGACCAAAAAGCCGAAATATAACTCCGCGTTATTTGTTCTTTTTATCTTCCGTCTGGCCGACGCGCTTGCCATTAATCCAGCCCTTGTGCAAGCCGTTG
>DJHI01000192.1:14872-16371 GCA_002431715.1 Armatimonadetes bacterium UBA5829
TAATGGTGCCGATGGTTCGCGTTTTAACGGTTTGCGTTTTTTTACTGGAACTGATATCTTTCTGTTCAGAAAGAGCCATATCTACAATCGCTGTAACACCAGCGCCGTCCACTCTTTTCATCTTGAGCGGATTGGATGATGTTGTCGGGACAAGGATCTTCACTCTGAACTTACCGCCGCTGAAGAGGTCTTCATACTGCCATAGCGCGTTGGCTGAGCCTATGGTTTTGCTTGACGCCGAAATTTGTGCCGCGCCAAGATACGCCTTCTCACCAACACTGCCCATAGGGACAACCTTAGTCACGCTGCCCTTGTTGAAAGTAATGGTGTTCAAGCCCTTGTTGATCACAGATGCTCCGTTTTTTACAGCAACTAAAACAGCGGCTCCACGAATAACATCGCCTGCCTGAATGCCTGTTCCGACGGTGTTATACTTCTGCCTGCCGTCCAGAGCGACATCGATCACAGCCGTTACACCCACCTTATCCACGCGTTCGAGCTTGATCGGATTCAGGCTTGCGCTCGGGAGGAGGATTTTTGCTCGATAGTTATTATTGCTGAAGTTTTTCTCGTATTGGAACACCGCTTTTACACGATTGACCTGTGCCTGCGGCCCGCTGACCTGTGCGCCTCCGATATAGCCCTTCTCACCAACGCTGAGAATAGGGACAACCTTCGTCGCCAGTTTGGTCCTTACACCATGGTTAAAAGTTACGGTGTTTATAAACTTGTCGAGAGGTTTTGCAGTCTGCTTAACTGCGTACCCGATGGCAGCACCTTTGAGTACTTTTGTGCCGAGCGAAGCTGCGAATGCAGGTAGTGTGGTTACTGCTATCAAAGCTGCAACGGCCAGGAGTGGAGCTGTTCTTCGCATGATGATATCTCCCTTCTCAATACTAAACTTCCAAGCATTTGCTATGTTCATATAAGACGCAGCTCATCAGGAGGAATGTTCCATTTCTATTGTAGTGAACAGACAATTATTATAGCTTGTCGGCATAGAGGTGATTGGACGATAAACAGAGAAAGTAACAGACATCTCCTTGTTAACGTTTGAAGCTTTCGATAAGTCTATATTTACAGCAAAGAGACAGGGGTTCCCTTAATTGTCTATCTCAGAAATAGACTTAGTGATAAAAGCCNNGGGCAGGCGATGCGGATGCGTTCGACTGTCTGGTATCCATGCACCAGAAGCGCGTTTTCGCTTTTGCATACAGGATGCTATCCAATGAAGAAGATGCGGCGGATATAGTGCAGGAGGCGTTTGTGAGGGCATGGCGGTCTTTGGGGAAATTCCGAATGGATGCCAGCTTTGCAACATGGGTTTGCAGGATAACGGTGAACCTGTGTATCTCTGTAAAAAGGAAACCGAGACCGAGTGTTGTGCCGTTCGATGATGATTATATAGATCATTCGGGGACGACTGTGTGTACTGACAGCGTGGCGACGGCAGTAGTTGTAAGAAGCGCAATAGCAAGCCTCGGTGCGCATTATAGAGC
>DJHI01000237.1:0-2861 GCA_002431715.1 Armatimonadetes bacterium UBA5829
CGCCGATTCCGAAATATTTGGAGAGATTGTCTATCATCCCGAAGTTTTCGTCAGCCGACTCAGAGAGCTTGCTTATCTCAATAAGGGTCTCACTATTTCGTTTACAAATGAGTTTGCCGAGACTGAAGAGACCAAAAACAAAATTTTCCATTATGAGAACGGTATAGCCGAGTTCGTTGAGAACCTGAATAAGAACAAGAACCCTCTGCATAAAGTCGTTTACTTCAGTGGTGAGCGTGAAGACACCTCGGTTGAGGTCGCGATTCAGTATAATGAGTCGTTCCAGGAAAATATCCTCACATATGCAAACAACATCCATACGCAAGAAGGCGGAACCCACCTTTCCGGTTTTAAGACCGCTCTTACGAGAGTTCTGAATAACTACGCTCGAAAGAACAACCTGCTCAAGGAGAAGGACCCGAACCTTTCTGGTGACGATGCAAGAGAGGGTCTGGCGGGTGTTATATCGGTCAAGATTCTCAGGCCTCAGTTTGAGGGTCAGACCAAGACCAAGCTCGGTAACAGTGAGGTTGATGGTGTTGTAAACTCGATTGTAGGTGAGGGACTGGGCGAATTCCTTGAAGAGAACCCGACCGCCGCTCGTAGAATCATCGATAAGGCCCTTACTGCTCACAGGGCAAGGGAAGCTGCTAGAAGAGCCGCTGATATGGTCAAGCGCCAAAGCGCGATGGAGAATGCGTCGCTTCCTGGTAAGCTGGCCGACTGTATAGAGCGCGACCCAAGCAAGTGCGAGCTGTTCATTGTCGAGGGACAAAGCGCAGGCGGCAATGCCAAGGCCGGTAGAAACAGGCACAATCAGGCCATCCTGCCTATAAGAGGTAAAATCCTCAATGTTGAGAAGGCCAGGATGGATAAGGCTCTTGAGAATGAGGAGATCAAGTCGCTCGTTGCGGCGCTTGGAACTGGTATAACCCACTCCTCGATGGATTCGGGCGATGATGATGACGGTCAGCTCGATTTTGAGGGTGTAAACGGCAACGGTCATAACGGCAATGGTAATGGAAATGGAAACGGCAACGGTAACGGTAAGAAGTTTTCGACGTTTGATATGTCCAAGCTCAGATATGACAAAGTCATCATCATGACCGATGCGGACGTCGATGGAAGCCACATTACCACGCTTCTGCTCACATTCTTCTTCAGATACATGAAGCCGCTGGTGGAAGACGGCCATATCTATATCGCTCAGCCACCGTTCTACAGGATAAAAGCCGGTAAGGACAAGATTTTCTATGCTAAAAACGATAAAGAGCGCGATGAAATTCTGCGCTCAATGTCGAGTAAGAAAGATGCTATAGTGACACGGTTCAAAGGTCTTGGAGAAATGGACGCCGAGGACCTTGCCGACACAACCATGAATGCCGAGTTAAGAACTCTAGCGCAAGTAAAAGTGGAAGACTTGATAGAGGCCGATGAGATGTTCTCAATCCTATTAGGCGACCAGGTGGAGCCGCGAAAAGCATTCATCGAGGCGCATGCCAAGGAAGTCACCAACGTAGACTGGCACGCTTAATTTAATTAAGAATTTTGAATTATGAATTAGGAATTATCATAACTCAAGCACCCCGCCAAATTACCAAGGTGCCTCCGATATTGTATAATGTTTTGTCGCCTTATGGCAAATCACAAGGCTCGGAGGCAGTATGAAGGCAGTAGAATTATTTATAGGTTATCTAAATGATAATTTCCTATGGGGGCCGCCAATGCTGGTCCTCTTGCTGGGCACGCACCTGTTTTTGACTATCAGACTGCGCGGAATCCAGAGATATATTCCGTTAGCAATCAAGCTCTCATTCGGCAGATCGAAAGAGGGTGAGGGAGATGTCAGCCAGTTCGGCGCCCTTATGACTGCGCTCGCCGCCACTATAGGGACCGGTAACATAGTAGGAGTAGCAACGGCGGTGGCGGCAGGCGGGCCGGGAGCCGTATTCTGGTGCTGGCTGACCGGAGTTTTCGGCATCGCAACCAAATACAGTGAAGCCCTGCTGGCAGTGAAATACAGAGTGCGTACGCCCGAGGGTCACATGCTCGGCGGGCCTATGTATGCTCTGGAGCGCGGGCTTAAGATGAGATGGGCAGGTATCCTCTTTGCCGTTTTCACCGCTATTGCAGCATTCGGGATTGGTAATATAGTCCAGGCAAACGCTCTCGCTCAGCGCGCAAACAGCTCATTCGGCTCCCCTTACTGGCTTACCGGACTTCTTATGACGATTCTAACTGCGATTGTGATACTGGGTGGAATCAGGTCTATTGCCAACGTATGCTCCGCACTTGTGCCGTTTATGGCCGTTTTCTATATCCTCGGCAGCCTGATTATCCTTGCAGTGGGAGCCTCGCAGATACCTCATTCCATCGCTCTGATTTTCAAATCGGCGTTTACCGGTCAGGCGGCTGTAGGTGGTTTTTTAGGATCTACGATCATGATAGCCGCCAGATGGGGTATTGCAAGAGGGCTATTCTCCAACGAGTCGGGGCTTGGTTCGGCCCCGATAGTCGCCGCTGCTGCTCAGACGAAAAACCCTGTTCGTCAGGCTTTGGTATCATCGACAGGCACATTCTGGGACACGGTGGTTGTCTGCGCAATCACCGGCTTGGTGCTGGTTAATACAGGTGTGTGGACAAGGTATTTTGACGGCGGCGCGGGCGCTCTCACAGAAGCTGCATTCGGCACTATTCATACACTGGGTCCAATGGTACTGACGGTTGCGCTGGCAACATTTGTGTTCTCCACCATATTGGGCTGGTCTTACTATGGCGAAAAGGCGCTCGAATATCTAGTGGGTAAGCGGGCAATTTTGCCTTATAGAATCATATGGGTGGGACTGGTAATGTTCGGCTCC
>DJHI01000237.1:2882-3042 GCA_002431715.1 Armatimonadetes bacterium UBA5829
TTATGGCTCTGCCAAACCTGCTTTCACTTCTACTTCTCAGCGGCGTGATTGTGGCTGAAACTCGAAAATATCTGTGGGAAGGTAATATTGAGGGCTCCATGGGTGTTGGAATTGATGAGAAGGAAAAACAACAAGATGTGTATAAATGAATAATGTGTTA
>DJHI01000237.1:3085-5224 GCA_002431715.1 Armatimonadetes bacterium UBA5829
ACCCTGCTAAGCACGAGGGTGACATTGGGGGGTTGCTCTATGAAGAAATGTCCGAAGTGCAATTGGGAAAACAGGGATGATGTGACAAAATGTGTGCTTTGCGCAACTGATTTTGAGGGTGCAGCCACAGCAGCAACTATATCGACGCCGGCATCAGTCAGCCAGACGGCAGATTCTTCGCCGACATATAGCTATCAGGGACAGCAGACTGCCAATCCTCCTGCGGCTCCCGCCGCAAAACCCAGCGCCTATGATCCTGTCATTAAATCTGGCGCTGGCTGGCTGTATACAATTGCAGTATTATCAACCATAAATACGATCATACTCCTTGCACATGGTGATATTGCATTCGTAGTAGGTTTAGGGATCACTCAATTATTCGCTGCGATTGCAAGTGAATTTCCTCGAGTCACCCCAATAGCTATATTCATGAATCTGATTATTGTCGGTATTTACATGATGTTTGGATATTTTGCCTCTAGAAGAGCAAAGTGGGCATTTATTACAGCGATTGTGCTGTATAGCTTTGACACACTGCTGGTTCTGGTTGTGAAAGACTGGATGATGCTGGCATTCCACGGACTGGCACTCTATTATATTGGCAGAGGTCTTTGTGCCGCAGTAGCGGCTGGAAAAGCAGAAAAACCGATTGGCCCGGTCATATAAAATATTGCCCGAAAGATTGACTCTTCCGGGCAATACACCTCTCCTTGGCCCCTTATAGCGGGGCTCATCTCCCCTCACCTCGTCCTCTTCAATTGAAGAGAGAGTCAAGTCTGTTATGCCGCCTTCTTTAGCGGCTGGATATCGTCGGTCAGTTCCTCAATAGAAAGACCCATATTTTCCGCCGCTTTTTCGAGCATGTCTCTGGCGGTGAAAGCATCAGCCGGATACTTTGCTATACCAATCTTCGCCGTACCGGAAATTTTGGCGCCCTTGCGGCCTGAATCTATGCTTACAGTGTCCACCACACTGGCCATTCGGTCGGCAACATTCACCGCGTTGGTAGCCGTATGCGGAAGCAAAAATGCAAACGTTGTATCCGAGTAGCGAGCTATAAGGTCCATTTTGCGGATCTGAGCACGCATCGCCTGGCCGACATTATACAGATAATCATCTATTCTGATCATCCGCACATAATTTTCCATCTCGGGAAGCTCTATATTTACCAGCATAACCGAGAGTTTATGATTGCCTCGATATGACCGGCTGACCTCCTCATCAAGTCTTTCATCGAAATATTGGCGGTTATAAAGACCGGTCGTTGAATCTAAAACGCTTGAATCGAGAGAACTCTCTTTGGACTTCGTGCGTTTTGAAACATTGGTTCTCTGTATCTGAGCATCTCTGATTTCATCGGTCGCAAGGATCTTGCGTANNTTTGTGCCGTTGCGCAGTATGTGAGAGACATAATTGCAGCTTATGTCCATCTTCTTGGCTATCTCGGTCTGGTTGAGACCCTTATAAAAGTGGTCGGAGATTACACTCTGTTCGATATCTTTCAGGCGATCGAGCGCGGATTCGAGCACGATCTTATCTTCCAAAGGAAGCTGGAAAGTCACCAGCTTCTGGTCGGATATCTTCTCTTCTTCTTTCGGGCCTGAGCCTTCGTCCTTATCGCCGTCCAGCGAGCTAACCTTGAACACCTCGCGGGTGGTAAGCATCTCCCGAATTGTGCTCTCGGGCATCTGCATCACCTCGGCGATCTCCTTTTCTGTAGGCTGCCGGTTGTGCTGCTGATTGAGAGACTCGATGACCCGTGTCATCTTCTGATTAAGCTCCTGCAGCCAGGCCGGTTCTTTTATGATCTTGCCTTTATCGCGCAGGTAATGCTTTATCTGGCCGACAATAAAATGTGTGGCATAGGTGGAGAACTTGACTCCCTTGTCGCCGTCGTATTTGTCGACTGAAGTAATCAGCCCTACATAGCCTTCCTGAACCAGGTCTTCAAGGGGTTCACAGGCTCCCATGAACCTGCGTCCGATACTCTCGACCAGGTTATCGTATTGAAGAACTATCTCGTCTCTTATCTTAGGGTCCGGCCGCTGAGCATATTGTGTCAGCCGATCCTGAATTTCATCTTCGCTTAGCTTACGGACGCTTCCCAGTCGCATATTATTTCCTCACAAAGTAGAATGA
>DJHI01000237.1:5265-7389 GCA_002431715.1 Armatimonadetes bacterium UBA5829
CCCCAATTGTTACGAGCAAAAAATGCTCTTATGATGATATTTCACCCCTCCCGGCAAGACACCTGAAGGGACAGCAAAATTCTAAGTAATTCACGGTTGGTCGCTTGCATACCACTAATAGTTCGGAACGACGGACATGCAAAACTTCAAAACCTGCAATCCACAACCCATAACTCACAACTCGTAGTCATTTACCCAACAGAGCTGATGAGTTTGAAGATAGGAGCCATGATCGAAATAGCGATGAATCCGACCAGTCCACCCATCATAACGATCAAACAAGGCTCGATCATGGAGGTCAGGCTCTTAACTGCATTATCGACTTCCTGATCGTAAAAATCTGAAACCTTACTAAGCATCTCGGAGAGCCGGCCCGTCTCCTCACCGATATCGATCATGTGAGTGACCATAGCTGGGAAAAGCCCGCTCGCTGCAAGAGGAGCGTTTATTTTCTGCCCCTCTCTGATGGCGTTTCTAGCATTATCGATGGCATGCGCGATTACACGGTTTCCAGAAGTCTCTCCGACTATTTCAAGAGAACGCATCATGGGAACGCCGCTGGCGATAAGTGTCGCAAATGTTCGAGAGAAGCGCGAGATAGCCATCTTCTGCACGAGTTCGCCGATCACCGGAAACTTCAGCTTTAGAGTATCTATCTGCCATGCGCCGTTATCTGTGCCGCAATACCATTTATAGGCAAATCCGCCGCCAACCACAATAATAGGCAGCACATACCAGAATT
The DNA here is from genome assembly GCA_002431715.1 of Armatimonadetes bacterium UBA5829. Lineage (GTDB taxonomy): Bacteria > Armatimonadota > UBA5829 > UBA5829 > UBA5829 > UBA5829. The sequence continues at coordinate 6,008 of DJHI01000237.1, forward strand.
TAACGGATAGATCGCTCATCGCAAAAAGCGCCTTAGTGGCAAAAGGCATCTCCACGCCCATGGAGTCGAAGATTTCCTTGAACTTCGGCAGAACGAATATGAAGAGAGCTATGACCATAATCACAGCAAAACTCAAGACCAGAATCGGATAGACCATAGCCGATTTGATTTTACCGCGGATTTCCTGCTCGCTCTCGAGGAAACCGGAGAGTCTTTCCAGTATCTTATCCAGAATACCGCCGGTCTCTGCCGCCTTGACCATATTGACGTAGAGCCGCGAGAACACATTCGGGTGTTTGCTGAAAGCGTCGGTAAGGCTCAAACCGCCTTTGACATCTTTCTTGCACTGAGCGATAACCGGCTTAAGAACCGGGTCTTTAGTCTGGCCCTCTAAAATATCGAGACAGCGGACAATCGCGATTCCGGCGTCGATCATTGTGGCAAACTGACGGCTGAAGATGACCATTTCGTTGAGCTTGACTCTCTTATTCGCGGCGGTCACTACAGCCGAAGTGGAGGACTTTGCCGTACGCGATCTATCCTCTGTTACGGATATAATGTGATATTTTTGCTCATGGAGCTTAGAGAGCACTAACTGCTCGTTCTCCGCTTCCACTTTACCTTTGATTGTTTTGCCGTTCGTATCCAGCGCCGTGTAGACAAAGGTCGACATATTTCTAACCTCCCTGGAAGAGCCGTTTCAGGTTCTCCCGATCGATAGCGCGCGCCAGCGCTTCATCCTGGGTTATCTGGCCAAGCCGCTGCATTTCCGCAAGCTGCTTATCCATAGTCTGCATTCCAAACTGCGCGCCCGTCTCAAGAGCGCTATAGATCTGATAGGTCTTGCCCTCTCTAATGAGGTTTCTGATTGCGCTTGTAGCGACCATGACTTCAATTGCCGCGCATCTGCCCCCACCTTGCCTGGGCAGAAGCTGCTGCGCTACAACCGCCTCGATTGTGTTTGAAAGCTGCACTCTGATCTGGTCCTGCTGATGAGGCGGGAAGACGTCGACAACACGGTCGATGGTCTGCGGGGCGCATCGGGTGTGAAGCGTGCCGAAGACAAGGTGACCAGTTTCAGCGAGTGTAAGCGCGGCGGCGATGGTCTCAAGGTCGCGCATTTCACCGATTAGAATAATGTCCGGGTCTTCTCGTAAAACCGCGCGCAGAGCATTATCGAAGGCGTCGGTATCCTGACCTAGTTCCCGCTGGTTTACCATAGCCCTTTTATGGCGTTGGAGATACTCAATAGGGTCCTCCATTGTCATAATGTGAACAGGATATTCGCTGTTGATCGTATCGATCATACAAGCGATTGTGGTGGATTTACCACTTCCGGTTGGGCCGGTAACGAGGATCAACCCGCTGTGTTTTTTAGAAAG
>DJHI01000293.1:0-1033 GCA_002431715.1 Armatimonadetes bacterium UBA5829
GGCCGAGGGTGTTCATGGCCTGGAACTCAATGTCTCCTGCCCGAATGTTAAAAAGGGATGCCTTGCGTTCGGGAACACACCCGAGGGCATCGCTGAAGTAGTTAAAACAGTGCGGTCAGTAACTGACTTAACGGTCATAACCAAGCTTTCGCCCAATGTGACGGATGTCTTAAGCATTGCAAAGGCCGCTGTGGAGGCAGGTAGCGACGCTCTGTCTCTGGTCAACACCCTACTTGGAATTGCGATAGATCNNNAACATCACCGGCGGTCTTTCAGGCCCTGCCATTAAACCCGTGGCGCTGCGGATGGTGTGGCAGGTCGCGCAGGCTGTGGATGTGCCGGTTATAGGGATGGGCGGGATTATGAACGCGATGGATGCCATTGAGTTCATATTGGCAGGTGCGGATGCTGTCGCCGTGGGGACTGGAAATTTCGTGAACCCTATGGCTGCTGTTGAGATCATCGAAGGTATTGAGGAGTATCTTGTAGCTGCGGATATAAGTGATATCAAGAAAATAGTCGGGGTGGTAAGTCAGTAGATCAAAGGCGCAAACTCCAGCGCTTTCTGCCAGATAAGAGAAATGACAATACAAGGCGGCGCCTGAATGTATTTGGAGGAAAAGTAATAGAGTTCTTGTGCCAGCACGGTTAATAATCTAGGCGATTACAAATCTGATGAAATTTTCCCTTGACAAAGAATAGAGTTTTTCGCTATACTTAAGGTCGGCCTGTCGTTCGAGAGGAATGTTTGCGCTCGACCGGCAGAGACTCATTAGAGGTGATGTAGTTATACAAAAGGACCTCAGGGTAAATGAACGCATTCGTGCGCGCGAAGTAAGGCTTATCGACGAAAACGGCGCTCAGGTCGGAGTGCTGGGTTTCCGGGAAGCTTTGGCTTATGCCCGAGAACGCGGCTTGGATCTCATAGAGGTTGCAGGTAATGCGACCCCGCCCGTATGCCGTGTGATGGACTATGGAAAGTTCAGGTATGAGCAGGGGAAGCGCGAGCGGGATGCTCAAAAGAAACAGCGAC
>DJHI01000293.1:1064-2628 GCA_002431715.1 Armatimonadetes bacterium UBA5829
ATGCGTCCCGGCACGGACGAGCACGATTTTCAGTTCAAACTCAGAAATGCAGCTAAGTTTCTTAAGGCCGGGCATAAGGTCAAGATCACGGTGATCTTCCGCAGCAGGGAGTTTACTCACCCCGAGTTCGCACGGGAATCACTTAACAGGATGGCCGAGATAATCAAGGAAGAAGGCGTGGGTACTGTCGAGAGACCGCCGTTGATGGAAGGCAGAACCATGACCATGATCCTTGCACCGGCTGTCGAGACGCCGACGACAAAATAGACCCCATTCCCGGGGTAAGATAAGAGGTAATATAAGTGCCGAAGATCAAAACGAGAAAAACAGCGGCAAAAAGGTTCGAGGTTACCGCCAACGGCAAAATTCGCCGCGGTAATACCGGCATGAACCACTTGAAGATGAAAAAGTCTTCAAGCGCAAAGCGCCGCCTTAACATGAAAAGTGAAGTCACAACCGGTGAGAAGCGCGTTATCAGGCGCCTGATTCCGGGTTTATAGAGGGTTCCGATTTCTAATACAATTTCTAAGTAGGGAGATTTAAGATATGCCTCGCGTTATACGCGGCACGATGACTCATAAGCGTCATGCTAAGATATTAAAACTAGCCAGCGGATATTGGGGTGGCAAGAGCCGACTCTTCAAGACAGCTAAAGAGCAGGTCATGAAGTCCGGCAATTACGCCTTCCGTGATAGAAGAGCCAAAAAGCGGGAGTTCCGCAGACTCTGGATTACGCGCATCAGCGCCGCCTGCCGCATGAACGGAATGCCTTACGGCAGATTTATCGAGGCCCTATCCAAGGCCGAAATTAATCTGGATAGAAAAGTTCTTGCAGAGATGGCGGTTGTAGACGCGCAGGGGTTTGCTTCTCTTGTGGAGAAGGCGAAAGCCCAACTGGCGAGCGCTTAGTTACATAAATAACTAAGAACTAATAACTAAAAACTAACAACTATAAAAATTATCGCCCAGCGTCCAATTGCTTGAGCTCAAGTTGGAGGATCAGAATAATGTCCTTCGGCTAGAGGTCCTGCATTTGGGCGCTGGTTTGTTATTACCGTAAGGCGGTTAATGTTATGAGTGGAAAAGATGAACTATTAGGAATTCGTGATACGGCATTAGCGAAAGTAAGTGTTGCATCATCGAGCGCCGATCTCGATGCGCTGGAGACCGATTATCTCGGTCGAAAAGGCGAGCTTACTCTCCAACTCAGGAAGATCGGCTCCCTTGCCCCGGAGGAGCGTAAGGATTTCGGGCAAGCTGTAAATGACGTCAAAAACGAGCTTGCCGGCGCTATTGAAAGCAGGAGAGTTGAACTCTCATCGCAGGAGTCCAAGCTTGCGCTTGCTGCCGAAGCAATAGACGTTACCATGCCNNACCAGACCGGACGTTCCCACATCCTCATCGAGACTTTCAATAAGATCAAGAACATATTCATCGGCCTCGGATATGAGATGTTTGAAGCTCCCGAGGTGGAGGAGTATGCATATAACTTCCAGGCTTTGAATTATCCTGAAGAACACCCGGCGATGGACGAGCAGATGTCGTTTTATATTACGGACGATGT
>DJHI01000291.1 GCA_002431715.1 Armatimonadetes bacterium UBA5829
TCCAATCGTCGTTTTCTCCTAATGTCTTTGGCTCTGCGGTTTTTTGAGCTTGAAGTACTATATGGCAAAATGGCAACACAACCAAGCCGAAATTCCCCTAAAAAGCCGGTATATTTCAGCTAAAAATTGTTCACCTGTTGTGAATTCGCTGATAATAAATGTAATCGTGCCTCTATATCTCTATGCTAACAATCGGTCTCCTGAAGCTCTAAACTGAAGATGCCTGTGGTGTAGTAAGAATCTCAGCAAGTCACACTTCAGACGCATAATCTTTCTCATAGCTGCGGATATACACAACAAGGGTGCTCTCCTCTCCGAGAAAAGCACCCTTGTTTCCCAAACCCGTCTCTTAGTGTATCTATTATGAATGATACCCTTTGGCCAGGTTAGTAGGATGTTACATGGTAGCTAAAGTCACCTATTCTACTTTGACATAGAACTGCTGGACAACGTCCACATCGTCCTCGCCGGTACCATAGGTGTCATTGTCATATGCAGTTACGGTGACTAAATAACTTCCGGCAGTGCTCCAAGCATGGGAAGCAGTGCTGCCATAGCTGTAGCCAGTGCCATCGCCCCAACTCCATCTGTAGATGACATCATCCTGAACAGTAGTATAGGACGGCAGAACCAGATCGAGTTCATGATCGATGTCCGGGTAACTAACCGGTCCATTCGGTCTGAAAACGTCCCAGTAGCCTGTCTGCGACGTGTCAAGAATGACTCTTGTCACATAATCCGGAATCGGGCAAGCTATTACGGAACTAATCGCGAGCAATAGCAACGCGACAACTGCGAGTAAAACACAATACCGTTTCATTTTTACCTCCCTTTCCAGGTTTGGTTTTATCCTATACGGCTCCCGGGTTTGCCGTGTTGGATCATGTAAGTATGATTCTTAGCTTTTGAGCAACGAAAGACGCTCCTTTGCGTCGGCGACTGATTTCTTGTCAGGACATTTGCTGACTATCTCTTCCAATGCAGCTTTGCCTTCGGCTTTATTACCCTGGCAGAGACAGCAGTGAGCGTATGAAATATGGGCCTTGTATCCATACTGATTATTTGGGTACTGCTCGTAAATTGCTTTATATTCATCACGAGCTGTGCTTATATCACCATTAGTAAACTTGCAGTTAGCCAGCAAAACCTTCCACTCCGGCACCAGATAATGATCGGGATTGTCCTGTATTAGCTGATTGAGCAGAGTGTCGGCCTTAGCAGTGTTAACAAATGAATAAACTTCTGCCAGCTTAGTAGATATGCCAGCCTTTTTGTCATCCGGGCAGGTTTTAATCATCTCCTGAAGGACTTTGATCTCTTTTGAGGTCTTTAGGCCTGCTTTATAGGCATAATAGAGCAGATTCTGCAGCTCGAATTTATGAGAAGTATCGGGATAATCAATTAGAAACTTTTCCAGGAGAGATATTGTAGTGGCTTTGTCCTGTGACGTATAGAATATGGTACGAGTATAAGTCCAGTCTTTTTCTTCTTTAAGCTCGGGGTGTTGCTTATAATAGTCCGCCTGATAATCAAGCGCCTCCTGATCTTTTCCCATTGCGTGCATGCACTCAGCCATCACTGTGAGAGCGTCAACAGCAATCTCTGGTTTCTTAGCAACGATCTCTTTACATAGTGGAATCGCTTTGTCGTAGGCTTTGGCATCCAGATAGGCATGGATCATTACAGACATAATCTCTGGATCATTTCTATCTTTAATCTTATCCCAGCTAGAATATGCTTTAGCAGCAATCTCATTAGCCTCAGAGATACAATTAGAATCCAGGCACATAGTCCAAGCCCATCTGTATATCGAGGCTCTCTGTTTGTCACTGCAATCGGGCAGATATCGGATCATTGTATAGGCAATTCTCAAGATACGATTGCTGTCATCATAGGGATAGCTTGCTAGAACATAACCTATCAACTCTTTATCGTCCTGAGTTCCGTTATACAAGTCCGCCGCTGCTTTTATTTCTGATAATGCTTCAGCATGCTTGTTTTGATAGTAGTAGCAAATGCCTTTTAGATTATGATAAATGACTTTATCATTCGGAAAGTCAGTCGCAATGGTGTCAACCAAAGGATATGCGAGGTCCCAGCTCTTAAAATACTTGTAGCAATCAAGCAAACAGACCCTGATTTGAAGACCAGCAGCGTCTTTTGGGGCTGATTCGGAAACAGACTTCAAGACCTCAATAGCCTCCGAGACTTTAGGTCCCCAAAGTTTTTCATTCTCATCGTCTATTATGAGCATTGCTGCATCTTTAGGGGATTGGGGTATTAGTTGCTTCAATGCGGAGAGTGCACCTTGCCAGTCTTGCTTGCTAAGGCAGTCACGCATCTGTTGTTGATCGGAATGGCCGCTCGCAGCAAAAACACTGCTAGCTGCAAATATACAGAGCAAGATAGTAATAGACAGTAGTTTGTGCACATCAATCTTCAAGATCGCCCCTCCGTGTTCGCTCTAGATAAGATATTAATAATAATTACAAACAATGTGTTTTTGTATTCTAATGTCTATTTAAGAATCTCGTCACCCTAGCGTCATAGTGATGGATATTATCTCATCCTTATCTTTTTGTCAAGATTTATCTTATCAAAACTAAAAATAAATCTATGAGAACACTCAATTCATTAATGGTCTCTTGGTAAATTCAATCAAGACAATTAAATTAACTTAGAGTCCTATGAATAACAGAGCTGTAAATAACAAGCAAGGCGAGTGAATATTATCTCAACAATACCACTCCTGTCAAGTACTGTTTTTACATATTCAACAAACAAATATCGGAACAATAAAATTCATAAAAGACTTGACAGCACATTCAAAGCAAGATAAANNATTTTCTCTTCTTATATGCGACTCTTATAAGCGTTTTGTTATTATAAAATGCTAGAGCTATATGATTTGTTAATGATTGAAATTACGAACAATTTTGCCGTATGGATGCTGGCCAATGATACAGGGAAGCTTCGCAAGATCGAGAATAGCAGATAGTTTAAGGCTAGGGCGCGCATTAAGGATCATGTGGTTGAGCGGTCCCAAATGGATGCTTGCAAATCTGGGATTGCTCATCGTACAGGGTGTCTTACCGCTGGCCATACTCTATATGACCAAGCTGGTTGTGGATGTAATATCCTTCCAAGCAAGCGGGCATTATAAATTGCATCGGGTCCTCATATATCTCGGTCTTTCAGCAGCTATAGCGGTTATCCTGGCTATCTGTCGGTCGCTTTCAAACCTGGTACTCGTTGCCCAATCAGAGGCAATCACCTACTACACCCACAGCATTATCCAAGAGAAATCAATCAGTATCGATCTGGAATACTATGATAATCCCGATTATCACGACATACTCCATCGCGCATTGGGCGAGGCCTCTTACAGGCCAGCTAGAATAGCAAATGGTTTGACTCAAGCCGGTCAGAATTTGATCTCTGTTCTGGCTGTAGCGGTGCTTTTGCTTACATTTAGCTGGAAGATTGCACTGGTGCTCTTCATAGCAGCGATTCCCGGTCTGTTAATGAAGGTAAAATATGCCCGGCTGCTTTTTGAATGGCACCTGCGGGCAACCCACGCACTCCGAAAATCCACCTACTATAGTGAAGTCCTGACTAAGGACATCTATTCTAAGGAAATTAGGGTCTTCGGTTTGGGAGAGACTTTTAGAAAGACCTACCGTGATGTATGTGATAAGCTCAGACATGCCAGACTGAGGCTCGCTATCAGCCATATTCCTTCTGAATCCGCTGCTGAGATGGGAACAATCCTTGCGCTCTTCGGATCTTTCGCATATATCGCCTACAAAGCAATAATAGGCTCAATAAAATTAGGTTCTCTCTTTATGCTTTTCCAAGCATTCCAGCGCGGTCAGAACTCACTGCAGCAAGCGCTGACAGCCCTCTCAGAGTTGTACGAGGATAATCTTTTCCTCTCCAGCCTGGACGAGTTCCTGAAGCTGCCGGCTCTGGTAAAGGAACCGGGCAAACCACTGGCAATGCCCAGACCTATCAAATCTGGAGTAGAGTTTTCCGATGTGGCTTTCATCTATCCCAAAAGCGATAGGTTCGCATTGAAAGATATCAATCTCTCGATAAAGCCTGGAGAGATCATTGCATTGGTGGGAGAAAATGGTTCCGGCAAGTCGACACTGGTTAAGCTGTTGTGCCGCCTTTATGATCCCACCGATGGCTCCATAAGAGCCGATGGCATTGATGTGCGGGACATATCCACTGCGGATTTAAGGCAGGAGATCGGTGTTATCTTCCAGGATTATGCCCGCTATAATGCCACTGCTGGTGAAAACATCTGGTTTGGCGATGTCAGCAAAGATATGGACTTGGAAAAGATCACCGCTGCCGCGCGCCATTCGGGAGCGGACATTGCGATTGAAAGTCTCAAGGAGAAATATAACACTATTCTCGGAAAGGCATTTCAAGATGGCGAGGAACTTAGCCTGGGCCAGTGGCAAAAATTGGCGCTGGCGAGGGCATTTCTTAGAGATGCGCAGATAATTGTTCTTGATGAGCCTACCAGTGCGATGGATCCCAACGCTGAATATGAGTTTTTCGAGAACTTCCGTCGTTTGGCGCAGGGAAAGTCAGCCATTATTATCAGCCATAGATTCTCAACAGTCAAAATGGCGGACTGTATTTACGTCATGCATCGGGGGAGGATTATAGAAAGCGGCTCGCACGACCAGTTGATGAGTCTGGGCAATATGTATGCCAGCATGTTCGAAAAGCAGGCTCAATACTACAAATGAGAATAGGTATCGATGCGCTCACGCTTGTCCACGGGCACACGGGAGGCGTGGAAACGTATATTAGAAATCTTATAGCCGGCATCGGGTCTGTTGATACTCAAAATGAATATGTAGTCTTTGCGCTTCCGCAAGCTGTCGAAGTCTTGGATTGTTGCTATGAAAACATCAAGGTAGAGAAATGCCGGTTATATGCTGCTCGCGGACTTGGCACTTATCTGCGTGTTTTATATCAGCAGCTTGTTCTGCCGAGGAGAATAAAGCGCCTTAACATAGACGTGATGATTTTTGCAGCTAATATGGGTTCTATACACTGCCCTTGCCCAAGTGTGCTTATTATTCATGATCTTATTCGGCATTATTGCGCAGCTAATCTACCGGGTCAGATGGGATATATCAAGGAAAAAATCCTGCCTGGATTGATAGGAGCATCGGCAGAAGCAGCAACTAGAATCGTAGCCATTTCTGAGTTCACAAAGCGGGATATCATTGACCGACTCGCTATACCCGCAGAAAAAATAGAAGTTGTTCCTAACGGGATTGATGAGTGTTTGCTGAGAGTTACGGCTGCTAGCAGCGGCAAAGAGATATTTAAAAAAATCAGACGGGCTTATATTTTATTTGTGGGGTATCATCACCCTCATAAGAACCTTATGAGGCTTGTTCAAGCATTTTCGATGATGCAAGACAGAACAAAAACCAGCCATTCGTTGGTTATTGCCGGTGGTAAGGAGGCGGGAACACCAGCTTTGATGAGGCAGATAAAGGCGCTCGGTCGAAAAGATATTTTTGTGCTAGGTGCGGTTAGCTCGAATGAACTGGCAGAGCTTTATAAAAAAGCTTCTTTATTCGTGTTGCCGTCATTGATTGAGGGTTTCGGGCTGCCTTTAGTTGAGGCGATGAGCTTTGGTGTTCCGATAGCGGCGTCGAATGCCGCCTCCATCCCGGAGGTTGTGGGTGATGCGGCGGTATTGTTCGATCCTGAGGATTTGGAGTCTATGGCAAGTGCGATGGCAAGCGTGCTTGGCAATAGTGATCTTTCTCAGGAATTGAGTAGGCGGGGGTATGTAAGGCTCGAGGAAACCAATGCGTTCTCCTGGCGTAAAACAGCAAAAAGGCTAGTGGCTATAGCCGAGAAAACGGGTGGGCAGATTTCTGCCGGCTTTGAATTAGCAAATTAAGAAAGGCAGAAAAGCAGTTGAGTAAGGGCGGGGTAGCATTAAATTACATAGGCAAGATTATCCGCAGAGAGCGTGAGTTCCACAAGAGCAGCCTAAAGCAGGGGCTGCTGGACGTTACTTTCAAATGCAACTTACGCTGTCAGTTTTGCGGTGTCTGGTGTGATGAGAATCCTCGATGGAAAAACGAGCTGAGCGAAGATGAATGGCTTAGAGTCATCGATGATCTGGCGGACTACGGCTGTGAGCGGGTCTATCTGAGCGGTGGAGAGCCGACCATACTCCCCGGTTTTGGAAGAATGATCGAACATGCCAGCGAACGCGGCATGGTTGTAACTTTCAACAGCAATGGAACCAGACTCGGCAATTGGACAGCAGAAATATGCTCATACGCCGATATGGTATACATCTCCATCGATGCTCCCGACGAGCGGCACGATATTATTCGCGGAGTTGAAGGAACATTCCAAAAAGCCTTAGACGGTATCAAGCAGTTGATTGACTACAAGTGCAAAAACGGTTATTCGAGACCGCGCATCCATATCAGCACCGTGCTCTCACAAATAAATGCCGACTGCATTCCAGATATGGTCAGGTTTGCAGATGAGTTAGGTGTCGACATCCTCTCGCTACATTATGTCTGCGCTTCACCCATGCACTCTGTCGAGCAATCTATATTAAATGGTGAATGCGTTTCGTCCGACAGATTCGCGGTTCTGGATGATGAGAAGCTTTATTTAGATGCAGACGGTCTTAAGGCAATTCGCAGTGGCTTGAACAATATTCCCGAAACAAAAAATGTTTGGGTGCTGGCTGATCCTATACGTAGCTTACCTGACGAATCCTTCCGGACCGGTATATTTCCCATCAAGCGATGTGTGAATATCTCCAATGTGCTGATGGTGATGCCGGATGGAGCCACCACTATATGCCCGCATCTTGCAAATTATTCGATGGGAAATGTCCGCGATTACAGTATCAGAGAAATTTGGGAATCGGATGCCCGTAAACAGCTTAAAAGTCATCTTAGAAAGCAGCTTTTTCCGGTCTGTCGCAATTGCTCTTATTTTAGTTGTACTCTTACATTAGACCAGCTCTTCAGAATAGCTATGCATAAACGCTTAGCAAATCCCGTCCATCTTGAAGATGGTCGGTTGTCCAGGGAAGAGGTGTCCAGCAGAGTATGAGAGTCGCGCTCGTACACGATAGATTAAATGTTTTCGCCGGTTCGGAAAGAGTTTTGGGTGATATCCACGATCTTTTTCCGGATGCGCCGGTATACACGAGCATTGCTGACTTCGATTGCTTGCCCGGTTCGTGGAAAAAGNNAAAGTGGGATATCCGCACGTCCAGCATGCAGCGTTTTCCACTATTACACAAGAATCATCGACTGCTATTACCGTCGATGGCGCTTTACTTCGAGGGACTCGACCTTTCGAGCTATGATCTCGTCATAAGCAGCAGCCATTGTGCTGCGAAAGCCGTGATATGCCCACCTCGAACCTATCATGTTTGTTATTGCCATTCACCACTGAGATACGCTTGGACTTGCGATCCGGCTTCATATTATTCGAAAAGGGCCGGTTGTGTAGGTAAGTCAATTATGGCTGCTGCTATGCATTGGGCGAGGATGTGGGATTTCAGCAGCGCTGCCAGAGTGGACAGCTTTATTGCAAACTCCCTCACTACCAGGGACCGGATCAGGAAATTTTATCGCAGAGAAGCAGATGTGGTATACCCCGGTGTAGATATTTCGCGATTCCAGATTAGTGATGACATCGGCGATTACTATCTCGTGCTATCGAGGCTTGTGCCTTATAAGCGATTAGATCTTGCTGTGCAAGCAGCTAATGAGTTGAAGCGCCGATTGATTATCATAGGCAGCGGACCTGAAGAAAAATTGCTGAGGAAGATAGCAGGGCCTAGTGTAGAGTTTCGGGGTAACCTGCGTGATGAAGAGGTTGCGAATTTTTTGTCCCACTGCAGGGCACTACTTTTCCCCGGCGAAGAGGACTTTGGGCTGACTCCTGTCGAGGCTCAAGCGAGCGGAAGGCCGGTAGTGGCGTATGGCCGCGGTGGAGCCACCGAGACGGTTATTGATGGACTCACTGGCCTGATATTTAAAGAATCTACTGTTGATGCTCTTTGCGAATCTATTTTAAAGCTGGAGTCTATGACTTTCAATCCCATAAGCGCACGTAGAAACGCCGAGCGTTTTTCAAGCCAGGCATTCAAGCGATCTTTCTGCTCTGTCTTAAGCGAAATACTGCCCGAATCTCTTGTTGAGCAGATTCCTTCGCCACCAGTCGAGACAAAAGAAGATGAGGTTATTCATGGAACAGCAAACATTAGATAGGGATGAAGTAATCATTCAGCCCACTACCGAAAAACCTGTCACTGGGCAAACACTGGGTTGGCTTCTTCAGATAGGCCTAGGGCTGCTGCTGGGGTTCTCGGCGCTGCAGCGGCTGCATTACCAATTGCCAGTCGATGATATCTCGTTTCTTCTGGCTTCAATGGCTGTGCTTGCAGCGGCTGCTCCTATGCAGTTCAAGCCATTACTCAATATTCTTTGCAGTAAACAGTGCAAGGGATTCTTGCTTCTCGGCATCGTATGGTATGGCCTGTTCTCATTACTGAGCTACATTCATTTTCACAGATACACATTCTTTGAGACAGCCGATAAACCACAGGCGATTGTTATTTATGCACTTTTGGCTCTGCCCATTGCGCTTCTGGTGGTCGCATTAACCCGGCGGACTAAACACGCTGCGGCAACACCCTATTGGGGCCTAGCTTTGCTAACATTCGGGCTTTGGACCCTGCCGTATAATCTCCAGTTCGGTCAGCTTCCCATTGTGCTGTTGAGTTTTATCATAGCATTCCAGGCTGCTTTTCTTGCCCGGGGAGTTAGGGTATTACTAATCTCTATCACCATTGCTTGTCTGGAATTACTTGCAATCAGCTTAAGATATTACATTGCACAACCCTCTTTTCCTCGATTCGGTGCGGATTCTCTCGCTGGACCCAGTCATGTTGGCCATTACTTACTTCTGATTATAGCCGTATCTTTTGGCTCTATGATGTTCATCCCCAAAAAGTCTCGCTTCCCGGCAATAGCGATTATAGCATTCTTTGTCGTTTGCATATTCCTTTCTCAAACCAGGGCGGCTCTTATTGGGCTGATTGCCGGGGCGTTGTTTATTATTCTGCAGCGACCGCGAGGAAGCAAGATAGATCGTCGAATAGTAGCCGGTATCTTAATTGCGGCTGTTGTAGTGATTTTTGTTGTGACTACACTCACAATTGTTCGCCAACCGCATGAACAACGGGGAATGATGCTGGTGTGGTCTATGCGGCAGTTCGTTAGCAGCCCGTTGATCGGTAACGGTATAGGCTCCTGGCACTCCAGCTACACTGAGCATATGATAAGAACGAACGGCTCGATGATCGAGGACCATCTGCACTGTCACAATATCATAGCAGAGATTCTTTGCAACACGGGCCTTATTGGATTGCTTATTTTCGGTCTCGTGCTCTATTGCAGCGCAAAGGTGTACATCCACGCGCGGGAGTCGTTGGATTCTCCATCTGAGCGGATGGCTCTGGTCGCCTGTGCGGCTGGGGCATTCGGATATCTGTTATCGCTTTTGGTTGATGTGCATTATTGGTATCAACCCGTTATGCCTATGATCCCAGCTCTAATAGGAACATGGATGGGCTATATGGCCGCAAGAGATACTCCGACAGTGCAGCCGAACGGCTCCGATATTTCCAAGAGATATGTATTTCCTTTAGCGGTTGTTGCAGGATTGGTTGTGATAGCGTTCATTTCAAGCAAGACTCTTCCTATTCTTTATCCTAGTTACGGAGAGAAACTAAGTCACAAGTGGTTTGAATTAGGCAATCCAGGTGAACTGCCCTATGGTGATATTCAGGTGCGAGCAATCAATCAAGCTGGAACTCCTATCGAAGGAGTAACAATGACAATTGCCTCATTCGGCAGAACTTGCTCCTCAGACAAGAATGGAATCTGTCTTTTCAAACATATACGCAAAAGGCTCATAGGTCAGGATTATCATCTGACACTGCAATGCAATGGTTACGCCGACAGAACGCTTGATTTCGCTCAGGTGGAGCACGGTCCGACAGTAATAGGCCTCTCCCTCGAACCCCTTGGAAAGGATCGAAAAGATGACAAAGCGCATTAATGAACGAGGTTTCATGTGGATATCATTAGTGGTCGCAGTCGCGATCATATCCAAGGGCGCCATAGAGCGAAGATCTATTGCTGCCATAGCGGCTGACGCCGGCACATCTAATTCAACGCGCACTTTTACCGCTCTTGCAAATATGAAAAAGGCAGAGGACGGATATGTAATATTCAAGCCGCAGACCGGCAGCGAGTCTGTTGTGACATTTATAAGGATNNCTCGTGATGCAGGCGCTGGGTTATGGGTAGAGACCAATCACGGCGAGTTTCTACCTGATCGGTTAACTGAAGGCGATAAGATAATCTCTATGAAGGGCCAGTTGAAATCGGTTTGGTATGCAGGACGAGTTTTCAGGCTGACAGAAACGCCGAAGTGCAAACATGGAGATCCACATGATATACCGGAGCCAATAAGCGTGAGTGTCAGGGAATGTGGAGGTACCGCATTCGGCAATACCCCCGGAGCATTAAAAGCTGTCGGGCGCAATACTGATATGCTTCTCATAAAAATTAGGGGCAAGTCCAGCGGTTATGGCAAGGATGGAGAGAATGAATGGTTTTTCCTTGATGATGGAAGCGGATTGCCCAACGATAAAGGCCACACAGGCGTTAGAGTTGCCAGAGGTGTTGATCTGCCTGATCCGAGTGTTCGTTTTCCGACTAAAGATGGCACCGAGGTTGAAATTGAGGGGCTGTCTACAAGCAATGATATTCCCAATATAGGCCGGATTCGCGGACTTAGGGTTAGGTATGACGGCAAGGGAATAATTAGTGATCAGGTCAGGTTTGTAAAACACTAAGAATAACAGTGCTTGAATTGGAGATTTTGGATGGCGCACAAGATCATAAGTCATGATTTAGGTGTAGAATATGGCAGGTCCTACGATGTTGATCTCAGATCGATGGATAGACCACTGCCGTCCTCTCTGCAACACAAGCAATTAGGTGCTGGGCATATAATTAAGCGCTGGGCCGAAATGCTAGTAGCATTATTTGCACTTATAATCACCGCGCCGTTGATCGCTATATTCTCATTTTTCATAAAACGAGATGGTGGACCGGCGATCTATCGCCAACAGCGAATAGGCCTCAACGGTAAGCCAATCACAATTTTGAAACTGCGGACAATGGAAGTGGGGGCCGAAGAGTTAATCGTTCGAGATGAGCACTTGCGAGAGCAGTATATAGCTCAATTTAAATTGAAAGATGATCCGCGTGTCACCATGCTTGGTAAGTTTCTCAGGATAACGTGCATTGATGAATTGCCTCAGCNNTTATTAGCGTTCTTCGCGGTGAGATGAGTCTTGTAGGGCCAAGACCTGTGCTCTATGAAGAGACCTTGATGTACGGCGAATCAAGAGAGTTAATATTATCCGCGAAACCGGGAATGACGGGCTGGTGGCAGGTCAATAGAAAAGATGATATGGATTATGCATCGAGGATTCAAATGGAAGAGTGGTACGTCAGCCATTGGTCTTTGGGCCTCGATTGCAAGATTTTAGCTCAGACTCTTCCATATATAGCGAAGATGATTATCAAGCACCTTGCTAAAATACACAAGCAGACTTAATTTTCGGGTGCGAGATCGATGTTAATCCTAGCTGTCTTTTTGCGGAGATAGAATGTTGAGCAAAAAGGTTTCCGATTGTCTTCGATTAGCCTTAGTTGGGATGATTTGTCCAGTTTCCCAGTGCGAGACGGTAATGACCGTGACTCCTAAACGCTTAGCAGCCTCTTTTGCATTGAGACCTAGATGTTTTCAATAAATCCCTTAGTTTCTCTGCATTGTCATCAGAGCTAGAATCCTCGAACGGAACTGGTATGTTTTGATTAAATGCTATTCGTAACTTGCGAGCATGTTTGGCTGTTTTTCCCAGTACACCCCATCAATTACTTTTTGCTGGAATTGCTGCAAATAGACGTTATAAGCTGATATTGAGATTCAGGAGAAATCGTTGTTTTGCCATCCTATTGGTGGATATTACGAAGGCTGACAACTACGTGAATTTTCACTGCTTGACTTTCGATATATATTGTGGAAAAATATGAGTGAGCACTCACTCAGCTAAAAGCTGAATGCATTGTACTACGGGGGCAAACGAAAACGTATGGCATATAAGTCGCAAGAAAAACATAGGCGCAGCATTTCGGACAAAGGGCAAACCATCCTCGAAGTTGCCGCCCGGTTATTCGCAGAGCGCGGTTTCGAACGCACCACGACAAAGATGATCGCCACTGAGGCAGGAGTTGCCGAGGGCACCATCTTCATCTACTTCCCGACGAAGAGAGATGTATTGATGGCTTTGATGGAGAAGTTGATCCTCCAGTCACTCAAGCATACCCTGGAAGAGACCGAAGGGATGTCGGATAGGGATGTGATCCACGCAATCATCCTGGGCCGGTTGCGGTTGTGGAGCGAGCACTCCGGTGTTCTCAAAGCAATCATCGCGCAGATGTTCTTCGATAATTCATTGGCCGAACTATTCCTGACCCGGGTAACGGGCCCGGCAATCGAGGTCATGAACAGCTTTATTACCAAGCGACAGCATGAAGGCGCCTTTCGTGAGATAGACGCGAGTTTCGCTGTCCGTGCGACTATAGGTCAAGTCATCGGACTCGGCATCATGAGCAGCATCGCACCAGGCACTTTTGGGATGGAAAAAAGCATTGAGGACTATGCATCTCGAATGACCGACATGTTCCTGGGAGGTGTATGGAGATGAAAATCCACAAGTCTCTGCCTGCAAAGAAAATTGTTCCGCTCGTGGTGATGGCAATCATTGTTGGCGGTGTGTGGACAATATTGGCACATAGAACCGAGGGACCTACCAACACGGTAGTCGCAAACGGAACAATAGAGGCTACCGAGATCGACATAAGTCCCAAAGTCTCCGGTCATATTGTGAAGCTGACTGTAGACGAAGGTGACCATGTCCAAGCGGGTCAGGTGATAGCCGTAATTGATGGTGACGAGGTAAAAGCCCAGGTCGAGCAATCGAAAGGAGCGCTGGATGCTGCTAAAGCACACTTGAGTGATCTAGCTAAAGGATCGCGGGAAGAAGATGTAAGGCAGGCACAAGCCGATCTCCAGCAGGCCCAGGCTGCTGCATCGGGTGCGTTGACGAACCTATCCATTGCCAATGAGACCTATGCGAAGAGTACGGAGCTCAAGGCCCGGTATGTGAATGCAAAGGCCGGCTACGACGCAGCAAAGCATGCTTGCGATCAGGCCAAGGCTCGTCTAGATGAGATCGAACACGGGACAAGGATCGAAGAACTGCATCAGGGCGAAGCAGATGTGGCCCAGGCCAAGGCACAGAAGATAAACGCAGATGAGGATGCCAAACGCGCGGAGAAGCTCTACGCTGCTGGAGCAATCTCCGGCCAGGCGCGGGATGCGGCTGTGACCAAGCGCGATGCCTCGAATGCGGCGTTGGATGCTGCGGAGGCTCGGCTTGCGGAGCTTCGCGCAGGTGCTCGGTCCGAGCAGCGTGAACAGGCAAAGGCCGCTCTTGCCCAGGCCAAGGCACAGCTCGAAGGATCGAAGCTCAACTACGATGCTGTCAAAGAGCTTTATAACGACCGCCTACAGCTCAAGCAGCAGGTTGAGGCAGCACGAACACAATACGATACGGCAAAGCAGCAAGTTGATGCAGCCCGGGCCCATCTCGATCTGCTTGTAGCCGGGCCTACCAAGCAGGCCATAGATGTCGCCCGCGGTCAGGTTGAGCAAGCTTCCGGAACACTCTCCGCCGCAAAGGCGACCGAACAATATCTGGTGGTGCGGGCGCCGGAATCCGGAACCGTCATCCTGAAAAGCGCCGAGCTTGGCGAGATGGTTACGCCGGGTATGCCAATTGTCCGGATAGCCAGCCTAGGCTCGGTCTGGGTGCGAGTGTATGTCCCATTGCCGAAACTTGACGTGAGAATCGGCGACAAAGCCGATGTCGTCACGGATGCCTACTCCGGACGAAAGTTCCACGGCAGGGTCACTGAGATATCTGATAAGCCGGAGTTCACCCCAAAGAACATCCAAACTCAAGAACAGCGGGTCAAGCTGGTGTATGGCGTGAAGGTGAAACTGGACAACCGCGAGCATATGCTAAAACCAGGTATGCCGGCCGACGCCACCATCTATCTGAACGGCAAGCATGACGGACGGCGGTGAGCGATATGGATGGCACGGCTATACTGGCGCAGGGTTTGCGCAAGGAGTTCAAGTCGACGGTTGCGGTGGACTGTGTCAATCTGGAAGTCAGAACAGGTGAGATATTCGGACTGGTGGGCCCGGACGGTGCGGGCAAGACCACTACGATCCGAATGCTCTGCGGCATCATGCCCTGCACGTCGGGCGATGCAATCGTCGCCGGAATAGACGTCTTCGAAAACCCGGAAGCGGCCAAGCGCAGGATTGGCTACATGTCACAGAGATTCAGTCTTTACGGAGACCTGACAGTGGCTGAGAACATCCGGTTTTTTTCGGACATCCACCATATCCCGAGGGCCGAGCAGGCGGCGCGTGGACGGGAGCTTCTTCAGTCGAGTCGTATGACCCAGTTTACAGACCGGCTTGCACAGAATCTCTCGGGAGGTATGAAACAAAAGCTTGCGCTCACATGCACACTGATGCACAAACCCGAGGTGCTGTTTCTGGACGAGCCGACCACCGGAGTCGATCCGGTATCGCGCCGCGATTTCTGGAAGATACTCTATAACCTGGTGTCTGGCGGAATGACACTGTTTGTGAGCACACCATATATGGACGAGGCCGAACGATGCAACCGCGTGGCGCTGATGGATAAGGGCCGGATCATTAGGTGCGACACTCCCGATAGCCTCAAACAAGAAATGCGCGGCGACCTGATTGAAGTAGTCTGCTCTCCGCAAAAGACAGCAAGGGATCTGCTGTCTCAAGCCTCCGGCGTAATCTCCGTGCAGATATTCGGCGACAAGCTCCATGTATGGGTGAAGAGTGCTCAGCGCGACCAACAGGCAGTGGAAGCTGCGCTGAAGCGGCCGGATATGCAGGTCGAGTATGTAAAGCAAATATCGCCAACCCTTGAGGACGTGTTTGTATCAATGCTCTCCGGCGGGACTGCGGAGGTAGACTGAGATGCGGGAGATGGCTGTTACGGTCGATAAGCTCACGCGTAAGTTCGGAGATTTTGTCGCAGTCGACTCAGTGAGCTTCACCGTACCGAGAGGTGAGATATTCGGCTTCCTCGGTCCCAACGGAGCAGGTAAGTCCACGACTATCCGTATGCTCTGTGGGATCATCGAGCCTACCGCCGGTACGGGAACGGTTGCCGGACTGGACATCAATACACAGTCCGAGGAGATCAAGACGCACATTGGATACATGTCCCAGAAGTTCTCGCTATATGACGATCTTACAGTCTACGAGAACATCGAGCTCTACGCGGGTATCTACTGTGTTCCTCCAGAGCGGTTCCGGCAGCGCAAGGACTGGATTCTTAATATGGCGGGCCTTGTAGGCCGAGAAAACAGCCTCACAGGGGAACTCTCGATGGGCTGGAAACAGAGACTGGCTCTGGGCTGTGCC